>JBCCZD010000029.1:0-22838 GCA_039188275.1 Planctomycetota bacterium
ACGGCGGTCAGCGTCGCGACGGGGAAAAATAACGCCGCGAGCACGTTCAGCCGGTGGGCCGCCTTGGCCTGGCCGCGGGCGGCGTCCGCCTGCTCTTCCGCCTGGCGGGCGATGACAAAGTCGAGCGTGTTTTTCGCGTCCTGCTGCAGCAGCTCGGCCCGCCGATTGAGGGCGTACGCCCGGTCGCGGAGCAGGATCAGCCCGCGGTCCTCTTTCACCGCCTGCCGCGCCTCTTGCAGCACGGCGTAGAGGTTGTGGCACGAGCGGAGCAGCGGGTTGAGCGCCGTGAGGATGTCGAAGTAGTCGCGGGCGCCCTCGGCGTCCTCTTCCTGCTGGTCGAGCGCCTCGATCGCCGCCTCGTACTGGTCGAGCAGCTCACCGACCGGGTGCTCGTTGTGGGCCATCGCGACCGGCTTCCACTGGCCCTGGGGGTCGCGCCAGTACAGCCGCCCCAGCCGCAGGTCTTGCCCCGGGGCGGGCGGCGCGTGCAGCACCAGCAGCAGGTGCCCCTCGGCCTGCATCACCCGCTGCCGGCCGACATCGTCCCCCAAGCGTTCCCGAAACTCCCGCGGCACGGCCCACGCCTTGGGGAGCAGCGGTTCGGGGACTTTCATTCGCTTGCTGGCGGTCGCTGTTGCCAAGGCGGAATCTCCAGGGGTTAGCGGTGACGGGGCCCGAGCGGGCCCGCCTCTGCCAGCCCGTTCGCCACGGTAGGGTTGAGCTTGCCAGGAATCTCTTGCGCAAGGAGTCTTCTTGGCTAAAGCAGTGGTCTAACCCACGCCCGACGAATCCCCAGCCGCTAAGCTCCCAGCCGCGGAGCTCCCGCCTCCATCACTGCCGACCACTACCGCGTGATCCAGTAGAACGGCGTGCCGGCTTCGTCGGTGTGAAGTTTGCCGCGCAGGCGGGCCTGGAACAGCAGCCGCTCGAGGATCCGTTTGTACGAAGCCCGCGAGCGGGGCAGCTTGACGTTAATCGACGCGGGGTCGATTTTCAGGCGCGTGAGCGTGGCGGTGTCCCACAGCACGGGCAGCTCCAGGCGGGGCGTGATCGCGCCGATCGCCTCGGCGAGGGTGAAGCCGTCGATCTCGACGTTGATCGACTGCATCAGGTCGGGCGCCGTGTTGCGGGGGGCGCCCTTCACCGGGTAGCCGATCGGCCACGCCTCGTCCTCCGACGCGGGCGCGACGCGGAGCTCGAGCGGCCCGCCCCGCGGTTTGTGCGGTGCGATCGCCAGGCCCTCGGCACGCAGCGCAATGGCAAGGCCGGAGCCGATGGTAAGCGTGCCGAGTTCGTCGCGGATGGCGGGCGCCGCTTGCAGCTTTGCCGCCGCTCCGGGCGAGACCACAAGCGGCATGGCGAGGCGGGCGCCGACGCGGTCGAGCACCGCCCGCGGCGCCCGCCCGGCGGTCTTAATCGCCAGCGGCTTGCTGAGCGCTTCGAAGGCGAGCTCAAACTGCTTCTTGGTGAGCCCGAAGTTGCCGGTCGGCTCGGTCACCGCCTCGGCGCCGTCGGCCTTCAAGCGGTCGAAGTAGTCGCGCAGCCCCGTGGCGTCGCGGCGAGAGAACCGCCCGCCCGGCAGCACGAGTTCCCCACGCGCGGTGAGCACGCCGGTCAGCCGGTGGACGGCGCCGCGCGCGCCTTCGATCGTCTCGATCGTCGGCGTATCACCGACCCGCGCGCCGCGGATGCGCACCGTTGTCACGCCCGCCCGGTTGAGCTGTTGCAGCCACTCTTGGGGTGCGGTAGTCTGCCCGCGGCCTTGGCTGGCGATCTCAAGCGAGACGGTCGCCGCCCACGCAGCACTCGGCGCCGACGCCGACATCAGCGCCGCGGCCGCCAGCGACACCGTTGTGACCAATCTCTTCATGCAAAATCTCTGCATGCAAGAAGTGTAGCACGGCCAGCCACGGCGACCGATTCGTTCTCAGTCCCCGAAGTCCTCTCGCCCCTAACTCCTCGCCCCTAGCTCTTCGCCATGCCCCGCCCCGTCACGCTGTTCACCGGCCAGTGGGCCGACCTGCCGATCGAAGAGATGTGCCGCAAGGCGGGCGACTTCGGCTACGACGGGTTGGAACTCGCCTGCTGGGGCGACCACTTCGAGGTCGACCGCGCGCTGGACGACCCCAACTACGCCCGCGATAAGCGGGACCTGCTCGACCGCTACGACCTGCAGTGCCACGCGATCAGCAACCACCTGGTGGGGCAGGCCGTGTGCGACACGATCGACGCCCGGCACCAGTCGATCTTGCCCCCCGCCGTGTGGGGCGACGGCCTGAGCGCCGGGGACGGCGGCGCGGGAGTCAACGCGCGGGCGATCGAGGAGATGAAGAACACCGCCCGCGTGGCGCAGCGGATGGGCGTCGGCGTGGTGAATGGCTTCACCGGGTCGAGCATCTGGCCCTTCCTCTACTCGTTCCCGCCGGTCCCCGAGGCGATGATCGACGAGGGCTTCCAGCTCTTCGCCGACCGGTGGAACCCGATTCTCGATGTCTTCGACGAGTGCGGCGTCCGCTTCGCGTTGGAGGTCCACCCGACCGAGATCGCCTTCGACCTGCACACCGCCCAGCGGGCGCTCGAAGCGGTCGGCCACCGCGAGGCGTTCGGCTTCAACTTCGACCCGAGCCACCTCATCTGGCAGGGCGTCGACCCGGTCGAGTTTATCCGCGCGTTCCCCGACCGCATCTACCACTGCCACATCAAGGACGCCATCGTCACGCTCAACGGCGCCAGCGGCATCCTCGCCAGCCACCTTAACTTCGGCGACCCCCGCCGCGGCTGGGACTTCCGCTCGCCCGGCCGGGGCGGCGTGAACTTCGAGGAGATCATCCGCGCCCTGAACGTGATCGGCTACGACGGCCCGCTGAGTGTCGAGTGGGAGGACATGGGCATGCACCGCGACCAGGGCGCCGCCGAGGCCGCGGCGTTCGTCAAGAACCTCGACTTCTCGCCGAGCGACGTCGCCTTCGACGCCGCCATGGCCGACCAGGGCGACGCCTAGCTGAAGTGACGCTGGCCAGCCGCGAGCGTCAGCGACCGGAGTGATCTCACGCAGCGTCGCAGCGTTACAGCGTTGCAGAGAAAACGTTCGAGAGACTCAATACTCCTCCTCCACCTGAGCCGCCCGCCACAGCTCGCGGTACTTCTCCGCGACGTACGGATTGAGCTGTTCCGCGTACGACTCAGCAAGCTCGTTCGCTCGGATCAGCTGAATCACATCGTCCAAGTCGCGCGGGCGGTGCGAGGTTGTCATGCCGCTCGTGAGTTTCAGTTCGAGCAGCGTCGGCAGGCTGATAAACGGGATGCCTTCTTCGCTGATTTCGGAAACCTCGGCGGGCGGCGGAAACGCCACCGGCTTCGGCTTGCCGTCGCCGGGGTACTGGCCGACGATCAGGGCGTCAATATCGACGCCCGCCACCGCATCACGAAAATTCTTCGAGCCCTCAAACTTATCGACCCAGCCGCGGCCGAGGTGCTCCGCCTTAAACCGCGCGAGGTCTTCCTCGGCGATCAGGATGTCGACGTCGGCGGTCGTGCGGCGGTGGCCGTGGGCGTTGGCTGCCATGGCGCCGGCGATGGCGAATGGGATTTCCATCTCGCCCAGCGTCTTGGCAAGGCGGGTCATCGCGAGGTGGATCGGGGACGCGCCCATGAAAAACTCGTCGGCGCGTCGGGCGACATCGAGCATCGAATCGGCCATGACTCAAGTATACCCCGGCGGCGTTTGCCGGGGCGAGACGACACCGCGCCGCGGGCGTGGCGGCGCGACGGCCACCCCCGAGACGCCACCTCCGAGCGAGCTACCCCGAGCGAGCTACCCCGAGCGAGCTACACTAGAAGGATGATTCACCCCTCGGCACCAAACGTGGCACGGCCCGTCGCCGCTGCTCTGCTAGCGGCGGCGTTGCTTGCCCGGTGGTCGGCAAGCGCAGCGGCGGCGCCGGGGGGAGCGGCGGTTGCGATCGCGCCGGACATCTACACGCCGCTGGCTCGAAGCGAAGCCACCCCCCAGCGTGCCGCTCCGCTGCCGGCCGAAGCGCTGCTGGCCGAAGCGCTGCTGGCGGCCGCGGCGGACAACCCGTCACGTGCGCTGCGGCTCGCGACGCTCGCCCTCCGGCACGACCCCGACCAACCGACCTGCCGGCGGGTGTTAGGCTACGAGCGCGTCGGCGGCCACTGGGTGACGGCGTACCAAAAGCGCCAGCTCGGCAGGGGGCTCGTCTGGTCGCCGGCGTTCGGCTGGGTCAAGGCGGACGACCTGCCACGCTACATGGCGGGGGAGCGACGGGCCGGCCGGCGGTGGCTGTCGACCGAAGAAGACGCCGCCCGGCACGCCACGATCGACCAGGGCTGGCAGGTCCGCACCGACAACTTCCAGGTGACCACCAACCACAGCCTGCCGGCGGCGGCCAGCCTCGCGGCGGAGCTCGAGCGGCTCTACCAAGTCTGGCGGCAGCTCTTCGCCGGCTACCACCTGGGCGCCGACGAGGTCCGCGCCCGCTTCGCCGGCGAGCGCAACGCGCGGGTCCGGTCGCGGCCGCTGAACGTCATCTACCACCGCGACAAGTCGGGCTACGTCGCCGCGCTCCGCCACCGCCAGCCGCGCATCGCCGAGACGCTCGGCATCTACTTCGAAGACACCCGCGAGGCCCACTTCTTCGCCAACCCCGGAGACGGCTCGCAGGCGGAAAGAGGAAACGACACGGCGGCAGGCGGCCCCGATAACCCCCTCCAGCGCGCGACGCTCTACCACGAGGCGGTTCACCAACTGTTCAGCGAGAGCGTCCGCACGCGGGGCGTCACCGGCGGCCGGCACAACTTCTGGGCGGTCGAAGCGGCGGCACTCTACTTCGAGACGCTCACGCCCGACGGCGAGGGGGGCTTCACGATTGGCGGCCTCGACGGCCCGCGGGGGCAGGCCGCGCGGGCGAACCTGGCCGATGGCTACCTGGTCCCGTTCGAGGAGCTAGCGGCGCTCGGCCGAGACGACCTGCAGCGCCGGCCCGACCTGCCGAAGCTCTACAGCCAGATGGCCGGCATGGCGGCGTTCTTGATCGAGGCGCCCGCCGCGATGGACACGCCGGCCGCCACCGCTCCGAGTGCCGGTCAGGCGATCACCGACAAGTCGAACGCTCGCGCGGTGACCGCCGACACGACAACCCGCCGCGAGGCGTTCGTCGCCTTCCTGCGGGAGCTGTACTCGGGGCGGGCGAAGCAAGACGCGTTGTGGCGCAGGCTCGGCGAATCCCCCGACGAGGTGGAACAGGCCTACCGGCAATGGCTCCTCAGCAGCCAGCCCTGACGGCCGGGGCCCAACGCCCCGGGCCGCCGCCGCGTTGACCGCCCAGCCGGCGTGCGAGTACCATGCCGTCCCGTGCCGCGGTGGCTGTAGCTCAGTTGGTTAGAGCGCCGGATTGTGATTCCGGAGGTCGGGGGTTCGAACCCCCTCAGCCACCCCTTTTTCTTGTCTGTCTGGGCCTACGCCGTCTGGGCCTACGCCGTCTGGGCCTACGCCGTCTGGGCCTACGCCGTCTCGGATTGGCTTCGCCAACACCTCGCCGGGCGGTTGCGGGTCGGCCGTCTCGGGTTGGCTAGGGGCTGGGCCGTCGTAAGTAAGTCAGGCCACGGGCGATTTCTTGCCGGTTTCGTCTTAGGATCGAAGTGGCCCTTCCCGAGAGGCCTGTTGCCGCTTGATAGTTCTCGCGTCGCGAACCATCAACCCGGGGAAGGCGGCGACGCTTCGAAGCGTTGGTCGACAGCATCGACAAAACGGCTCACGCGGCGGCGTGCGCGTCGCACCGCCGACCACTGCCCACCGAGTGCGTCGAACAGCCCGTTGATCTACTAATGGGCAGCTAGCCAACACCCGCGTTCGCGGGCGGACCGCGAACCGCATGCGCCCCGCGGCGGCGCCGGGTGCTCGGGCGGGGTGGACCCTCCAGCCGGCCAAATTTTTCTGCGGTGGCACACAACGGCGGCACAAAACGCGTTGCTGAAGTTTGGCGATCCGACGGCTAGGGTGACAATCCGGCCGTTCTCTTCGCGCCCGGTTCGGGGCGTCACGCGGCGGCGGGGGCGCCGTAAGTCGTTGGCGGTCGGTCGGCGGTCGTCGGGTTACCGTCGCGATCGGGCCAGGAAAAACCGGGCGGCGGCGGTTCTCGCCTCGCCGAGATTTCTTTTTGCCACTTTCGTGGATTCGCTTGAAGAACGGCCGCCGCGGGGCGTTCTCTCTGGCGGCCCGGCTCGGCGCCACCGGGTCGAATCACGATCGCCATTACCTGCCTCGCGGCGTGGCCGCTCAAGCGGCCGCGTCCCACCAACCCTCCGGGAGATTCCCATGTTCCGCTGCCACACGCTCGCCCTCGCCGGTGCCGCCGCTGGCCTGTTCGCTACGGGCGCCGACGCATGCGACACCGTCTACCGCACCTCTTACTCGGTCCCCGTGACCCGCGTGGTGCACCGCGTCTCGTACCCGTCGATCACGCTGCACTCGCGGCCGTCGATCTCGCACATCACCCATTACCCGCCGGCGCCGGCGCCGTCGAGCCGGACCGAGATCGAAGTCGGTTCGACCCTGACCGCCAACGCCGGCTTCCTGGGCGCCGATCAGGGCTTTGTCTTCCTGCAGGTCGGCTCGGCGAAGATGCAGTGCGAGGTCGTCGGCTGGGACGCCACGAGCGTGACGTTCCGCACGCCGAACCTCGGTCTGGTCCGCCGCTCGTCGGCGAAGCTGGAGGTCGTCCGCCCGAACGGCACGATCGCCCGGAACTTCCGCGTCACGCTCAAGCCGCGTGCCGACCTCGTCGTGCACGAAGGCTCGGCGTTGTCGTCGGCCGGCTCGCTGGCGACCGTCGCCCCCGCGGCGCCGGGCATCGCGGACACCGCCGGGCTGAGCCTGAACGGCTCCGCCGGCACCCTGACGACCGTCAGCCGCTGAGCGGCCGACGCGAGAAGCGATGAAACGAACAACCCTCGGCACGCCCCGCGCGTGCCGAGGGTTTTGCCGCAAGCGGCGGGCCCAGCCGACCGCCTCACTCCGTGGCGGCACGCATCGCCTCGTGCCGGGCGCGGAGGTCCGCGACGACGCCGGGCTCGTCCGAGGCGTAGTTCTGTTTCTCGCTCGGGTCGAGCTCGACATTGGAGAGGAACCACTCGGCGTCTTCGGCGGAGAGCGACTGTTTGTCGTGCAGGCTCACCCGGTAGATCAGCTTCCAAGGCCCACGGCGGATGGCCCACTGCTTGCCGAGGTCCCAGTGCAGATCGCCAGCAGCGTGTGGCGACGACGCGTCGGCGCTCTTGAGAACGCCGGCGACGCTCTTCCCCTCGATCGGCGCCGCGGGAGGAGCCACGCCGCAGAGCTCGTAGAGCGTCGGCGCCCAGTCGCAGGCGTGGACGACTTGCCCGCGGGTCTCGCCCCGCGGCAATTGGCTCGGCCACGACACGACCGCCGGCAGCCGGATGCCCCCCTCGAACAGGCTGAACTTCTCGCCGCGGTACGGCCCGGCGCTGCCGCCGCCCAGATGAGCACGCATCTCGCGGGAGTGGCCGTTGTCTGACTGGTAGAGGACGATCGTGTCCTCACGCTTGCCGGCGTCGTCGATCGCTTTGAGCAGCCGAGCAACGCGGTCGTCGAGCGTCGAGACGAACGCGGCGTACAGGTTGCGTGGGTAGGGCAGGCCGGCGTAGTAGTCGAGCCATTTGGTATCGCCCTGGTACGGGTAGTGTGGCATGTTCGACGCGAAGTACATGAAGAACGGCTGGTCGCTCTCCGCCTGGATGACTTCGGTCGCCTTGTCGACCATCAGGTCGGGGAAGAACCGCCCCGGCATCCGCACCCGCGTGTTGTTCTCCCACAGGTCGTGGCGGTTCGGGCCGTTCCAGTAGGTGAAGTGCGTGTAGTTGTCGATGCAGCCGCCGAGGTGGCCGAACGAGTAGCCGAACCCCTGACTCAGCGGCCGCGACGCCGGGCCGTGCCCGAGGTGCCACTTGCCGATATGGGCCGTCCGGTAGCCCGCGGCGCCAAAGACCTCTGCCATCGTGACCGCGTCGCCGGCGAGGCGCGGGTTGTCCGTCGACTCACTGAGGTCGTTGATGTTCTCTTGCGGGGCGGGGCCCGCGTTGTTCGCCACGCCCACCCGCCAGGGGTAGCGGCCCGTCAGCAGCCCGGCCCGGCTCGGCGAGCAGACCGGCGCCGCGGAGTAGAACTGCGTGAAACGCAGCCCGCGCTCGGCCAAGCCGTCGATGGCGGGCGTACTAAGGTCTTTGGCGCCGTAGCAGTTCAGGTCGACGGCGCCCTGGTCGTCCGCGAAGATGACCAGCACGTTGGGCCGCTCCGGGGCCGACCAAGCGGGCGGGGCCGTCGCGATCGCCAGGCACCACGCGATAGACAAACAGCGACCGGGCATCAGAAAACCGCCTTTCGGGGAGTGCGGCGCGCTTCAAGCGCGGGGCGCTTACGCCGGCGGGCTTGACCACTGCTTCTCGACAGCCGTGCAGGGCTTGCAATCGATCGCCACCGGGCTGGAGTTTAGCCAGAGATGCGCCCGCCCGCCAACCGGCGCTCAGCCGTCAAGGCAGACTTGTCGGCTCGTCACCGGCCATCGTCGAGATGTCTTGCCAGACCTGCGGGTCGACTTGATCGGAGACAAAGTGCGTGCTGACATCGCACATAACAAGGTTCACCCCGCCCGGGTGCCGGCTTCGCGAAGCCATGTACTCCAGCCGACCGTTCGCCGCCGCGCCGGTAACCGCCGTGCAGGGCAGATTCTGTTGGGGGAGGTTGTTGCAACGCGTCGCGTCGTTGTCGTTGGCGTTTGGCGGGAAGCGGGTCATGATCTGGTAGCACCCGGGGGCATCGTTCCAGATCCGGCCACGACGGTCGCACGATTCCTCGGAGGGCGCTTGCAGCATCTCCATCAGCGCGATCGTCTTGCTCGTGCCGTCGGTGATCTGCGAGATCTTAGCGCCGAACTCGACGTGGAAAGGCGAGACGTGACACCGCGCGGGCGGTGTTTCAGGGTCCGTCACGCTGCACGCCTCCGATTGGTACGCGAACGTCCAAGTCCCCCAGTTGACGCCGTAGTTGCCCTTGGCGTCGACCGCGTTACCCCCTTCGCACGCCGAGGAGATCACCGGTTCATCGCTGGGGCAAGTCCAAACGTCCAGGCGATTGTTGATGGGCGAATTGACGTCCATCGTTTGTAGATTTCCCGCCCGGGTGAAGTCGTAGCCGTCGTACACCGCCGACTCTTCGAGGAACGGGAACAGGTAAACCAGGAACGGAGTCCGCGGCTTTGCCACGGCTTGGGGGCCCCCGTAGTTTCGCACGTCAGGGTCTTCCGGGTCGCGACCTTGGGCCCCGTATGGGAACCGCTTTTTGCTGTCGTGGTAGTTGTGCAGGGCGATGCCGATTTGCCGCATGTTGTTGGAGCACTGGCTGCGGCGGGCCGCCTCTCGGGCGGCTTGAACGGCGGGAAGAAGTAAGGCAATCAGGATGCCGATAATGGCAATTACGACGAGCAGCTCTACAAGCGTGAAACCAGACGGCAAGCGTCCCTGGCGGCGCAGCATCGAGTCGTTCTCCGCGTAGCTGTAAGAAGATACTTTGGCGGGCAGGTCGAGACCCAAGGCACATTGCGCGCCGCGGTCGTGATCTTTGGAAATGGTGGAGGTAAGCGGGTACTAGCGGGGCAAATTTCTTCGCCCTACTAACTAGGCTCAGGCAAACCCATCAACTACACCCAAGAAATGCCGAGATTCGCAAGATTCGAACTGCGCGGATCCTCGACAGACGTTGCTAGATGCGTCGGCGCCCGTAAAAGGCGTCGTGCCGCTTCCCATCGACACGAACCAGATAGGCCTTTCGGGTAACCGCTGGTGGCCACGCCTGGAACGTCGCGTTACGTTCCGCTTGACGAGCAGACTGGGCCATTGCACCGTCCCGCCCTTTGCCTTGCCGCCGATGTCAACGCACCAACTTTCTGAACCCCGTGAGCCATCCCGTGGAACTCATCGAACAACTCGTCTCGCAGCTCGGCGTCAGCACCGAACAGGCGGAGGGCGGCGCGGGTGCGCTGTTCAAGGTGGCTCAGGAGAAGCTCGGCGCCGACGACTTCTCGCAGGTATCCAACCTGATCCCCGGCCTCGATGACCTGATCGGCAAAGCCCCCGACGCGGACGCCCCTAACCCGGCCGAGGGCGACGCCGGCGGCCTGCTTGGCGTCGTGGGCGATCTGGCGAAGAAGGCCGGCTTCGGTGACGCCGCGGACAAGCTCGGCGACCTGGCCGGCCTGACCGCCGTGTTCGACAAGCTAGGCCTCGACGCCGGCATGATGACCAAGTTCGCCTCGGCGGTGATGGAGTTCCTCAAATCGAAGGGGGGCGCCCAGGTCGTTACTATCCTGCAGGGCGTCCTGAAGTGACGCTTCAGTCGAGACCCTCGTAGGCGATGGCGAAGATCTCGGGGGCGTAGAAGGTCTTGGGATAGGCGTCGGGTAGCTCTGCAAGGATGCCGACATCGACAAGCTTCGTGACGTCGCTTTGCGCAGTTGGGTAGGCGACCGCAAAGGTCTTTGAGAGCTCTGTTATACGTAGTGCGGGTGAGTGAAATAGCAGGTCGACGATCGGCCGCAGACGGGCGTCGCCTCGTTTCTTAGGAAGCCGATCGAGTTGATCTTCGTGCAGCGATCGCAGCCGATCGCAGCGATCGATCGTGATCTTCGCGAGGCTGACAACGCTCCGCAGGCAATACTCGATCCACTGGGCCCAGTCGCCTTCGCTGCTGACTCGATACATCCGGCCACAGTACTCGTTGTGGTCTTGGCCAAAGCTCTCGCTGATATGCACCCACGGCTGGCTCAGCCCGCAAAGTTCTTGGATCATCACTGCCAACAGCAGCCGGCCAACACGGCCGTTCCCGTCAGCGAATGGGTGGATTGTCTCGAATTGGTAGTGGACAAGGAAGCAATCAACCAGCGGGTCGTACTTTTGGCCGGTGACGTGGAAGTAAGTGTCGAGGTCATTGAGGAAGTCGTGCAGCTTCTCGGGGGCCGGTGGGATGAAACGAGCGTTCTCACCGATCGCGACTTGCCGACTCCGGAATCGGCCCGGCTCTTTGTCGTCGCCCCGGACGCCGTCTAGCAGCAGTTGATGCAGCTGACGGATCAGCGGCAATCCCACCGGCAGAGCAGTCTCGCTGGCGTGCTCGAGGGCTCGAGCATAGTTGGCAACCTCTCGGTGCTGATTCAACGGGTCGTCTTCTGACTCGACTTCGCGGGGGTCGAGTTCGTACAACAGCATTTGCCTTGGTGTGGCGTAGGTACCCTCCATCCGAGACGAGATGATGGCCTCTCGGTCCCGGCTTGGGCCTAGCAGGACCCCCGGGTTTTGCAGACCTCGGCCGACGCCCTCCAGCAGCTTTAGGTCGCTCTTTGCTTCGGCGAGCAGTGGCCAAAGCTCCAGCGGGAAGTCCCAGTCAGGTGGCAGGGGTGCCGGCTCAAAAGCGTGATCACCGCCCCAGAACGATGCAATCTTCACCAACGAGCCTGTTGACGTGGCGCGGAAGTCTTGAATTTGCATAGCGTTGTGGTTCACGTTAAAGTCTGGCTGCCGTTTTAAAGCCTATGCAAAAAACCTTTAAAGTCTACGTCGCGGCTTAAATCTTGCTTCACTCCGCCAGCCGCTGAGATGCCAAACCTCGAATCCCGCAACCACTTCTATCTGGGTCGCGATCACGACCTCGCGGCGGGGGAGACCGGCGAAAAGCCGCTGCTGTACGCTAGCAAGGATCTGACGACGCACGCCGTCTGCGTGGGCATGACGGGCAGCGGGAAGACGGGGCTGTGTCTGTCGCTGATCGAGGAGGCCCTGCTCGACGGCGTGCCGGTGATCGCGATCGACCCGAAGGGCGACCTGGGCAACCTGCTGCTGGCGTTCCCGGACCTAGCGCCGGGCGACTTCCGCCCTTGGGTCGACGAGTCGGCCGCCGCGCGCAAAGGAGTGACGCCCGACGAACTCGCCGAGATGACGGCCGACCTGTGGAGCAGCGGGCTCGCGAGCTGGGGGCAGGGGGCCGACCGGGTCCAGCAGTACAACGATGCCTGCGAGCGGCTGATCTTCACGCCGGGTTCGAGTTCGGGCATCCCGCTGACGGTGCTCAAGTCGTTCGACGCGCCGCCGCCTGAGCTGCGTGGCGACGACGAGGCGATGGGCGAGCGGGTGTCGTCGGCCGTGTCGGGGCTGCTGGCTTTGTTGGGGATCGACGCCGACCCGGTGCAGAGCGAAGAGCACATCTTCTTGTCGAACGTCATGACGCATCACTGGCGAGCCGGCAAGGACCTGGGCATCGCCGAGCTGATCGCCGAGATCCAACAGCCGCCGTTCGACAAGGTGGGCGTGCTCGGCATCGACCAGTTCTTCCCGCCGAAGAAGCGGACCAAGCTGGCGATGGAGATGAACAACCTGCTGGCGAGCCCCTCGTTCGCCGGCTGGATGAAGGGGCAGCCGCTGGACGTTGACCAGTTGCTGTACGCGCCGCCCGATGCCGATGGAAAGCGCAAGCCGCGGTTGTCGATCGTTTCGATCGCCCACCTCGACGACTCGCAGCGGATGTTCTTCGTAACGATCTTGCTGAACGAGGTGCTGGCGTGGATGCGCACGCAGCCGGGCACCGGTAGCCTGCGAGCGATCTTGTACATGGACGAGGTCTTCGGCTACTTCCCGCCGGTCGGCGCCCCGCCGTCGAAGCAGCCGATGCTGACGCTGCTCAAACAGGCGCGGGCATTCGGGCTCGGCGTGGTGCTGGCGACCCAGAACCCGGTGGACCTCGACTACAAGGGCTTGTCGAACTGCGGCACCTGGTTCCTGGGCCGATTGCAGACCGAGCGGGACAAGGCCCGCGTGATCGAGGGCCTGGAGGGCGCTTCGGCTCAGGCCGGTTCGTCGTTCGACAAGCGAGCGATGGAGGCCACGCTGGCGGCGCTCGGCAGCCGGGTCTTCTTGATGAACAACGTCCACGACGACGCGCCCCGGGTCTTCCACACGCGCTGGGCGATGTCGTACCTGTGCGGCCCGCTCGCCCGCGACAAGATCGAAGCGTTGATGGACCCGGTGCGTGACGCGTTCCTGCCGCCGGAAGAAGAACCGAAGGCCGACGAACCGGCCGACTCTTCAGAGACGGCCGAGGCTACGCCGGGCAACGACGCCGACGCGGCCGCCGAGCGGTTGGCGACGGAGCTCGCGGCCGTTGATGACCTCTTCGCCAAGCGGTTGGCGGAGGCCGCCACGCGGGTCGAGAAGCGGCGGGCCGACTACGACGAGCAGAAGTGGCAGGTGCCCGGCAAGATGTTCGCCATGCTGTGGAAAGGAGGCGTGCTGATCTGGGCCCAGCAGTCGGGCGGCGCCACGAAGCAGCGGACAAAGTCGGCGATCTCAGCGTTTGAGCACGCCCAGAAGGAGTTCTCCCAGGCTTGGCGGGCCCGCGGCAAGTGGAAGGCGGAGCGGAAGAAGCTCAAGGCGATCGAAGCCGAGAAGGAGCAGGCGATCGAAGACCTCCGGGCGAACTACCCGCAGCCAACCGCCGCGTAGCCAGGGCCGCCCGTGCAAGACGGCCTGGGGCTGAGGGCGTTGGCCGCGTAGAATGCAACGCCAACGTGATTGCCCCCCGCTAAGAGGTCACGCGTGCGTTCGGTTTACCTTTCGGAGTTGGCCCTGAGAGTCAGGGGTTCCCGTGGCGCTGCGAGGTTTGTCGCCGTGGTGTGCGTGGCTGCGTTCAGCGGCGTGACTGGCTGCGGCACGGCGCCGCTTGAGCAGCAGCTCCTCGGCGAGTGGGTCGGTTCTCCCGACTCGGCGGCGGCACGCGAGTCGCGGACGCCATCGAAGTTGACGCAACTCACAGGCCGCGCGACGGACGGCGCCAACGCCGCTGGCGAGAAGGCGGCGGAAGAAGAGATCACCGCCGCGGCAGACCCGGTCAACGCGGAATCGCCCCATCCGGCGGCGGCCGAGGCGACCGACCTCGATGCGTTTGACTTCCGCATCACGCTAAATCTGCGTCCCCGCGGCGAGCTGCGGATGTCTCTTTCGGGCGGCGCGGCGTTGGCCGGTTCTTGGCAGGTGTTGGTACAAGAGGGCGCGACCGGCGTGCTGGAACTTGTCAGCAAGCCCGAGGGCGCCGTAGCCCAGCAGCGGCGGTTCGAGGTCGCCATGGACCCCAACGGCGCCGGGTTCACGCTCCGCGAAGAGGGCGCTGACCCGCGGTTCGGCTGGCTCTACTTCCGCCGACCCGAAGCGGCAGAACCGGCGCCCGCCGATTAGCCGGCCGCGCGTTGGGCGTCCGCCGCTCCTCTCGACACCGTATCCCCGCAACACCTCCCGATGCAGGCGCTCCCGCGATGAAAGACCCCGCCGCAGGCCAAGTCGAGAAGAACAGTGAATCGCCGGGCGGCGACGACTCCGACCGCGGCATGTCTGAACGCGAGCGGTGGATCGTCTACCCGCTGCTGTTCCTGGCGCTCGGCACCGCGCTCCGCGACAAATTGATGAAGCAGACGGTCGCCGACCAGGTCGTGTGTAAGCAACTGATCATCCGTGGCGACGAAACCGACTTTGTCGTTCTCAACGAGAAAGGCGTCCAGGCGAATTCGGTCGAGGCGACCCGGCAGCTCCGCCTGACGGGGCAGCCGGTGCTCAACGGGGCGACGATCCCGCCGTGGTTCCGGGCGCTGATGACCGCCCGCACGCCGCAACCGCCGGCCGATCTGCCGCCGGCGCCGCCAGCGGAGCCGACAGCACAGGCCAAGGGCGCGCCAGAAGAGGCCGCCAGGCCCTTGCCGCCAGAGGACGATGCCAACCCGCCGCCGCCGGCGCCGCGTCCCAGCGGCAAACCGGCAACGCCCTGACACGCGTGCCATCGCTGGCGGGTGTAGCGGCGAGGCGGTACGATTTGAGCAGTGGCGCCGCTCACGGTCGCCGGGCGAAGAAGCACCGCACTAGCCTTAGCGGGGACCGATGCGAAACGAAAGGTGGAGGTGAGATGAACGGTTCGAGAAACAGCTACGCGGTCGTCGCCGGCCTCGCGTTGGCGTTTGGTGTTTCGCTGGGGTTTAACGCACGCGGGCTGAAGCAGGGCGACCGCCCGCTAACGCTGCCGCCCGGCTGGCCCGAGATCGCCGTCCAAGGGGCGACCGCCCAAGGGTTCGACAACTTCGCCGTCGCCACCGGCCCGGTGCAGCAAGACATCGAGGCCTTCTACTTCCTCGACTTCTTAACCGGCGACCTCCGCGCCACGGCGCTCAATTCCCGCGAGGCGAAGTTCGGCGCCTTCTACGAATACAACATCGCCCAAGACTTCCCCGGCGCCACGAAGAACCCGAAGTACCTCATGGTGACCGGTATGGCCAACATCCCCCGCGGCCGCGGGCGGACGCAGATCGCCCAGAGCGTCGTCTACATCACCGAGGCGACCACCGGCCAGATGGCGGCCTACATCATGCCCTGGAACAGCTCGATGCAGGCCTCCGGCAAAATGCAGAACGGCACGTTCCTCAAGATCGCCGACGTTCAGCTGCGGTCAACCTTCGTCCGCGATCAGTGATTATTGATGGATGCGGAAGGAACTTGACGTCGCGGCGGCGGTTTCCAGGCTAAACGCCGGCACTCCCGTTGGTCGGCCTGTCAACTTGTTTGTGCATGTGGCAATAAAGAGGTCGATTGGCCCCTTGCCGTTAGCTATTGGCTGCTCGATGAAGATCTTTGTGAATGGCGAACAGCAACGCGTCGCGGAGCGTTGCACGGTGACGCAGTTGCTCGAAGCGCTCGACATCCGCGTCAAGCACGTCGCCGTTGAACGCAACCGCGAGGTCGTGCCCCGCGCCGATCACTCAGACACCCGACTCGCCGAGGGCGACGAGCTCGAAGTCGTCACGCTCGTCGGGGGCGGATGAGCGGGAGGCTCGGCCAGACAAAAACCGATGACGCAACTCACCCAGCCCCCAGCCCCCAGCCCCCAACACCCGGCAGGCGACCGCCTGCGCGTCGGCACGCACACGCTGCTTAGCCGGCTGATCGTCGGCACCGGCAAGTACGCCACCTACGCCCAGATGGGCGACGCGCTCCAGCGGTCCGGCACGGACTGCATCACCGTCGCGGTGCGGCGCGAACGGCTGATCGATGCCGACGGCAACAACCTGCTCGACGCGGTCGACCCGGCCCGCTACACGATCCTGCCGAACACGGCCGGTTGCTTCAACGCCGAAGACGCGGTGCGCGTCGCGAGGCTCGGCCGCGAGCTGCTGCTGGGGCTGGAGAACCCGGGCGCCGATTGGGTGAAGCTCGAGTGCTTGGCCGATAAGCGGACGCTGCTGCCCGACCCGATCGAAACGGTGAAGGCGACCGAGCGGCTCGTCGCCGACGGCTTCCAGGTGCTGGTCTACACGTCGGACGACCCGGTCGTCGCCAAGCGGATCAAGGACGCCGGCGCGGCGAGCGTCATGCCCGCGGGCAGCCCGATCGGATCGGGGCAGGGCGTCCTCAACCCGAACAACCTGAAGATCTGCCTGGAGTACCTCAAAGAAGATGACCCCGCGTACCCGGTGATCGTCGACGCCGGCGTCGGCGCCGCGAGCGACGTCGCCCGCGCGATGGAGCTGGGCGTCGACGGCGTGCTCCTCAACACGGCGATCGCCCACGCGAAGGACCCGCTCCGGATGGCCGACGCGATGCGGCTGGCGTGCCAGGCGGGCCGCCTGAGCTACCTCTCCGGCCGCATCCCCAAACGCCTGTACGCCACCGCCAGCAGCCCCGACGAGGGGGTCATCACCTGGCAGCCGACGGAATGAACCACGAGCCGAGCGAAGGCCATGTGAGTTCAATATGGAAACGTTTTCGCCGCCAACTCAATGACCTGAATTCGCCATTTTGGTTAGCGATACTCGGCGGCATCGTGGCCTACCTATTGTTCGTCAATCCCATCCTGCTCTGGCGCCTGTTGAGATTTCTGGCAGGCTAGCGCTGCTGTCGGCCCATCTCGTCGAGTCTTCAAGGTGTCGAGGAATGGAGTCTCAGTCGACATTATCCGTCGCCGATATCCTGGGCCCCGTCGGCGCCATCGCCAGGCGGCTGACCAACTACGAGGATCGGCCGCAGCAGCTCGAGATGGCCGAGGCGGTCGCCGCGGCGATCGCCGACCAGCGGCACTTGATTGTCGAGGCGGGGACCGGCGTCGGGAAGAGCTTTGCGTACTTAGCGCCGGCGATCCTCGCGGCGACCGAGCCGCCCCCCGACGAAGGACAGCCGACCCGGTCGCCCCGCCGGGTCGTTGTCTCGACGCAAACGATCGCCCTCCAAGAGCAGCTGCTGCAGAAGGACTTGCCGCTGCTCAATAGCGTGATCCCGCGCGAGTTCACGGCGGTGCTTGTCAAAGGCCGGCGGAACTACGTCAGCCTCCGGCGGCTCGACGCAGCCATGAACCGGGCGGGCAGCCTGTTCCACCGCGACGAAGACATCGCCGACCTTAAGCGTGTCGCACGCTGGGCGAAGCAGACGCACGACGGCTCGCTGGCCGACCTCGACCCGGGCCCGCTGCCCGCCGTCTGGGACGAGGCGGCCAGCGACAGCGGCAACTGCCTCGGCCGACGCTGCCCAACCCACACCGAGTGCTTCTACTACGCGGCGCGCCGGCGGATGCAGAACGCCCAGGTGCTGGTGGTGAACCACGCCCTGCTGTTCAGCGACATCGCCCTCCGCCGGCACGGCGTGAGCCTGCTGCCCGACTACGATGTCGTGGTGCTGGACGAGGCCCACACCATCGAGCGCGTCGCCGGCGAGCACCTCGGGTTGAAGGTCACCAGCGGGCAGATCGAGTACCTGCTCAACAAGCTCTACAACGACCGCACTCAGAAGGGCTTGTTGGTCTCGCGCCAGCTCGAGCCGGCGATGAAGCAGGTCGACCGTTGCCGGGTGGCGGCCGATGAGCTCTTCGCCGACCTCTGGGAGTGGGGGCAGCGGCGGGGCCCCAAGAACGGCCGCGTCACCGAGCCGAACATCGCCGGCCCGACACTCTCGGCGGAGTTGCAGGTGCTCGCCCGGCGGGTGAAGTCGGCCGGCAGCGCGATCGACAACGAGGTGGAACGCCAAGACTACACCGCCGCGCACGACCGCCTGATGGGCCTCGCCGGCGACCTCGAGGCGTGGCGAACCCAGGCGGACGAGTCGGCCGTCTACTGGCTGGAGAGCGGCCTCGCCCGCCGGGGGGCGCCACGCGTGACGCTCGGCTCGGCGCCGCTCGACGTCGGCCCGGCGCTGCGTGAGCAGCTGTTCGACCAGGTGAAGACGGTCGTGATGGCCAGCGCGACGCTGTCGATCGGCAAGGAGCCCGCGGGCGATCCGTCGGGCAGCGGCGCCGGATTCGGTTTCTACCAATCGCGGATCGGCTTGACGCAGTGCGACACGCTCCGCCTCGGCAGCCCCTTCGACTACGCGAGCCAGGCGAAGCTGATCACCGCGCCCGGCATGCCCGACCCGGCCACCGACCGGCAGGCCTACGAGCGGGTGTGCATCGAGCAGATCAAGAGCCACGTCTCCGAGAGCGACGGCCGGGCGTTCGTCCTGTTCACCAGTTACGAGATGCTCCGCCGCGTCGGGGCGGGGCTGACCAAGTTCCTCGCGGAGTGGAACCTGCGGCTGCTCTCTCAGGCGGACGGGGCGCCGCGGACGCAGATGGTCGAACAGTTTAAGCGGAACCCGCGGAGCGTGCTGCTGGGGACCGACAGCTTCTGGCAGGGTGTCGACGTGCCGGGCGACGCGTTGCAATTGGTGATCATCACCAAGCTGCCGTTTAGCGTGCCGGACCAGCCGCTGCTGGAGGCCCGGCTCGAGGCGATCCGCGCCGCGGGGGGCAACCCGTTTCGCGATTATCAACTCCCCGAGGCGGTCTTGAAGTTCAAGCAGGGCTTCGGCCGGCTGATCCGCACCAAGAGCGACACCGGCACGGTCGTGGTGCTCGACCCGCGTGTCGAGACCAAGGCGTACGGCCGGCTGTTCCTTGAGAGCCTGCCCGAGTGCGACCGGGCGGGCGCCGCCGGCTGAGCCGGCGGCCGGGCTCGATTCACAGCGGTCGGTCGTTCTGCGTATACTCTTCGCACGATCCCCGGTCTTCCTCGCCGCCGCTCGTCTCGCCGATGCAAACGCCGATCGCCTCGATCCTGATGTTCGTTGTCGCGTCGGTCTTCGGGGCCGTCGGGCAGTTCCTCTACAAGTCGGGCGCCGACCGCGCCGGCGGGTCGATCGGCAGCTACGTGGCGAACTGGCGGATCCTGGCCGGCGTCGCCTGCTACGGGGCCGTGATGGTGCTATTCGTCGCGGCGTTCAAGCGGGGCGGGTCGCTCAGCGTGCTCTACCCGATCTACGCCACGACGTTCATCTGGGCGGCACTGATCGGCCTGGCGGCGTACGGCACGCCGGTCAAGCCGATCAACTTCGCCGGCATGGCGGTCCTCATCCTCGGCATGTATCTGATGGGGAGGTGACGCCGTTGGACCAAGCGCCCGTCAGCAGCGAGGCGGACGCCAACCGGCGGCCGCTCAAGACGCGGGGCTGGGCGGTCTTTGGTTGGCTCGCCCGTTGGCTGGGTGGCGCCGGCGTCTCGCCCGACGCGATCTCCCTGGCGAGCATCTTCTTCGGCGTCGTCGCCGGCTTGGCGTTCTGGGGGACGAGCCAGGTTTCCGGCTCGGCGCCGGTCCGCGGCCTGTGGGTGGCCGCGGCGCTCTTCATCCAGCTCCGGTTGATCGCCAACCTGCTCGACGGCATGGTCGCCATCGAGGGGGGCAAGAAGTCTCCGCTGGGCCCGCTCTACAACGAGGTCCCCGACCGCCTCGCGGACGCGGCGATTCTGTTGGGCGCGGGCTACGCCGCCGGTGGAGACGCCCGCCTCGGCGCCGCGGCGACGATCGTCGCCTTTTTCGTCGCCTACGTCCGGGCGATGGGAACGACCGTTGGCGTCGGGCAGGTCTTCCTCGGCCCCATGGCCAAGCCGCACCGGATGGCGCTGCTGACCGCGGCGTCGGTGGTGTGCGCGGCGTCGCCCGTGGCCTGGCGCCCAGAGTCCCACGGCTATTTGGGGGTGATCGGCTGGTCGCTGGCCGTTGTGGTTGTCGGCGGCTTGATCACCTCCGCCCGCCGGCTGGTCGAGATCGCCCGCCGGCTGCACGCGGGCGACCAAGCCGGGGGGCGAGGCGGATGATGTTCCGGACCCTGCCGCCCGAGGTCGTGTGGACGCTCGTCGGCGTGCTGGCGGCGCTTGCCGTCGCGTCGCTCGCCGCCGCGGCGCTGCGAGCCCTGCAACCAAAGACCGACCACTCCGAACTCACCGCCCGCATCCGCACGTGGTGGGTCATCGTCGTGCTCTTCGGCGGGGCCGTCCTGCTAGGCCGCGGGGCGTCGCTCGCGTTCTTTGCTTTTGTCAGCTTCCTGGCGCTTAAGGAATACCTCTCGCTCATCCCCACCCGCCGAGCCGACCGGCGGGTCTTGTTCTGGGCCTACTTGGCGATACCCGTGCAGTACGCCCTGATCGGCTACGAAAACTACGGCGTCTTTATTGTCTTCATCCCGGTCTACTTGTTCCTCGCGCTGCCGATACGGGCGCTGCTGATCGGCGAGACCGAGGGCTATATCAACGCCGTCGCCACGCTGCAGTGGGGGCTCATGACCACGGTCTTCACGCTGTCGCACGCGGCCTATCTGTTGGTGTTCGAGCCCTTCGCGACCCCGCGTGTCGCGCCCGACTGGCCCAGCGAGGCGTCCGCCGCGGCGCCCGGCGCGGGGCTGCTGTTGCTGCTGGTGCTGCTCACCCAAGCGAACGACGTCGCGCAGTACCTCTGGGGCAAGTCGATCGGCCGGGCGAAGGTCGCTCCGTCGGTCAGCCCCGGCAAGACCTGGGGCGGGCTGGTCGGTGGCGTGGCGACGACGATCGCCCTTGCCGGCTTGATCGGCCCGCGGCTCACGCTCCTCGACCCGCCCCGCGCGCTGCTCGCCGGCGCGATCATCGGCGTCGGCGGCTTCTTCGGCGACCTTTCGATCTCCGCACTTAAACGCGACCTCGGCGTGAAGGACTCGGGCTCGACGCTGCCCGGTCACGGCGGCGTGCTCGACCGGGTCGACAGCCTCTCCTACGCCGCCCCACTGTTCTTCCACTTCGTCTACTTCCTCTACTGATCAGCCCCCCATCGCAGACCCGCGTGGGGCCTCTCCTGGGTCAGCCGCCTTGAACAGCCACTTCCTCCGCGCCCTGTTCTTCCTGCTGATCGTCCGGCCGGTCGTGCTGGTCGTGATCGGCTTGAACCTCCGCCGGCGCGAGCTGTTGCCGAGCGATGGCCCGGCGCTGGTCGTCGCGAACCACAACAGCCACCTGGACGCGTTGGTGCTGATGTCGCTCTTCCCGATCCGCAAACTCCGCCGGGTCCGGCCCGTCGCGGCGGCCGACTTCTACATGGTCGGCGGGTGGAAGGAGTGGTTCGCCCTGCAGATTATCGGCATCCTGCCGCTGAAGCGGGACGTCCGCCGGCGGGGCCCCGTCGAACCTGGCGGCCCACGGCGGCGCCGGGCCGACCCCCTGGCGGGCATCGTCGAGTCGCTCGATCGGTCGGAGATCGTCATCCTCTTCCCCGAGGGCACCCGCGGCGAGCCCGAGGAGCCGACCAAGCTCAAGCCCGGCGTAGCGCACCTCGTGAAGCGCCGGCCCAACGTGCCGGTGACGCCCGTTTTCATGCACGGGCTCGGCAAGGCGTTGCCGGCGGGCGAGGCGCTGCTGGTCCCGTTCTTCTGCGACGTCTACATTGGAGAGCCGTTCCGGTGGGGCGGCGACCGCGCGGCGTTTATTGACGACCTCAGCGGCCGCATGCAGTCGCTGGCCGAGGAGCTCGGCCGGCCCGCTTGGCGGTAGCGTTCCGCGGGATCGACCCGCTCGACCCTAGCCGCCCATCGCACTCGCCACTCGCTACCAGCCACTCCTCGCCACTAGCCGCTCCGACGCTCGATGCTCGCCGCTCGCGTTATCCCGTGCCTCGACGTCAATCAAGGCCGCGTTGTTAAGGGGACCAACTTCGTCAACCTGCGCGACGCGGGCGACCCGGTCGACGTCGCGAAGCGTTACGAGGAGGAGGGCGCCGACGAGCTCGTCTTCCTCGACATCACGGCCAGCCACGAGAGCCGCGACATCACGGCCGACATGGTCCGCCGGGTCGCCGAAGAGTGCTTCATGCCGTTCACGGTCGGCGGCGGCATCCGCACGCTCGAGGACGCCCGCCGGCTGATCCAGGCGGGCGCCGAGAAGGTCAGCATCAACTCCGCCGCGGTGAAGACGCCGGAGCTAATCACCGAGGTATCGAGCGTGTTCGGCAGTTGCGCGACGGTGGTCAATATCGACCCGAAGCGGTTGATTCGCCCGCGCAGCGCGTGGAAGCCGGGCGACCCGAGTCTGCCTGACGACACGGGGGAGCCACGAGTGTTCTGGGACGTCCACATCAACGGCGGCCGCAAGCCGACCGGGCTCGAGGCGGTCGCTTGGGCCCGGCGGGTCGAAGAGCTCGGCGCCGGGGAGATTGTGCTCACGTCGATGGACTGCGACGGCACCAAAGACGGCTACGACCTGGAGATCACCCGCGCGGTGAGCGACGCGGTCGGCATCCCGGTGGTGGCCAGCGGCGGCGCCGGCAACCCGTCGCCGCCGCTGGCCACCACCGGGATGCCGACCGCGTCGCTCACCGCGCGGGTGATCTCCAGGTCGTAGCCGTCTTTGGTGCCGTCGCAGTCCATCGACGTGAGCACAATCTCCCCGGCGCCGAGCT
>JBCCZD010000030.1:0-22525 GCA_039188275.1 Planctomycetota bacterium
CGTTGGGCTCCCCTTGACGGACCGCCTCGGCGGCCCGCTCCAGGATGGTGAGCCGCCCCCCATACGTGCGTTGCAGGTTTTCGGCGGTGAAGACCTCAGGCACCGGGCCGCAGGCAACCAGACGCATGTTGAGCAGCACCACGGCGTCGAAGTATTCGCGGACCGACTGCAGGTCGTGGTGCACAACGAAAACGGTTTTGCCGCCCTCGCGGAGCGTACGGAGCAACGCCAAGATTGCCGACTCGGTCGCCGCGTCAACCCCGGCGAAGGGCTCGTCCATGAAGTAGACCTTGGCGTCTTGGGCGAGCGCCCGCGCCAAGAAGACACGCTGCTGCTGCCCACCAGAGAGCTGGCGGATCTGCCGGTCGGCAAACTCGGTCATGCCAACCTGCTCCAAGCAGCCGTCGGCGCGGCGTTTCTCCTGCTTGCCGGGGCGGCGGAACCAACCCAGACCGCCGTACGTGCCCATCAGCACCACGTCGCGCACCGTGACCGGGAACTCCCAATCAACGGACTCGCGTTGCGGCACGTAGCCAATCAGCCGCCGCTGCTGAGCGTAGGCCTTGCCGTAGATTTCAACGCGTCCGCTGGCCAGGCCAACCAGCCCCAAGATCGCCTTGATGAGCGTGGTCTTGCCGGCGCCGTTGGGGCCGACGATCCCGACCAACTGTCCCTCGGGGATCGTGAAGTCGACATTCCACAGCACCGGCTTGCGGCGGTAGGCGACGGTCAGGTCGTGGACTTCAAGGGCTGGCGGGGGCAACGCTGGCGGTTGGACAACGACTGAGGGCTAGCGATTCGGGGGAAGCCACTGACTTGTAGCTTAGGCTACAAAGCGGCGCCGATCAATCCACGCCCGTCGCGTCGGCGGGGGCGCCCGCCGACGGATCACTCGCCGGAGTCGACCAACGCGGAGACGATCGTGGCGACGTTCGCCCGCATCATGCCGGCGTAGGTCTCGGCGCCCTTGCCTGGCTCGCCCAACGCGTCGGCGTACAGTTCGCCACCGATCCGAACCTCGTGGCCGGCCTGCTTGCAAGGCTCGATCAGCGCTTCGATCACCTTCGGCGCGACCGACGACTCGACAAACACCGCCGGCAGGTCGCGGTCGATAACCAGTTGGGCCACCTCTTGCATCCGGGTGAGCGAAACCTCGTCCTCCGTTCTGATGCCCTTCATGCCGACCGCCTCTAAGCCGTAGGCCTTGCTGAAGTAGCCGAACGCGTCGTGGGCGGTCACCAACACCCGGCGGCTGACGGGGAGCGACTCGATCTGCTTCCGGCACTCCGCGTCAAGCTGAAGCAGGTCGTCGCGGTAAGCCGCGGCCGCCTCGCGGTACGCCGCGGCGTTTTCGGGGTCGACCTCCGCCAAGCGGTCTCCGACGACCGCCGCACACTCCGACCACAACGCCGCGTCATGCCATACGTGTGGGTCGGCGAACCCGTCGAACTCATCGGGGTATCGCAGCCGCGGGTCTTTATCGGAAGACAACTTCTCGGTCACGGCGAAGACGGCCTTCGTCTCGCCACGGCGTTCGAGCACTTCGGCCATGCGCCCTTCGAGGTGCAGCCCGTTGTAGAAGACGATATCGGCTGCCCCGATCTTCTCCATGTCCGAGGGGAGTTCCTTGTAGAGGTGCGGGTCGACGCCCGGGCCCATCAGCACATCGACCTTGGCGTCCGGGCCCGCGATGGCGCGGACCATGTCTCCGACGGGGCCTGTCGTCGCCACCACTCGCAAGCCCGACGGCTGAGAATCCGTTGCCGATTGGTCGACGCCTCGGTTGCACCCCGCTGACGTTATCCCGACCAGAGCCAGGATGAAGAGCGACTTAAGGCGAGCGGAGATCGAAAAGGCGAGACAGCGACTTTGGTTGCGTGGTGGCACAGCAAGCTCGTGGAGAGAGGGGCGGGGTCGAGTCGATCGAGCGGGGCAAAGCATGCCGACCGGCGGGGCCAACAATTTGCTTCGGTTCGCCGGTTGTAGCCCCGGTCTATTCGGACTGAGTCTCATCAAGCTAGGCTCTTGTCGTCACGACGGTCAACCGGGGCACCGCACGAATGGTTGCGGATGGCCTTGTGGCGAAACGAATCGCTGCGACGCAAGTTATTCGCAATTTGGTAGTTACTGCGATTTGACCCACCCCGGCGGGAACGGTAGAGTGCGCAGGGCGTTCGGCGTTCGCCGTCGACGGAGTCGGGGCGCGGAGGGCACCCCTTCGCTTGGATTGTTGACCGCGATGAGTCTTAACTACTACAAGCGATACCGGATGGAGTGCGATCTCCGCCCGGCGCCCGATGCGCTCGTTCTGCCGCCAGGCTACCGGCTGCTGGCTTGGTTGCCTGACCGGTTGGACGACCACGCCGAGGCGAAGTACGAAAGCTTTCGAGGCGAGATCGACGCGCAAATCTTCCCGTGCCTCGCCACCCTCAGCGGGTGCCGGAAGTTGATGGACGAGATCAGCCGCAAGCCTGGTTTCTTGCCCGAGGCGACGTGGCTCATCCAGCACGAGGGCGTGCCGCACAAGCCCGAGTGCTGCGGCACCATCCAGGGCGTCCGCGCGACGCCCCGACACGGCGGCATCCAAAACGTGGGCGTCGTTGCCGAGCACCGGGGGCGAGGCCTCGGGCGGGCTCTCTTGTGCGCCGCGCTGCTCGGCTTCCGGCAGGCGGGGCTACGCCGCGCCTACCTTGAAGTCACCGCGGAGAACGCGGGTGCGGTAAGGCTCTATCAGAGCGCGGGCTTCCGCAGGATCAAGACGCTGTACAAAGCGGTCGAGGTTGCGTACTCGGGAGCGGGGCGGTAGCCTCGACCGGGCTAGAAGAAGTCCTGAGCGGGCGTCGATTGGCCCCCGTTTGCGCCCCGCTAGGCGGGGCGCTGGGAACTTCGTTCGGGCCGATCTCAAGGCGACCGGAGTCCGCGTGACTAAACCGATCAAGACGCTTACCCTGCCGGGCGGGATGGTCCTGCTGGGTGAGCCGGACAAGTCTTTCCAATCTGCCGCCTTCCAGTTCGTCATCCCCGCCGGCTGCGTTCACGACCCGCTCGATCGTTCGGGCCTCGGGTCGCTGACCTGCGAGATGATGCTCCGCGGCGCGGGCGGCCGCGACAGCCGTGCCCTGGTCAACGACCTGGAAAACCTGGGCATCGACCGCAACGAGTCGGTGAGCCTTTCGCAAGCGGTGTTCGGCGGTTGCGGCGTGGCGTCGAACCTCATGCCGGCCTTGAGTATCTACGCAGACATCCTCCTCCGGCCGCACCTGCCGGCGGATCAGCTCGGAGCGGGCCAGGCGGTCTGCCTGCAAGAGCTGCAAGGCCTTGAGGACGAGGTGTCGCAGAAGCTGATGATCGAGCTCCGCCGGCAGCATTACCCGGCGCCTTGGGGGCGATCGAGCCTCGGCGACGCCGAGGCGATCGATTCGGCTTCCATCGCCGACGTCCAGGCGTTTCACAAGGCGTGTTACCGTCCCGGCGGGGCCATCCTGTCGGTCGCGGGTAACTTTGACTGGGGACAACTCTGCGATGTTGCTAACGAGTTGTTCGGCGACTGGGCCCCGGGGACCGGCCCGCCCGAGCCTGCTGTCGAGGCGATCGAGCCCCGCCGCCACCTTCCAAGCGACACAAACCAGTGCCACATCGGCATCGCCTTCGACTCGGCGCCCTACCGGCACGACGACTACTTCCAGGCTTGGGCGGCCGTCGGCGTGCTTTCGGGCGGCATGAGTTCCCGCCTCTTCACCGAGGTGCGAGAGAAACGCGGGTTGTGCTACACGGTCAGCGCCTCGCTGCAGACGCAGCTCGACCGCGCGGCGGTCATCGCGTACGCCGGCACGACCGCCGAGCGTGCTCAAGAAACGCTCGACGTGACTCATGCAGAGCTCCTAAGGCTGGGTGAAGGCGTGACCCAAACGGAACTCGATCGGCTCAAGGCCCGCATCAAGAGTGGCCTGATCATGCAACAGGAGTCAACCGGCAGCCGCAGCGCGGCGCTCGCCCGCGACTGGCGGCACCTCGGCCGGGTGCGCACCGTTGACGAACTAGCGGCGATTGTCGACGCCATCACCGCCGACAGCATCAACGCCTACCTCGAAGCCAACCCGCCCACCGGTTTTACCTTCCTGACGCTCGGCCCCAAGCCGCTGGAGCTGCCCGTGCCGGCGGGAACGCCTGACACTGCCGAGCGAACTGACGGAGGCGACGCGCGTGGAGTTTAAGCAGCACCGTCTTTCGAACGGCTTGGGCATTGTCGCGGAGTGCAACCCCTCGGCGCACTCCTCGGCGATTGGGTTCTTCGTCCGCGCCGGCGCGCGGGACGAGACCGACGACGTCGCCGGCGTGAGCCACTTCCTCGAGCACATGATGTTCAAAGGGACGCCCGCACGCTCGGCGGACGACGTTAATCGAGAGTTCGACGAGATGGGCGCCCACTACAACGCCTACACCAGCGAGGAGCACACCGTCTACTACGCGGCGGTGCTGCCCGAACACCAGCCGGCGTGCGTCGGGCTGCTGGCGGATATCCTCCGGCCGAGCCTCCGCGAGGAGGACTTTGCCATGGAGAAGAACGTGATCCGCGAAGAGATCCAGATGTACCTCGACCAGCCGCCCTACGGCATGGACGACCACGTCAAGGCGCTCTGCTTCGGCGACCACCCGATCGCGCGCAGCGTGCTGGGCACCGACGAGAGCATCGCCGCGTTGTCGGTCGATCAGATGCGAGACTACTTCGCCGCCCGCTACGAGCCGGGCATGATCACCCTGGCGGCCGCCGGCAAGATCGACTTCGACGCGCTAACGAGGCAAATCGAGCAGGTGTGCGGCGGGTGGGAGCCGACCGGCGTTGTGCGAGACGTGCCGCCGCCGAAGCCGCGCAAGCGGTTCGAGGCGGTCGCCATCGAGGCGGCGACGCAGCAGTACGCCCTCGTCTTGTCGGGCGGTCCCGACGCAGGTGACCCCGGCCGCTACGCCGCCAAGCTGCTGGCCACCATCCTGGGCGATGACTCCGGCAGCCGGATGTACTGGGACCTGGTCGACCCCGGCCTGGTCGAGTCGTGCAGCCTGGGCCACTACGAGTATGAAGGCGTCGGCATGTTCTACACCTGGCTCGCCTGCTCGCCGGACGATATCGAAGTGAATCTCGGCCGCGTGAACCAGTTACTCGCCGACGCGGTGGCGAAGCCGATCACCGACGCAGAGCTCTCGCAAGCACGGAACAAGGTCAAGTCGCGCGTCGTCCTCGGCAGCGAGCGGCCGCGGAGCCGGCTCTTCAACGTCGGCGGCAACTGGGTCCAGGGCCGCGGCTACCGCAGCACGGCCGACGACCTCGCGTCGCTCGACGCGGTGACGCTCGCCGACCTCAACCGGGTGCTCGAGCGCTACCCGCTCAACCAAGCGGCCGTCGTCACCGTCGGCCCACGAGACGATGTAGCCACGCCGGCTGGGTATGATGCTTAGCGGGCTCTGATTCATCGCCGCAAGGCGGTGCGAAGAACGCCCCTCCCCGGCGGGGGGAGGGGTTAGGGGAGGGGGTTGAGCAAGGCGACGCGTTGCCCGCCGCAAACCCCTCCCCGTGCCGGGGAGGGGGAATATAAGTCGCCTGTCGGCGACTTTGCGAGCAACGGGCAGCAATCGCCGTGACCTTCCTTGAGCAACTCGAACAACTCGCCGGCGCCGACGAGCGGGTCGGCATCATCGTTGTTGACCACGGTTCGCGGCGGCAGCAGAGCAACGAACTGCTGAACGACGTGGTCGCAATGTTCCGGCGGGTGAGCGGCTTCGACCTGGTCGAACCGGCGCACATGGAACTCGCCGAGCCGTCGATCGCGACCGCGTTTGCCCGCAGCGCAGCGCGGGGGGCGGAACTCGTCGTCGTATTCCCTTACTTCTTGTCGCCGGGCCGGCACTGGAACGCGGACATCCCGCACCTGGCCGCCGAGGCCGCGGCGCAGCACGCCGGCGTCAAGCACCTGGTTACCCAGCCACTGGGCCTTCACGACGCGATGGCCGGGATCATGCAGGACCGGATCCTGCACTGCGTTGGCCGCTCGCTTCAAGGCGGCAAATCGTGCGGCCTGTGCTCCGACGACGGTGGGTGCCGGCTGGAGACGTGACGGCAACCACGGCGTGCTAGCACGCCAATTGTCGTTGGTCCACTGAACTGGCTTAGCGGAACGGTCGATACAACCGACAACGCCGCCGTCTTTAGCCTGTCGCCTTGGGGAAGCAAGGATGCTCCGCTCCACGCCGCTGATCGCCATTGCCTTTCTTGCCACGCCCGTGCTGGCGGGCACGCCGTTTGTGCCGGGCACGGGGGACTTCCTCGCCAACTGTTCGGACGACTTTGAGGACCCGAAGTGGTCGTACCGCTTGAACCTGCCCAAGAGCAGCTACGAGCAGGACGACAACCAACGCGGTCCGGGCGGCTACTCCAACAACAAGCTCTGGCACGAGGGCGCCAAGCGCGGCACGCCCGACGTGGTGAAACGCGTGGCGACGCCCCCCGGCGGCATCGAGGGCAGCACCGGCGCCATGCTGATGCAAACCCGCTACTCGGGCATCCCAGGCAAACTGACCGGCCAGCAGCAGCAGGACGACCTGCTGATGAAATTCGACCGCAAGCTACGCCGGCCGATCCCCGTCACGTGGAGCCCGAGCTGCACAGTCCGCGTCTACATCCGCCCGTTCGACGAGTGGGAGAACCGCACCGGTCCCAGCTTCGGCATGCGGGGCGACTGCCGCGGCCGGATGCCGGACGGCGAGACCGCCGCGTTCTGGCCCGGCATGTTCATCCTGTTCCGCAGCGAAACGTCGCGCAACATCGAGGCCGACTACGCCCAGGTCTCGGTCCGCGCCAACGGGCGCGGCCAGGATATGAAGAGTGTCGAGATCAAGGAGCCCGGCTGGTGGACGCTCGGCATGTCGTTCTCTCCGGACGGTCAGATCCACTACTACGCGAGCGAAGGGGTCGACGACCTGACGGAGGACGACTACCTGACGTCAGCCTACCCCTACAACTACAAGTGCCTCTGCTTCAACAACTTCTTCTTCAACGTGGCGAACTGGGACAACGGGCAGAGCCTGAGCACGCCGTGGGTGATCGACGACCCGAAGATCTTCGTCATCCCGCCGACGGGCCAGAGCGTCGCCACCCTACCGCGCCGTAAGGGCCAGCGGGTGCCGATGTTCCCGATCACGCACGTGCACGAAGCGGACAAGCCAAAGAACTCCGGCGGCGGCTTCTTCGGCCGGTTGTTCGGCAGCGGGAGCAACCGTAGCGCCACGGGTCGCTCGACGCGTAAGCGTCGCTAGAGCGTGCTGGACGCGCGCGGGGGGGAGACCCCGCCGAGTTTGCTCATCAGCAATCGCTAACGCGGCGGTCCCATCTCTTGGCGGCAGGAAACGCTGTTCGGCCGCTCCGGAGCTACGCCTGGCGTTGCGGATTGATGTGCTTGCTGCGGCCGGCGGAATGCCGATAATCTGGTCGCGACTAGCATGCCTCATCTACTTGCTCAAGGAGGGTCGCTCGATGCCCCGCAACCGCACTTACGACAACGCCGCCACGTGCATCGGCGACACGCCGATGATCAAGATCAACCGCCTGGTCCCTGAGGGCCACGCGACCGTCTTCGCCAAGTGCGAGTTCTTCCAGCCGCTCAACAGCGTCAAGGACCGCATCGGCGCCGCGATGATCGAGGCGGGCGAACGCGACGGGCACATCAACGCCGACACGCACATCGTCGAGCCGACCAGCGGCAACACGGGGATCGCCCTCGCCTTTGTCTGCGCGGCCAAGGGCTACAAGCTGACGCTGACGATGCCCGAGTCGATGTCGGTTGAGCGGCGGGCCCTGCTGCGGGCGATGGGCGCCGAGCTGGTGCTGACCCCGGCCGCCGAGGGCATGAAGGGCGCCATCGGCACCGCGGCCGAGATGGCGGCCGGCGACAACTGCTGGATGCCCCAGCAGTTTGAGAACCCGGCGAACCCCGCCATCCACGAGAAGACGACCGGACCCGAGATCTGGGAAGACTCGGGCCACGACATCGACGCCCTGGTCGCCGGCGTTGGCACCGGCGGCACCATCACCGGGTCGAGCCGCTACCTCAAGGCCAAGAACTCTGGCTTCAAAGCGATCGCCGTTGAGCCGGTCGATTCGCCGGTCATCTCCGGTGGTTCACCCGGGCCGCACAAGATCCAAGGCATCGGCGCCGGTTTCATCCCGGGCAACCTCGACACGGGTCTGGTCGATGAGGTCGTGCAGGTCAGCAACGAAGAAGCCTTCCAGTGGGCCCGCCGGCTCGCAAAGGAAGAGGGCATCATGGGCGGCATCTCCAGCGGCGCCAACATGTGCGCCGCGGCGAAAGTGGCTGCCCGCCCCGAGATGGCCGGCAAGCGGATCGCCACGATCATGTGCTCGCTCGGCGAACGCTACCTGTCGACGCCGCTCTTCGAAGGGCTGACGGGCTGAGCTCGAGGCCTGCCGAGCCGGCAGCGCTAAAGCGCTAGGCAGCTGGCGCAGCGTGGAATAGGATGCGGCTTGTCGCTGAATCTGCGAGTCGCGAACCTTACGGTTCGCAATCCTCTTCCAACCACCGCTCCCAGCTCGGAGGCCGCTCATGTTCCCCATCTCGTCGGTTCGTCCCTGCGCGTTCGTCGCTTGCTGCTGCTTGATGGCGACGGCTCCCGCCCAGGCGACTTCCTTCTCCGTCCTGCTCAGCGGCGAAGGCGGGTGCGGGGGCCGGGATGGGTGCGACGACAACACCGGGTTCTTGGTCGTCGAGAACCCGCTCTACGAAGAGTCGGGCAACAGCGGCGATAACCCGCTCTACGAACCCTCGTCGATCGCTATCGAGCCGCCGCGACTCGCGAGCGGTGTTGAGGCGTTGTTCACCGTCAGCTTCGGATCGTCGATCACGGAAGACTTCTCATCGCCCGTCGCCGGCGCCTTCCCTTTCCAGATGACCCTCGTTGACACCGCGACCGGCGAAGCGATCACCGAGTTCGATGAGCCTTTCGATGTCTACTTCCGCGCGCCGCGGCTCGACGCGTCGCTGACAGATGAGAATGTGGCCGACGAAATCACACTCCGCTTCTACGACCCCACACTCGGTGGTTGGGTCGTGGAAGACGACAGCCCCCGGCTGGCGTCGCTGGCCGTCGGCGGCGGCGAGACGGAGAGCTTCACGATCTGCACCTGCACGCACCTTTCGACGTTTTCCTTCGGACACTCGGCGATTCCCGAGCCCTCGACCCTGCTGCTCGTGCTGCTGGGCGCTTGCGGCGTGGCGGTCCGCGGGCGTCCTTGGCGGGCCTGACGCGGGTTCCTACGATGGTAGTGTGAGTACGCAACCCCCAACCCGCCCCCGCCTGCCGCAGTGGCTCCGCGCCCAGCCGCCCAGCGGCGAGGCGCTCGAGCTCTACAACCGGACACGGGGGGCCGTTGACGGTGGTGAGCTGAACACCGTCTGCGAAGAAGCACGCTGCCCGAACATCCACGACTGCTGGGGTCGCGGCACCGCGACGTTTATGGTCGCCGGACAGGAGTGCACCCGCGGCTGCCGGTTCTGCTCGGTCAAGACGCTCAAGGCGCCGCCGCCACTGGAGGTCGAGGAGCCCGAGCGGCTGGCCGACGCCGTGGAGCGGATGCGGCTCGATTACGTGGTGATCACCGTCGTCGACCGGGACGACCTGCCCGACGGCGCCGCGATGCACTACCGGGCGTGCGTCGACGCCGTGCACCGACGGCTACCAGCGACCGGCATCGAGCTGCTCGGCAGCGACCTGCGCGGCGACCTCGATATGCTTGGCCGGATGCTCGACGGGGCGCCGCTGGCGGTCTTCGCGCACAACGTCGAGTGTGTGCCGCGGATCGATAGGAAGGTGCGAGACCCGCGGGCTTCCTTCGACCAGAGCCTCGCGGTGCTGTTGCACAGCCGGCAGGTGCGCCCTGATCTGCCGACCAAGAGCAGCCTGATGGTCGGCTTGGGCGAGACCGACGACGAGGTGCTCGACGCCCTGCGGCGTGTCCGAGACGCCGGCGTCGAGATCGTGACGCTCGGCCAGTACATGGCGCCGGGCCGTCCGGGTGAGCGGTTCTTGGCGGTCGACCGATACGTCCACCCCGACGTCTTCAACGACTACGCGGAGGCGGCCTACGCCATGGGCTTCAAGGGCGTGGCGTCGGGCCCCATGGTCCGCAGTTCCTTCCGCGCAGGGTTGCTGCTCGAAGCGGCGAAGACCGGCCGTCGCGTTAACGCGTCGCCCGCGACCGGAGCCGCCGAGCCCCGCATCGACGTGCCGCTTGATTCTCTACGCGGCTTCAGTGGCGGTTTCTGAGCACGCCAAAAACGCGGGCCAACGGGGGCCCGCCGGGCAATAGCCGCTTGGCCGCCTCGCGAACCACAAACGCACTCGGACTGCTTGGCGCCGCCGGTTGTCGAGAGGCGCGTTGGCGGCGATCCTCGTTTTGGGGTGATCGACGCCCCGAGGCGCTGGTTGCTTCCTGGCGATCCTCTGCGAGAATCTTGGCATGCTTCCCCGGTTTTCCCTCCGCCTTGCCTTGATCGTGCTTACCGCGGGCACGGTTTTGTCGGTGGCGTTGGCGGCGGCTTTGCAGGGCGCGTTGTGGGGGATTGGTCTCCTCGCAGCCGTTGGGTCGATGGGCTTGACCCTGCTCCTGCACGCGGTGCTTTACCGGATTGTCAGCCTGTTCGGCCCGGCGAATCCAGGGCCGGGGCAGAACAGCCCCGACGGTCTCAGTCGTGGCAGTCTCGACGGAGGAGGAGAAACGCCGTGAGCGGTGCACCGGGGGATTTTCGCCGAGCGGTCGCCTGCTCGGCCGCTGTGCTCGTCGTCTTCGCCTCGACGGCTGGCGTGTCGGGCGAGTCGGGCGTCAACGTTTTGTTGCCCGAGCCTGCCAACCTACCGGCGGGGAGCCCGAGGGTGTCACCCGACACGGGGCTCACGCTCAGCGTTGATTCTCGCTGGTCGTGCGAGTACGGGTACCGGCCTTTCACCTTCCGGTTTGAACTCGCCGCGGCAGACACGGCGGACCGATCGATCACCGTCCGCTTGGTCTCGTTCCCGTGGGGTGGCCGCAACAGCCCCGCCATTGTGGAGCAAGACGTCGACCTACCCGCAGGAAAGACGACCGCCGAGTTCACCATTGCCACGCCGCAGCTATCGCGTTCCCAAAGCTGCGTTTGGATGGTCTGGGTCGACGGCGAGTACGAGCCGTACCTATCGCTTACAGAAGACACCGCCATTCGTCAATCGCCGCAGCCCGCGGCCGCGCTGCGCGTCCTCAGGCCAACCGCTGCGGGGCGAGCGACCGGCCGGGACGCGATTGCCGAACTCGCCGAGGCGCTAAATCGGTTTCGGCAGGAGTCGGGCAGGGACGAGACCTCACAGCCGCTGCCCGACCGGTGGCTGCTGTACAGCGGGCTCGATCTCGTCCAGATGAGCGTAGACGAGCTCCTCGAGTCGGCCGAGAAGCACCCCGAGGCGGTCGCGGCCCTGCGCCGGTGGGTTGCCTCGGGCGGTTCGCTGTGGATCGAGCAAGCCGGCGGAGACTTCCAGCGGCTACCAGAAGTGTCGGCGGCGCTACAACTGGCAGACGCAACGCGATTCGCCCGCGGCGTGGACGTCGGCGGCCCCCTGGAAAACGCTGACGAATGGTCGTGGCGGCGGTTCCGGCTCAAGGGCACGGGCGGCGATGAACGGCTCCCGCAAGGCGGCGTGGCAATTGCGCAGGAGGCGCCCGGGGGCCCGCGGCGCGTCACGACCGAAGGCTGGTTTGCCGAAGCCTTGATCGGTTTCGGCCGCGTCACCGCATTCCCCGGAAGCTGGTCGAAGCGCCCCCCGCGAAGCCTGCGGTCTCAACTCTTCCGCGCCGCGGGCCGGGATACGTCGGGGGAATTGCTCAACACCTACGCACGGGAGTCGGCCTGGCAGCCGCGGCACGGCTTGGCGCCCGACACGGCGAACGTCGACTTCTCAAAGCTTCTCCCCCTCTCGGCCGGCCGGGCCCCGGTGAACGCCTTCCGCGTGCTCATCACGCTGTTCGTCGCGGTGGCCGGTCCGCTGAACTTCTGGCTCCTCCGCCGGCGCCGGCAGACGCACCTGATGGTGCTGACGGTCCCGCTGATGGCCGCCTTCATGACGCTCGGTCTGCTCGGCTACGCAACGCTGTCCGAGGGCTTCGGCGTGCGTGTCCGGGCGCGGAGCGTCACGATGCTCGATCAGCCGCGCGGCGAGCTTTCCGCGTGGTCACGCATTTGTTACTACGCGGGGCGTACGCCCGAAGAGGGGCTGGTCTTCAGCGACGGCGCCGCGGTCTACCCGATCCTGCCCGGCTGGAACGACCCGGCCAGTTCGACGCCGCCGCTGCGGTCCCGCCGCGTCGACTGGGTGCGCGGCGAGCAGCGCCTGGGGCCCGAGTGGCTGCCGGCTCGCGAGTCGACGCAGCTCCTCACGGTGCAGTCCGCTGCTAGCGGAGCCGCTGTCGTCATCGAAGCGGCCGAAGGCCGCGTCGTGGCGACGAACCATCTCGGGGCCGAGGCGACGATGCTGCTCGTGTTCGACGACCAGGGCGATCCGTGGCTCGTCGAGTCGGCGCCGCAAGCGGAGCAGGTCGAGCTGCAGCGGTGCGAGGAGCTTGACGCCGTCGCCGCGGTCCGCACCCAGACAACCGAAAACGTGCCGACGCTGCCGGTCGGCCTCGACGCCGCGGCGGACAACGAGTTGCTTGATCGCCAACGGCAACGGAACCGCAAGCGGATGCGGCGTGAGCAGGGGATCGATTACTCGCCGCACACCTTGACGGACAACCTGCTCAACCGGGCGATCGATCGACTTACCGGCCTGGAAGGCAGCGACCCACTCGCGTTGCCGCCGCGCAGCTACGTCGCGATCACCCGCGAAGCGCCCTGGCTGGAGTACGGCCTCGACGGCTTGAGCGAGCGCGGCAGTTTCCATGTTGTGATCGGGCGGTGGTAAATGGTATCCGCGACGCCCAGCGCAAAGCGCCCCGCCCCGGACCGCCCGCTTATCGAGCTCCGCGGGCTGCACCGAGTGTTCGGCGACACCCACGCCGTGCGCGGCGTCTCGTTCGAGGTCTACCCGGGGCAGGTTTTTGGCTACATCGGCCCCAACGGCGCCGGCAAGACGACCAGCATGCGGATCCTCGCGACGCTCGACGAGCCCTCCGCCGGCGACGCGTTGGTCGACGGGTTGTCGGTCATCGAGGACCCGGACCGCGTTCGCCGCCGGCTCGGCTTCATGCCCGACTACTACGGCACCTACCAGAACGTCTCCGTGGCGGACTACCTGGACTTCTTCGCCCGGGCGTACGGACTGCGCGGCGCGGAGCGCCGGCGGGCGATCTCGTTCGCGACCGACTTCACCGGCCTCGACCCGCTGCTGCACAAGCCGATCGATGGCCTCTCGAAAGGCATGAAGCAGCGGCTCGCCCTGGGCCGAACCATGATCCACGACCCCGCGGTCATGGTGCTCGACGAACCGGCGGCGGGGCTCGACCCGCGGGCCCGCATCGAGCTGCGCGAGATGATCTCGCGGCTCGCGGCGCTCGGCAAGGCGGTGCTGATCAGCTCGCATATCTTGACCGAGCTGGCCGAGATCTGCGATTCGGTCGGCATCCTCGAACAGGGCCGTCTGCTGGCGGTCGGCTCGGTCGACGAGATCAGCGCCCGCGTCGCGACGCAGTGTTACGTGACGATCCGGGCGGTAGGCGGCGTGGCGCCGGTAGCGGAGTGGCTTGCGCAGCACGAGCAGGTATCGGACGTCGCGATCGAGGGCGACCGCCTGAGGCTGCAGCACGCCGGCGACGAGGCGGCCCAGGCCGACCTGCTGGCGGAGCTTGTCGCCGCTGGGTTCCGCATCATTGAGTTCGGCTCGCGAGCCGTTTCGCTCGAAGACGTCTTCCTCCACGTCACCGAGGGCCGGGTGCAATGAACAGCCCCGCGGCAACCGAAACCGGCACGAGGCTGCCCGAGCCCGGCTACAGCGCGGCGGCGCACCCCGACGCCGCAGAGCCGGCGAACGCACGTCCCGCGGCCCTGCCGACGTGGCTCGATCGGTGGCTCGAAGCGGCCAGCGAGCGTTTGAACCCGATCTTGGTCAAAGAGACCCGCCAGGCGCTCAAGAGCCCGCAGTTCGTGCTCTGGTTCTTGGTGCTGCTGGCCGCCTGCTGGGTCGTGACGATCGGCGGCATCGCCTGGATCGGCCCGGGCGTCCACTACGCGGCGAGTGGCGGGATCTTGTTCCTCGCCTACTACTTCATCCTCGCCGCGGCGTTGGTCGTCGTGGTCCCGTTCGCGGCGTACCGCTCGCTGGCGTCGGAGCAAGAGGACAACACACGGGACGTGTTGATGGTCTCCGCGTTGACGCCCCGGCAGGTGATCGACGGCAAGATTGGCAGCGCAACCTTGCAGATCGTCGTTTACTTGTCGGCGCTGGCGCCTTGCATCGCGTTCACTTATTTGCTGCGGGGCATCGACCTGCTAACGATCTTGCTCCTGCCGGGGCTGGCGGTGCTGGCGTCGGTCGGCCTGTCGATGCTCGGCTTGGTGCTGGCGTCCGCGACCCGGCAGCGGTACTCGCAGGTGCTGACCTCCGTCGCCCTGGTCGCCACGCTGCTGGGTGTCTGCTACTGGTGTCAACTCGCGGCGGTTGGCGCGGTCCGCGAGGGGTACCTCGTCTACCGACAGCCCGGCTTCTGGATGGCGGTGGCGGCGGGGTTGACCGCCTACGGCTGCGCGCTGCTGCTCGCCTACTTCGGCGCCGCGGCGATGAACGCCTTCGCCAGCGCCAACCGCTCGACGGCGCTCCGCCGGGCGCTGTTTGTCACCCAAGCGTGCTTCGTCGGTTGGATCGCCGTCGCGTGGGTCTACTACGACCTCGACCGCCAGGCTTTGATCTCCGCCGCGCCGATGGGCTGGGTCTTCTGGCTGTTTGCCGGCGCGCTGCTGACCAGCGAGAGGCCCATCCTTTCCGAGCGTGTCCGCCGTGGGCTGCCGACCACGCCGTTCGGGCGTTTCTTCACGACTTGGTTCAACCCCGGCCCGGGGACCGGTTACCTGTTCGTCGCCGCCAACCTCGCTTCGCTGCTGCTGCTTGCGTTGGCTGGCATGTTCGTCACCCCGGTCGGGCGGTTGGCGTTCGAGAACGAACTCGGCTTCATCGTGCTCGGCGCCGCCTACGTGGTTGGGATGCTCGGCGTTGCCCGGCTGATCATCCTCGGGCTGCGGAGATTCGCGACGCTGTCGCTGCTCGGCGGCTTCCTGGTTAACTTCCTGCTGCTGCTCGGTTCAGCGGGCCTGCCCGAGCTCATCCGCGCGAGCGTCACCCGCATCGGGCGGATGCCCTTCTCGTGGTACGACGTGGTGAGCCCCGTGCGTGTCCTCGACGTCATTATCAACGACAAGGTTGGCTCGCTCGACCTGCAAATCCTGCTCATCGTCGTGCCGGGGGTGTCCGCTTGCGTGCTGCTCATCAACACGCTTCTCGCTGCGAGCGAGATCCAGCAGACACGCGTTCCACTGCCGCAGCGGGTGATCGAGGACGACCGCTTGCTCGACCCGACGCACGGCCGACCGGTCAACCCCTGGGGAGATGCGCCCGCGGATGCGGCCACGTGACCGCGTGCACGGCTGGCGGTTATTGGAGCGTGGCGGTCCAACGGCTGCGGCCGCGTTGCAGCAGCACCTCGGGCGGCTGGATGCTGATAACCTGGACGCCGAATTGCACGTCGCCCGCGCTAACGGGGATCAACCGGCCGTCAATAGCGAGGATCGCCTTCGGCTCGCCGACATCGGCGAAGCCTTTGAGCTCGACGGCGCCGCCGGTCTCGCGGTCGCCCGTCCGCACCGCCCGCGCCCGCTGCTTGGGCGCGAAGAGATTGGTGCGCTGGGGGAACGGCGGTCGGTAGCGGGCCACGCGTGGCCCCGGCGGCTTTGCCCCCGGGTCTGCGGTCGCCGGCTGGTCGGGCTCGGCGGCGCCCGCCGTGGCGCCGGGTGCCTTGGCCTTGGGGGTGGCGGCCGGCTCCTCACCGCCCACGCAACCGATCGCAGCGGTCAGCAAGCCGACCAAGAGGCAGGCGTGTAGCGTGAGGAGTCGCTTCATCAGACGTTGCTCGGGGAAGACGCTTCGAATCAGCGGCACGCGCCGCCCATCCGACAAGCGTAGCACCCCTGCTGTGCCGTGACGGCCAGGCGGGCGCCAACGGCGACTGCCGGTCGCGTGCGTGGCGCCGGTTGTCCGCGTCTTTCGGATCAGCGGCGGAGGACCCGGTCCCAGAAGCCCTTGCGCTCGCCACCCTGCTCGCCCGCGGTTTCCTCGCCCGCCGGTTGGCGTTTTTGCCCCGAGTAGGCGCCGCCGCTGGCCCGGAAGCGGGATTCGAACGCCGGTCGCATCGGCGACTTGTTGGCCGTCCGCGGCGATGGCGAAGGCCGCCCCGGCCGGTTGGCCAGGACGCCACGGCCTGCGCCCTCAACCGGGGGCAAGCGACGCAGCTTCGGCCGGCTGCCGATCTCCGGGTAAGCCAAGCCGTCGGGCCCATCGCCAACCGGCGTGGGTTCGCCCGGCGGCGGCGGCAGAATGTCTCGCGGCGTCAAGCCGCGCGTGGGGGGCACAGCCTGCGCCGGGGCCGCGAGGGGCGCCGGCGGCTCGGCGACGGTCGGCGACGACTCGATGACGACTTCTTCAAGCCCTTCCACGACGCGACCCGAGCAAGCCGAGCATGTGCATCCCGCTGGGCAACCCTCGGCCTGGGGGATCAGGTTCAGCCGGCAGTCGACCGTGTCGGCGGTCACCCGTTCGCGCGGGCTGAGCGGCTCGTCGGGCCGCACGATGACCGGGCTGATGAACACCACCAGCTCGCTCTCGCGGATGTCGGTCTCGCGGCCTCGGAACAAGTGGCCGAAGAAGCGGACGTCCTTCAAGAAAGGCACGCCGCGGAAGTCGCCCACGTCCTGGCGTTGGCGGAGGCCGGCGATGACGAACGTCTGCCCGCTCGCGACACGCACGCGCGTCTCGGCGGTGCGGCGGTCGATGATCGGTTGGTTGTCGCCCGACGTGAAACCGGTCAGCCGGCTAAACTCGGGCCTCACCTGCATCTCGATCGTGCCGTCCATCGCGATCTTCGGCGTGACCTTGAGCGTGACGCCGGCGTCGCGGAAGGCGGTGGTGCCGATGTTGCCGCCTCCGCCGGTTTGCGTGAGTTGCTGGAAGGGGATCTCCGAAACGCTCTCGATGGTCGCCTCGTCGTTGTCGACAACCGTCACGTTCGGCGACGCGAGCAACCGCGAGTCGGCGGCTTCTTGCAACGCCACGGCGACGGCCGACAGGTTCAGGTTGCTGTTGAGCGTAAAGAAGCTGAACGAGCCGTTCACCGCGTCCTCGGCCGGGGGCGCAACGGTCAGCGAGTTGATCAGCGAGCCCGACCCGGAGGTAATCGTGCCGGCCGATAGCGACGCGCCGTCGATCGAGGGGCTCGAGTTGCCGCCGGCGAGGCTCTGCCAGTTCAGGCCGAGGGCTTCCTTGTCCTGCAGGCTGATGTCGTAGATCAGCGCACGCACGCTCACCTGCGGGCGGGGGCGGTCGATCCGTTGGAGCACCGTCGCGATCATCTGCAGGTTCTCGGCGAAGTCGACCGCCAGCAGCCGGTCTTCGTCCTTCATCGAGGCCACTCGGCCTGAAGTGCTGAGCACCGCCTCGAGGACCGGCACGGCGTTCTCCGCCGAGATGTAGTGCGTCTTGAGGTACGCGACTTGAAGCTGCTGTGGCCCGGCGCCGACCGAAGCGCCGACCGGCCGGCCGCTCGCCCGGAGGGCGGCCCGGTCGACCGAGTCCGCGAACTCGCGGATCATCTTGACGCGGTCGGGGAAGTCGAGCACGAATACGCTGGAAGCCGACGGGATCGGCCGGACCTGGCCCTGGGGGGTCGAGAGCAGCTGCGCGCCGGTCACGACGTCGTTGATGTCCGCCGCCTGGACGCGGATGGTCGCCGACTCGAAGAAGGGATTCACCTGGCCGAGCTTGGCCAGGTCGCTGACTACCAGGCTCTCGCCGACGGCCCGGTAGCCGTAGCCGTTGCTGATCAGGATCGAGTCGAGGATCTCCCGTAGCGGCGCGTCTTTGAACACGCCGTTGACCGCGCCAGGGACTTCGCCGGCCACGATGTTGATCCGCCAAAGCTCGCTGATCGTCATCAACGCATCGTTGAGCGAGTTGCCGCGCAGCGTCAGGTCGCCACGCCGCTTGAGCGCCTCGGAGAGCGGCACGGCGGGTTGCTTCGCCGCGGACGCGGCGGGGCGTTCGCTCCGCGCGTCGGACCGGCCGGGGACGACCGTCAGCTCCGACTGGGCTAGATCCGACTGGGCGCCCGCCGCACCCGCGAGGCACACAGCCGCCGCCAGCAGCGCGCAGAAACGCCGGGCCACGGGGCCGCGGCGTAAGCGCCTTGGTGTGTCTCTCTGTGGCTGCACCGTCTCACGCCCTCCGTGGCGCCGTGTCCTGTTCCGCTCTTGCCTACCGCCGTGAGCCTCTACGCCGAGGCGTGGCCGCGTGTCAGGGCGAAGCACCAGAGCTCAAGCTCCATCTGCACCCTGCCCCCTCGGCCCGCCGGACGCAGGTCGAGGCCCTTCGCGTGATTCATCATGCCGTTGGACTCAATCTTGCCGAGCAGCTCGCGCACCTCCGTCATGCTGCCGGTAACCGAAAGGCTCACCGCCCGCGTTTCGAGCTGGAACGGCGTGTCCGGCCCGGCCTTCTCCGAGGGCTCGGCTAACGGCCGATCGTTTTCCCGCCACTGCCTGACCCGCACGCCGCCGACGCCGATCCTGCGGACCTGGCACCCCGACTCGCGGACCATCTCCACCAGCTGGTTGCGGAAGTCCGAAACCGCTTCCTCAGGCAGCGTGCGGCGCTCCAGGGCTTCAAGCTCGGAGGTGGTTTCCACCACCCGATCACGAAGCCCTGCTAGCATCTGCGCCGTTTGTCGGGCCTCGTCCAGTTCTTCGGTCTTTTCGTCCTCATCGGCGCGGAGCGTCAGATACTGGTCCGCTTGCGGCAAGATCGTTACGAGCGACGCGAGGAATGTGGCGCCTGTAACGATTAGCCAGCGGTGGCGGCTCTCGCAGAATCGATCAACGACTGCTGGCGTGTTCATTGGGGCGTTTCTCCCGGGGTGTCCGCCGTTGGTTCTGCTAGCAAGAACTTGACGTCAAAGCTGGTTGCCGGCCCTTGAGGGGTGTTGGAGAACCCGGTCCCCTCGAGCGCGACCTTCTCGAACATCGGCGCCGCGTTCAAGTGGCGAACAAAGTCGTACACGCCGCTCTCGCTGTAGCTCGCGCCCGAGACGCGGGCCGACGCCACGTCGGTTACCGAGAAGCGGTCGAGCCAGACGTCGTCCGGCAGACAGCCGCCGATCGACGCCAGGAGGGCAGTCAGGCCTGGGTCCTCAATCCCATCGCTCAGCTTCTGGAGCCGGTGGAGCTTGTCCTGCGCCGCGATCATGCGGAGGCGGAGCGCGTCGTGCTCGATCTTTGCCGGCGCGAGCTCGTCGAGCTGCGCGGTTAGGTCGTCCGTAACTTGGCGGACGTGCCAATTCACTACCGCCACGCCCGCTGCCAACAGCAGCACGGCGACCAGCGGCAACGCCGAGCGGATGAGCATCGGGCGGATGTGGGCACGGCTCTCCGCTATCCAGCGCTCGATCAAGTTGGGCGCGGGCGCCTCGGGCGCCGCGTCGATCTCACGCAGCAGCCTGCCGACCAGCGCGGCTTGGCTCGGCCCCAGCGTCTCTGGCGGGCGGGGCCAGTGTCGGCGGGCGGCGTTGGTGTCGAGTACTTCGGCCGCGTACACCGACCCCCGCGACAGCGCCTTCTCCGCCGCAACGACCTGCGACTCCTCACCGGCCAGGTAGACCTTCTTGAGCCCGAAGTTGAAGTCCCCCGTCTGACGCTGGCAGAAGCGCTCGAGCCGCGCGTGGTGCTGCGTCAGGACATCGATCAGGCTGGCGTCGCTGCTCGCCGGGCCGGGGCGGTAGTCCAGCAGCAGACAGCCCTTGCTGGCGACGGCGATCTCAAAGCCGTCGGCGTCGCACTCGACGATCAAGACCGGTTCTTCGTCGTCGGGGTGCAGCGCGCCGTGAACGCGGGCGAGGGCGACCGTCTCCGCTTCAATCAGCTGCAGGTCGAGCCCGCTGGCGGCGACGACGTCAATCAGCTGTTGGATGCTCGCCTCGCAAGCGACCGAAACAACCGCCCGCTCGTGGCGGGCGTCGAGGTTCTCCTTCGCACGGGCGATCGTCTTGGGGCCCGGGCCCAGCGACAGGTAGAGCTGGCTGCGGTCGTCGATCTCGTCGAGCGACTTGCGGACATCGGCGGCAGGTCCCGAGGCGACACGCGTGATGCAAAGGTCGCCGTTGAGGACCAGCGAGGCGCTCGCCCCAGCGATCCGCTCTTGAGCGACCAGAGCCTTCAACCGCTCGGCGAGCGTCTCGACCGCCTCGGAGTTGGGCAGCAGCGGGCCGTCGTGCCGCCACTTGGTCTCGGCGGTGTGCAGCAGATCGGGCGCGCCGCGGCCGTCGGACACGATCAGGCCCATGCTCAACTCGGCCCGGCCGAAGTGCAGCACGACGTGGCGGCCCTCGCCGCTACGCCGCCGCTCGCCGCCGGTGCGTCGATCGGCCTCTTTCCGCCGGTCTTGGTTGTTGGCATCACTCATGCGGTCGCCGCGTTGTTGCTGGTTGGCTCAGAATCGGTTGTGGGAGCGGTCAAAGCTCGATCGTTGCTTCCACGGTACGGGTCGCGTCGCCCGCGACGCCGATCGACGTGACCGTGACCTGCCCCGACGCTCCGTCGACGGCGGTCGCCGAGTAGGTGTCGTCCGCCGGGTACGTTGCGTCGGCGACCGTGCCCCGCCAGGTCGAGTCGTTGATCAGCTCGGTGCAGGCGTGGTGGACCCCGGCGTTGGCGAGGTACAGCGCCCGTTCGTAGTCGCCGACGTTGCGTGTGACCGACAGCTGCAGCACCTCGGTGCTCACGACGTTTAGCACCAGCGAGCTGACGACGAAGATCACAAACAGCACCATCAGCAGCGCCGCCCCGCGCGGCTCCCGCGGGCGGTTGCGTGGCGTCGGGTTGTCGGTTGCCGGGGGCATTGTTTCTATCGTCTTGGCTTTCGCGATCCGCCGTCACCACGAACGCACCCACGCGCAGCAGGAGACCGTCCGCGTCTGCCCCACGCCGCGGGGCAGCGTCACCGTCACGGTGCAGCGTACGAGCTGAACGTCCTCCGGCGTTGTCGTCGTGGTCACGCCGTCCGCTTCGTAGCCTGTAAACACGAGCTGATCGATCCCGTCGGCTAGCAGCGCCCCCGAGGCATTGAACTCAACCTCGCCGGCCGACGTTCCCGTGTGGTCCCAGTAGTCGGTCCCGCCGGAGCTGTTGAGCACCTCGAGTCGCCCGGCCGTGTCCGAGGACGCCGTAATCGCCGAAACGCTCACCGCCTGCCGCACGTTGCGGATGATGTGACGAAGCACGGCGTCGGCCGCGGCGGTCTTGACCATGTCGCCCTCGTGGGCCTGCCACGCGGCGTAGCTCGAGCGGATGACGACCATCGACGACGCCATGAGCGTGGCGGTGATCGCCGTCGCGGCGAGCATCTCGATCAGCGAGAAGGCCCGCCTCGCGGCGGCCGGCGCTGGTCGTCGGCTAGGAGGCGGCGGCTTCATAGGAGGCAAACTTCCCGATCTTGGTCCGGTACGAGCAACTCGGCTCGCTTGCGTCGAGGGCGTCGTCGCCGTCCTCGTCGATGTAGGTGGTCACCCGGACGTGCATCAGCTCACCGACAATGCCGCCGTCGGCGACGGCGTCGCTGCGGGTAACGGTGTAGCGGAGCCGGCTGTGCCCGTCGGCCGTCAAGTCGCCCGACACCGTGCCGGACGTCCACGCCGCGGCGACCAACGCCAGGTTCTCCTCGAGTTTGCAAACCGCGTAGTTGGCCAGCAGCGCCCGCTCGTCGGTCGTCTCGCTGAGCTCCAGGCCCTCACGGATCAACTGCAGCGCCGGGACCAGCGTGCCCGCGACCAGCGCGCCGGCCATCACCACTTCGAGCAGCGAGTAGGCGGCTCGTCGGGAGTGCGGGCGGGGCGTCGTCGGGTGGGCGGGCATGGCTTGTTGCGGGCGCAGGGCGCAGCGTCCCTCACAACGGGGACGCAGCAGACAAGCGTAGCTCGCTCTCGGCGGCGAGGCGCCCGCCGTCAGAGCGCGGTCTTCGTCACGCGGGCGTAGCCGGTCGCGTGGTAGATGGTGACGGTCCAGTAGAACTCGGCGCCGTCGATGCGGATGGTGCTGCTTGTGCCGGCGGTGGTTAGGGCGCCGCTGAAATCGAAGGTCCAGACGTCGGTAGCCGTCGTGACCGTAGCGCCGGTGGGCAGGGGCACAAAGTCGTCGGCCGCGTAGGCGCCGCCGGACGCGTCCCGGTAGAGCGTGTAGCCCACGCCCGC
>JBCCZD010000031.1:0-21609 GCA_039188275.1 Planctomycetota bacterium
CCAGCTGCAAACGATGCTCGACGAGCTGGTCGCCGAGCGGCGGGCGGGGCTCAACGGCAAAGCGTAGCCACACCGGCCCTTTGCGACCCGAGTCGGAGACGCGCGGCGCCAGATGGCGTAACATAAACGCCGTTTGGGACTGAGCCCAGCGCCCACCAATCAACGCCCAGCGCCGCTTCATGGCCAAGCAAGACCTCTTCGACAAGGCCCGCGACACCCCGCCGCCGGTCCCGCTCAGCGAGCTGACCAACGGTCAAGAGGCCGACTTCTTCGCGCTGCTGGCGGACAAGACGCAGCTGACCACAAAGGACGGCAAGCCCTACTGGAAGGTCACCTTCCGCGACGCCAAGCGCGAGTGCAGCTTCCCCGTCTGGAGCGACGCCCCGCTCTTCCGGACGGCTTCCGACGAATGGCGCGTCGGTGAGTTCTACAAGCTGCGGGCGTTGTACCACGAGACGTCCTACGGACCGCAGCTCGACATCCGCAAGGTCCGACCCGTCGAGGAGGCCGACCGGGACGACGGCTTCGACCCGGCCATGTGCCAGCGGCGGAGCCGGTTCAACGCCGACGAGATGCTGGGCGACCTGGTCACGCTCGCCCGCGACGCCATCGGCGACAACAAGCCGCTGCTGGCGCTTGTCCTCGGTCTGCTCGACGAGCACCGCGAGGCGTTGCTCGCCTGGCCGGCGGCGGTGCGGAACCACCACGCGTTCGCCGCGGGCTGGCTGGAGCACGTCCGCAACGTCGCCCGGCACGCCGTGCTGCTTGCGGAGAGCTACGCCGAGCGGTACCCCGACGCGGGGCCGCGTAGCGAGGGGCCCGCGGTCGACGTCGGCATGGTCGCCGCCGGCGCCATCCTGCACGACATCGGCAAGCTCCGCGAGCTCCGCGCCACGGCGGTCGGCGCCGAGTACACGGCCGCCGGCTCGCTGGTGGGGCACATCCTGCAGGGCCGCGACATGATCCGCGAGGCGGACGCTGCCCTCGCCGAGACGTCAACGGGCCCGCTCGACGAGGAGTCGCTGCTGCGGCTGGAGCATATCATCATCAGCCACCAGCGACTGCCCGAATGGGGCTCGCCCAAGCCGCCGATGACGCCCGAGGCGCTGATCGTCCACCACGCCGACGACTGCGACGCCAAGCTGCAAATGATGCTTACCATCCTCGCCGAGTCCGACGGCGAAGGCCCGATGACCCCCCGGCGCAACGTGCTGGGGCACGAGATTTATCGCGGCGGCAAGTGAAAGCCTGGCAAGACTCCGCGATGGGCGACGAATGACGCTCGTTAATCGCCCTAAACGCGAGACGTGAAATCACTATGGACGCTGGAGCCAACGCCGCTGCCCAACAGGCCGCCATGATCGCCCAGGCGATCAAGGCGTCGGGCGTCATCGTGTCGGTTGAGCCGCGCGAGTTCAAGCAGATTGTTGCCCGGAACCCCGAACCGCTGGTGGTCGCCTCCGAGGGGGGCTTCTTTAGCAGCAGTTATCAGTACCTGACCGGCTACCGCGGGCTGGCTTTCTTCTGCAAGTCGCCGACGCCAATCGACTTGCCAAACGGGTGCGAGGTCGTGCGGTCGAAGAAGATCTGGATCCCCGGCTAGACCGATCCGGCCGCGAGCTCACTCAAACTTTAGTCGGACCACCTCGAGGTTCGCGTCGATCATCGAGGGCGCGACCTCGACGTTCATCTGCGCGCCGTCCGGCAGGCCGATCGCTTCGCCGTCCTTGAGGATGGGCCGCCCCCCTCCAGGAGCACTGCCTAGCACGTAGTGGGCGATGTTGTAGACCGCGTTGGTGAGGATCGTCGGCTCGCCCGAGAACCGCTCGACCTCAAACTCGCGGTGCCCGAGCGACTCCATGCCGGTCGTGAAGAGCATCAGGCCGCCGTCGTCGCGTTGGGAGATGCGGAAGTCGACCCAGAGCTGCAAGGGCAGGTCGTCGCGGGTCATCTTGGCCGCCATCTGGGCGAAGTCAACCGGGTTGTGGACCGTGACGTTCGGCGCCCACACCAGCCCGGCCGACGGCGTCGTCGCGGCGATCGCCACGGTGAGCTGGGTCAGGTGGATCATCCGCTCGATCGGGTCCTTGGATTCGTCGACCAGCGTGAGGAACAGGTGCTGCCCGTGGTGACGCATGACGTCGGCCGCGTCGGGCCAGTACCAGGCGAGCGTGCACGGCCCCTCGATCTGTTCCCACGGGATCGGCTTGTCGACGAGCGTGTAGTTGCCCGTCGCCTGCGGCCCGCCCGCTACGCCGAGGCGGAACGTCACGCCGCTGCCCGATTCGCTGGTCAAAGCCAACGGCGGGGCGTCGGGGAACCGCTCGATGAGCTGTTCGGCGACGGCCTCGATGCTGGGGAGCAACGGCTCGGAAAGGGCGACAAGCGAAACGCGGGGGGTGCTGGTGCTCATGCGGGCGTCGTGGGGTCGTCTGGGGTGGCTTCAGAGCCGAACAAGGGGCCGAGCAGCGCCACGAAGGCGAGGGCAATCCCCGAGACGATGACGGCGCCGCCGCCCACCCGGCGGATCACTTGCATCGGCGCCGACCGACGCCCGTACGCCTGCTGCTGCTCGGCCGGCAGCCGATCGTAGTCTTGGAACGGGACCGAGAACGGGTCGTACACGACGCCAAGAGCGACGGCGAAGATGCCCACCGCGGCCATGCCTAGCAGCGCGATGCCGACGCGGTTCATACCCCCTCCTCTTTCATCGCCTCGATCACGCGTGGGTGGCCACTCAAGTCGTTGATCGTGGGCTTGAGAACGAGCCCCGGCGTCTCGTTGACGAGGCCCTCCACGCGTTCGGCGATCATCGGGCTGATCTCGATGAGCAGCACGCCGCCCGGCTTGAGTTGCCGGGCCGCGGCGGGCAGCAGCCGTTCGATGACGGTCGTCCCCTCGGGCCCGCCGTCGAGGGCGAGGCGGGGCTCGTAGTCCGCGACGCCGGCGCTGAGTCGCGTCAGTTCGTCGGTCGTGATGTACGGCGGGTTGCTGACGATGTAGTCGAGCCGCATGTCCGGCTTGTGGGCGGGGAAGAGGTCGGCCTCGACAAAGAAGGTCCGCCCGCCAACGCCGTGCCGATCGGCGTTCCGCTTGGCGACCTCGAGCGCCGCGGGCGAGGCGTCCGTCGCCAGCACATTGGCGTTCTCCAGGTACTTCGCTGCGCACACGGCGAGGACGCCGCTCCCCGTGCCGACGTCGCAGACCTTGATCGCCTCGCCGCCGCCGGCTTCTTTCGCCAGGTCGGTGAGACGCACGACGATCAGCTCGGTCTCGGGCCGGGGTATGAGGGTATCGCCGGTGACTTCGAACTCGAGCGAGTAGAACTCCTTCTTGCCGACGAGGTAGGCGACCGGCTCGCCGTCGCCGCGGCGCTTGACCAGTTTCTTGAAGGCGTCTCGCACGCCGTCGGGCGCCGGTTCGTCGAAGACGGTGTAGAGGTCGATCCGCTTGCAACCCCGGGCGTGGGCGAGCAGCACCTCCGCGTCGAGCCGGGCCGAGTCGCTGCCGCGCGACGCGAGGAACTCGGCCGTCCAGGTCAGGAGCTTGCCAATCGTCCAGGGCGTGGGTTCGGACATGATTGGATGGATGATCTCCGATTGATGATTTCGGATCGAGCGCGGCAACCAATCAGAAATCAGAAATCATCAATCAGAGGTCACTCCGGTCCTTCCATCTGGTCGCGTTGCTGCTGGCGCTCGTAGTCGATCATGGCGTCGGTGACCATTTGAAGGTCGCCGCCGATGATCTGGTCGAGCTTGTGCAGCGAGAGGCCGATGCGGTGGTCGGTCATGCGGTTTTGCGGGAAGTTGTAGGTGCGGATCCGCTGGCTGCGGTCGCCGCTGCCGACCAGCGTCTTGCGTTCGTCGGCGCGCTTGGCCGCTTCTTCCTGCTGGCGTTGGTCGTAGATGCGGCTCTTGAGGACGCGGAGCGCCTTGGCGAGGTTCTTGTGCTGCGACTTCTCGTCCTGGCACTGCACGACGATGCCGGTCTCGAGGTGGGTGAGGCGGATCGCCGACTCCGTCTTGTTGACGTGCTGCCCGCCGGGCCCCGAGGCGCCGAACTTGTCGACGCGGTAGTCGTCCGGCTTCAGCTCGACTTCGACGTCCTCCGGCTCGGGCATCACCGCCACGGTGGCGGCGGACGTGTGGATGCGGCCCTGCGTCTCGGTTTCGGGGACACGCTGCACGCGGTGGCCGCCCGACTCGTATCGCAGCTCGCGGAAGACGCCCTCCCCTTCCAGCGAGAGCGAAATCTCCTTAAAGCCGCCGAGCTCGTTGGCGCTGTGGTCGATGATGCTGAGCTTCCAGCCCTTCGTCTCGGCGTGCCGCTTGTACATCTCGTACAGGTCGCGGGCGAAGAGGGCGGCCTCGTCGCCGCCGGCGCCGGCGCGGATCTCCATGATGCACCGTGTGCGGGCGGCGTCTTCGCCACCGATGGTGAGCTCAAGCAGCTCGTCCCAAAGCCGCTCACGCTCGGCGATCAGCTCGGGCTCCTCGGCCTCGGCGAGCTCGCGGAGCTCGGGGTCGTCACCGGCCAGCATCTCGCGTGTGTCGGTGATCTGCTGGGCGACCTCCTTGAACCGGCGGTACTTCGTGGCGAGCTTCGCCAGGCCGCCGTGCTCACGGGCCGCCGCCGCCAAGCGGTCGCCGCTGGCGAGGACGTCGGGGTCGACGAGGTCACGCTCGAGCTGCTCGAACCGCGCGAGCTTGGTATCGAGGAGGTCGCGCATTAAGGAGAGAGGAGTCGGGGGGCGGGGGTAAGGGACAAGCGTGCGGAGCGGTTGGGCGCTTGCTCAGCCAAGAGCCACAAACCAGCAACCACCAACCGTCACTAGCCCGCTACTTCTTGCCCTTGCTCTTCAGGCTCTTGTAACCGGCGCCGGAGAATTTCTTCTTGAACTTGTCGATCCGGCCCGCCGCGTCCACAAACTTGAGCTTGCCCGTGTAGAACGGGTGGCACGTGTTGCAGATGTCGACCTTCAGCTCAGCACGCGTGCTGCGCGTCGTGAACTTGTTGCCGCAGCCACAAGTGACTTGCGTCTCTTGGTAGTTGGGGTGGATGCCGTCTTTCATGGCTCGGTCTGTAGGCGAAGGGGCCGTGTGCTTGGTGGCCGTGTGCTTGGTAGCTGTGTGCTGGGGGGTCGCATGCGAAGGGGTGGCGGGCAAACGACTCCGAGCGGCCGTAGCGCTGGCCGACTCCTCGGCCCGCACCGCGAAGCCCCATAACCTACGGCTGCCGGGTTCGTTGGGCAACCCCGTGGCGCCGATCGGGCGGGCTCCTACGTGCTCGTCGGCGCCGCGTCGGCGCCCGCTGGCGCGGCGGCATCGGGCGAGGCCCGCCGCATGCGGTCAGCAAAGAGCGTGTCAATCAGCAGTTGCTGCACGTGGTAGGCGATCATCGGGAAGATCGCCAAGCCGCCAAACTCCAAAGCGATGCCGACGCCCACGGCGAGCGTCTTCTGGCTGCCGGCGATGGCGACGGCGACGGCTTCGGGCCGTCCCATGCCGCCGCTCAGCGCCAGCCGCCAGCCGCCAAGCAGCAGGGCCACGTGCACGGCCCCCGTGGCGGCGATCACCGCCAGCCCGTCAACCCAGCCGACCGACACGCCGGCCGAGCGGACCGCCTGGCCCGCGTTGATCGCCCCCAACAGCGACATGCCGAGCACGCCGATCTGCGCCACCAGGCCAAGCGACGGCTTGTGCCGTGCCGCCCACGCGGCGACCGCCGGTGGGCGGCGGGCGAGCTGCGCCAGGACGATCGGCGCAACGACACACACGAGCAGCTTCGGCAATAGGTTGGGCGGGGCGACGTCGCTTACCTGATCGCTGACGCCGCTGCCGCTCCCTAGGATCATCGCCAGCCAGAACGGCATCACCGCGAAGCAGCCGAGGTTGGTCACCAGCGTGACCAGCATCGCGACGCCGTCGTTGCCCCCACCACGCCGCGTCCAGACGACACCCGACGCCAAGGTGCTAGGGGACGCCGTCGCGACGACCAGCCCGGTGACCAGCCCCGAGGCGATCTGCGCCGGCGCCGCCAGGCTGACGAGCCAACCGAGCAGCGGCGCCGCCGCGGCGTTGAGCAGCACGGCGAGCCCAACCGCAGGCCAGGCGCCGCGGGCCCGGCCGAAGGCCGAAAAGTCGATCGGCAACGCCGAGAGGAACATGATCACGGCGATCATCGCCGTGCGGGGCGCTTGCGCCGCGGGGCCGGCGAGGTCTTCCGACCGCCACAGCCCCGTGGCGAGCAGCACGGCGAGCGCGATCAGGAACCACCAATTCTTCAGGCGTCGGAGCATCAGGCGTCGCGGCAAGCGGTTCCCGTCGGGGTGAAGCGGGGGGATCGCCGCGTTACTCTGCGGCTGCGCGGCGGAGTTGCTGCGCACGCAGCCGGTCGCCGTGCCGCTGCGGCGAGTCGCTCGCCTCGAGCAACTCAGCGGCCGCTGCCAAGTCGCCGGCCGCTTCGAGCGCACGCGCCCGGTTGTACGCGATCCCATCGGCTCGGCGGCTACGGCCGCCAACGGCCTTCTTGCCTTCCTCGGCGGCGCGCCGCAACCACTCGCCCGACGAGGCGTAAGAACCCTGGTCGTACTGCAACACGCCGAGCCAGTAAGTAGCGTCGGCCTTGGCGTGGCGGTAGACGCGTTGCTTCTCTGCGACCACTCTGGCGAGCGTCGTCTCGTCGGGCCGGACCGAGCGGTCCATGTACAACCGGCCGGCGGCGCGGTGGTCGTTGATCGGGTCGTAGAGGGCGTCGCCCTTCTTGCGGGCGTCTTCGGCCGTCTCAAGCAGGCCACGCATGTGCAGGACGCGCGCCTTCCAAAGGTGCGGCCGCCAAGCGTAGGGGCGGAATTCGACGGCGACCGCCTTGCGCGTCGCGGGGCCGAGCGTGAGCCGCCGGCGGAGCAACTCCAGCGGCGCGGGCCACAGCCGGACCCCGCCCGACACGCCGGCGGCGACCGCTTGCTTAGCGACGCCATCGGCGTCGGCGACCAGCGTGAGCGCGTCGTCCGCGGTGAACTGACGCTGCAACTCTTCGGCCCGCCAGGAGAGCGCAAACGGGTCGGCAACGGCGAACGCCTCGGCTTTGGCGGCGGCCTCGGCGGTGACCGGGTACGGCGAGCCCTCAAGGTCCAGCGCTCTCAGCAGGGCGTCGTCTGCCGCAACCTCGGCGAGGGTGGCGACCTTCTCGCCGCCTGCGGAGGTGAGGGGCAGGCCGAGTTGCGGGTCGAACAGGTAGAGCTGGCCCTGATCGATCAACGCGCACCAGAGCCAAGGCCGGTCGGCGTCGCTGGGCGCGTCGACACGCAGGACCACCATCGGCAGCCGCTGCTGCCGGCAGAGCATGGCGAAGACCCACGCCCGCTGGGCGGCGGTCCCGCGGCCGTACAGCATCGTCTGCCAGGGCCGGTTGGCCCCGACGCGGGGGTCGTCGCTCAGCGTCACGTTCCGCACACACCAATCGAACATCTGCGTGGCGCGTTCAACCGGCTCGAACCGTTCCCCGCAGGCCCAGCGGGCGACGTCTCGGCACCAGATCGCCTCTTGCAGGAGCCGGCCGTCGTGGTCCGAGTAGGCGGCCGCGGCGAGCGTGCCCGGATCGAAGTACGGGGCGAGCGTCTTCGACTGCGCAAGCCCCTTAGGCAGCGTTTCCGTGAGCGCGGCGGGCGCCCAGTCGTCGGGCCGGGTGCGGCTGCGGAGCCACTGGTTGAGACGGTCGACGATGCCAGCGAGGGCGGGCGCATCGGGGCTCGGCTCCCAGGCGAGCGCCGCCGGCGGCGGGCCGCTCCGCGCGGCGTAGCGCGACAACGCGTTGTTGATCTCGATCATCCGGTCGTCGAGCGTCCGCCAGACCTCGATCTTGAAGGGCCACGCGACGCCCGGCAGCGCGGTGATCATAAAGTCGGGCAGCGGCACGCCGTCGGTGTCGGTTACGCCGGCGGCGCCGAACCCAGCGATGACTTGTTGGACGACGTTGTCCGGCAGCCCCGCCTGGCGGAACGTCTCGAGCGTCCGCGGCGGGATGTTCTCGGCCAGCGTCCGGGCCGCCCGCGGCGGCAGCCGCAAGCCGCCGTCGATCAGCAGCGTGTTCGAGTCCTGCACCTGCGAAACGACCGCCTCGACCGGGACGTGCGAAAGCACGTTCATGTCCTGTTCGCCCGTCTCGCGGAGCCGGTCGATGAACTGGTTGTCGGGCAGCAGGTAGCAGCGGACTTTGTCGCCCCCTTTGATGCCGGCCGACTTGAAGTTGCCGTTGCCGGCGGGCACGGTCAGCCGGGTAATGACCGGCGGGTTCGCGCCGGGCGCGGGGCGGCCAATCGCCATGACGTCTTGGCCGTTGCCACTGCTGGTCGAGTCGAGCACAACCGCGGGCGGACGAAGCTCCAGGCTGATCTCGGCCGGCAAGTCTCGCAGCCGAGCGGTGACGGACTCGAACAACGCGTTGGACTTCGCGACCTGCCGCTGCTGCTGCCGGTTGGCCGCCGCCTTGGCTTCCAGCTCGCCGCTGCCTGTTGTGCAACCGGCGGGCGCCAAGAAGCTGGCGGCCAACAAACCCGCGAGGCAGGCCGCGGTGGACTGCGAGCGGGGCCGATCGAACAAGGACCAGCGACGCGGGTTCGGCGAGGCTTTGTCGTTGCGCTTCATAGTGACCTACAGCGGGCCGGCGGCTAGCGAGGCCTCCCGGATGGCGACCAGCCGCTCGAGCAGGCCGCGGAGCTGATCGAGCGGGACCATGTTGGGCCCGTCGCTGGGCGATTCGTCCGGGCTGGGGTGGGTCTCCAGGAACAGGCCGTCGGCCTGCAGCGCCATCGCGGCGCGGGCCAGCGGCTCGACCATCGCGCGGTTGCCTCCGGTCGACCCGCCCCCGGCGGCGCCGCCCGCGGCGCCGGGCTCTTGGACGCTGTGCGTCGCGTCGAACACAACCGGCACGCCGAGCGCCTGCATCTGCGGCAGTGACCGCATGTCGTTCACCAGCCGGCCGTAGCCGAAGAACGTGCCCCGTTCGCACAGCATCACGCCCGCGGCGCCCGACTCGCGCAGCTTCCGCACTACGTGCCGCATGTCGGCGGGCGCCATGAACTGGCCCTTCTTCACGTTGACAGCCTTGCCGGTCTTTGCCGCGGCGACCAGCAGGTCGGTCTGCCGGGCGAGGAACGCCGGCACCTGCAGTAGGTCGCACACCTCGGCGACCGGCGCGGCTTGAGCGGCCTCGTGAAAGTCGGTCGTTACGGGAAGGCCGGTCGCCTCGCGGATGGCCGAGAGCATCGCCAGGCCCGCTTCAAGGCCCGGCCCGCGGTAGGCGTCGATGCTCGTTCGGTTCGCTTTGTCGAACGAGGCCTTGAACACCGCTTGAATCGGCAGCCCGGCAGCGGCTTGCTTCACCGCCTCGGCGATCTTGAGCGCGTCCGCCTGCTCCTCGAGCACGCACGGGCCGGCGATCAGCAGAAGCGGCCGGCCGGCGCCGACCTCATAATCGGCCACGCGGGCGCCGCGGTCGGTCTGCGGAGATTCGGTGGGCAACGGTGGCGTTTCGGTCAGGTTCGGCTTCAAGATGTCGCGGTGGCCGCGGCGACTCGCGCTCTGGCGCCAGCCGCTGGCGGGCAGTCTAGGCGGGGGGCGGCTCGAAACCGAGGCGCCGGGCCGTCTGAACCGAGACGAGCAGCGTCATCCGCCCCGGCGCCGCCGACACGTCGACCGGCAGCACGCCGCCGGGGTCGCCGTCCAACTGGTACGCGACGTCGGCTGCGGGCGAGTGGATGCGGAAGCTCGGCAGCCGGGCCGACGTGACGCTCGACAGTCGGTGCCTCCGCCGACGCAGGACATGACAAAGATACCACAACCCGGCCGCCGTGCCGCCCCGCTCGAAGAGGCAGAGGTCGAGCAGCCCGTCATCGCCCTGCGCCTCGGGGACGATCGGCAGGCCCTGAGCGTAGCGGGGCAAGTTGACGCCAAACAGCCACCGCCCGACCGACTCGTGCCGCTGCCCGTCCGTGTCGTCCCACTCGGCGTGTAGCGGCGGGTAGTCGTAGCTCTGAACCGCCGAGAGGATCGGTTGCGCGTACGCCAAGTGCGTGATGTTGCCGCTCCGTTGCGAATGAACCCGGCGGACGACCTCCGCATCGAAGCCGGAACTGATCATCAGGGCGAACAGCCTGCCGTCGGCCACGCCGGCGTCGAGGCGGACGGTCACGCCCTCGCGCAGCAGCCCGCCGACCGCGCGGGGCCGGGCGCCGGTCCGAAGGTACTTGGCGAGCAAGTTCTCCGTCCCCGCCGGCACGACCAGCAGCGGCGTGCCGTCCGGCGTCGCGTTGAGGGCGATCCCGGCCGTCCCGTCTCCGCCGATGGCGAGCACCGCCCGCAACGAACCTTCCGAGGCAAGTTCCGCCGACACGCCCGCCAAATCGGCGTAATTGTCGACCCGTGTGACGTCAAAACCCGACTGGGTAACCGCCGCGGCGACCTGCTCAGCAATCCCCTGCCCGCCGCGGGCGCCCGCGTTGCGATTGACAAGCATCAGCACCCGCGTGGCCGAGGCGGGCAGAAACTCGGCCCGGGTTGCCAATGCCGCGGGGGCGCTAAGCGGCGGCGCTTCGAAGCGGCCACTCTCGCCGACGTTGTTCGTGGTGTCGCTCATCGTGAGCCGCAGGGGGAAGTCCGCAGAGAGGGTTTCTTCGAAGAGTCCGCGGTCGGCAGAGTGCCCGGCATTGCGGGCACGTAATCTGGTGGCAATCCCGCGGTCAGGCAACCCCGTTGGCGGCCGCCCTGGTTGGTACGTCTCAATCTGGGGCAGAGTTGTCTTATCGACGCGGTGAATCGGCATCTCGGCCGCGGTTTGTTGCGAGGCGACGCAACGTGTCGCGATCCGCTGCGCTACCTCAGAGGGCCGCCAACGGCATGAGCAACCGATCCACGCCGCCGGGAAGAAAAATCGTGGCGGGGCGTCTCACGCTAACGTGTTGTCTCGCATCGACTTCGGCCGCCGAGAGGCGACCGACCAAAACTCGGCGCCGACGCGACGGCACACGGCGTGCCCCAAGCACCGCCAAGCGGCTTGCAACGGATCGGGCAGGCCGTGGCAATCCTTGCTGGCCCGCGGGGCCTCGGACGGACTTCGCACGGGCGGTTTGTTAGCCCCTGATCGCTCGAGCTTGTCGGCTTGTCGCCGGCTCCGTCCGAGGCCCGCATTTTCTGCCCCGGCGCGGGCACGCCACGACGCAGGCTACCGCTGCCTTCGCCGGCGCGGCGCCGCGAACACGGTGAGGATCCCGAGCAAGGCAGCCGATGGTTCAGGCGCCGGCGGGGCGACCGCCGCGGCCACCTCCGCCGTCACGTTGTCCCGCCAGAGTGTGTAATCGCGGGCGTCCACGACGCCGTCACCGTTGCCGTCCGCCTCGGCGCGGGTGGTCGAGCCGTACTGCGACCGCCAGACGTTGTAGTCGTCGCTATCGACCACGAAGTCGAAGTTGTAGTCGCCCGGCGGGTAGGGGACGATCCGCGTCTCCGCGAGGACGATGAGCGTGTTGAGTGGGTCGCTGAGGTCTTCGACCGGCGTGTCAGCAAACAGGCTGCCGGCCGACGGCACGATGTTGATCTTCTCGAGGGCGTCGATGTCGTCGAGCACTGTGATGCCGCTGCCGATGATCCGGCCAAAGGCGCCAAAGCCGCCGTCGTTACGCGCCGGGCTGTCGAGGAACGAGTTGTCGTCGAGGTTGAAAAACCACTGGCTGGTGACCGTGTCCGGTCCGCTCTTGGCGTTGGAGAGCGTGCCCCGCAGGTTCGAGATGCCCTGCACGCCGCCGCCCGGCTCGTCGGCGATGGGGTCGTCGGTCGCGATGCCATTCACGAAGTTCGTTATCGGGTCGTAGCTGAAACCGCCCCCCTGGACGACGAAGTCGCCGTTGGGGCCGCCGTCGCCCGCACGCGGGTTGCGGTGGACGAAGGTCCCCTCGTAGCGGTCGAGGTAGTTCAAGAAGTTCTCGACCGAACGCGGCATCGCCGTGTCGTAGAGCCGGAAGCCGACGGCGCCGAAGTCTTCTCCGCCCGAGGTGAAGCGGAACTGCACGACGGTGCCCACCTCGGCCGAAGACACGGCGGGGCAGGTGGCGAGCGCAAGCCCAGCGGCCGCGACGACCGTCAGGTTGTGGCTGAGTGCGTACCACCCGCGCCCGTCGCCGTAAGTTGTCATGCTGTGCCTCTTGGTGAGCCGCGGCGCCGCGCGACGTTTGTGCCATGTTGGGGCGCCGGCCGGCGAGGGGTTCCAATCCTGCCGCGGCGGGGGGCGACCGCTGCCCCCGAAAGACCTGCGATGGCAGCCACCGCCGGAGCGTGCCGCCACGCACTTCACCCTATCCAGGGCCTAAGAAGCTGTCCACAACTCAGCTGCGCCGCAGACCGCCACGCCGCCCGCGTAACGGTAAGACCCGGCACACTCCGTTCAACCGGTCAGCGGCTGGCCCTCACCAGTGGCTCCGCGCCCTGGCGTCGGTGGAGAACGCCCCGATAACGCGTTTCAAGCTCGACATGACAGCCGCTTGTATGGCCGCCGCTTGTATGGTCGGAGTGAAGATTCGCCGTGGCGTCGGTGTCGTTTGACGCGGGAAGCGGCCTGATGAGTCAATCCGCAGCCGGTCAGGCAGCGAGGCGCAAGCGGGGCGCCACGGTGGCAACGTCGCGGTAGACCGCGGCTAATCGCCCGACCATGCCGTCGGCGGAAAAGTGGTGGTGGAACCGCCGCTTGGCGGCACGACCGAATGCGGCAAGCTCGTCCCGGTTGGCGTGAAGTCGACGGATCGCCTGCACCAGCGCGGCAACGCTCCCGCGCTCGAAGACCAACCCCTGCACCCCGTGCCGAACCGCCTCCTTCATGCCGCCCGCGTCGCTCACCGCAGGGCAAACGCCGAGCGACATCGCTTCGAGCAACGCAACGCCGAGCGCCTCGGCTCGGCTCGGCATGCAGAAGACCGACGCCGCGCCGGCGACCTCCGACGCGTCCTCTCGGAAGCCCGCCAGGTGGACGCGGCCCTTGACCCGGCGGTCCGCGGCGAGCCGGAGCATCTCGCGGTCGTTGACGTGCCCGACCAGCAGCCAGTGGCAGTCGGCGAGGTCCCGGCACTCGATCGCCGCCCGCAGCAGCAGGTCGCCGCCCTTTACTGGTCTGAAGTTGGCTACCGTGGCCACCACAAATGCATCGGTTGGGATCCCGAATTCCCGACGCAGCGCCTCGCGGGCGACCGGCTGGCCGGGCGGGCGGGTCAAGCAGTTGTAGACAACCGCGCAGCGCTCTGGCCGGACGCCTCCGGCGACGAGGGCGTCGAGGCACGCTCTCGATTCGCACGCGTGGGCGTCGACCAGCGGCGAGAGATACGTCAGCCGGTCCTCGGCACGCCAGCGCGACGGCCGGCTGGCAATGCCACGGTACGAGACGATTGCCGGTCGCCGCCAAACGCCGGTCGCGGCGAGCGTCGTGTGGGCAAGCGTCTTCGGGGCTTGGCACTGAACCACGTCGGGACGAAGCCGGAGGATCGCCGCACGCACTTGGGCAATCGATTCGGGCGAGAGCTTCGCCCCGCAGCGGTACGGGAGCGTGGCGAGGGGCCCCTCGATCCGCGGCCGCTTCACGTGCTCGGAGAGAGCGAAGACCCGTAAGTCGTCGCAGCCGGCAAGCGCGGCGTTGACCGCGGGTTTCACGCCGACGGTTAAGACGCGCAGCGGCGGACTCATGTCGAAGAGAACCAATCGAGGCTCGCGGAGCAAAGCCTGCCTGTTGGGCAACCGTTGCAGACGGTATCGGTTGGGCGGGCGGCACGACTTCAGAGGAGGTCGATGAATCCCGCAAGACCCGGGGCTCCGGCGCTGCTAGCGGCTCACGCAGCCCGGCGGGTTGGCACGGCGCCGGCGGGCGTTGGAGTTCCGGCGCCGATGGGCTTTTCTCGCTTGCCGAACACCCACTGGGCGATCTTCGTCTTGAAGTAGGTGGCCGACCAGCGCTCCCGCCACGAGCCCCAGGCGTGGTGGATCCCGTAGGTGACGCCGGAGTTGAGCAGCACCTGGCGCTCGTTCGCGCCCCGCATGCGGAAGGGGCTGAAGGCGGGCCGCGGCTCGACCCGCACGCCGGCGTACTTGTGACGGTTGGCGAAGAAGACGCGCGTCAGCATGCCGGGACCGGTCGCGTCGACGACGTCGTGGTAGCTGCCGGTGGTCGGCGGCCGCTCCGTCAGTTCAGCCAACACGTCCGCCCAGAACGGGTGCCCCGGCGCCGAGGCGAGGAAGAACCCGGCGACGATGTCGAGTTCGTCGCCGTAGTCACGGGCAAACTCCATGGCGACCACCAGGTCGGCGCCGCGGTAGTCGTACGGCCTGAGGAACTCGTAGTCGAGGTCGCAGTAGACGCCCCCCAGGTCGTGCATCACCACGTAGCGGATCACGTCGGCCCGCATGATGTCGCGCTCGTAGGCGTTGAACGTCTCGGCGAGTTCGGGGTGGTGGTCGGCGACGTACCGCCGGGCGCGGTCGTTGGTCCACAACTCGTACCGCCAGCCGGGGTGCATCTCCTGCGACGCGGCGACCGTGTGCCGCCAACGCTTCGGGACCTCCACCGTCAGGGAGGTCTGGTGCAGGATCGGCGGGATCGTCGAAAAGGGGTGCGTGTTTGGCATCGTCGCTGCTTGGTGGTGGGCGCTCGGTTCGTGTGGAGCGGCGAACTGTTTGGGCGTTGTGACGAGAACAACCGGGCGTCACGCCGCCACGCGGCAGCCGGCGCCGCCCAGTCGCGCGGCAACCGCTTGGTAGACGCGTTTGACGGACAAGTCTCGCATGCATTTGTGGTGGCCGAGGGGGCAGACCGCCTTCTGGCAAGGCGAGCAGGCGAGGTTGAGCGATACCGGCGTCTCGAGCGGCGAGTGCGTCCGCGTCGCGTGCGGCCCCATCGGCCCAAACAGCGAAACGACCGGCCGACCGAACGCGAGGCCGAAGAACCGTGGCCCGCTGTCGGTCGTTACCAGCAGCCGCGACCGCCGGATGACCGCCTTGGAGAGCCCGATCGGCACCCGCCAAGCGTCGGCGGTCGGCCAGTCCGCGAGGCTCGCCACGCGCGGCGAGCCCGACCCGCCGGCGATCTGCCTCGCCGTGTCACGCTCGGCGGGGCCGCAGTTCACCAGGACGTGATAGCCATCCGTAGCGAGCCGCCCCGCCAACTCGGCGAAGCGCTCAGCGGGCCAACTCTTCGCGGCGCCGAACGCGCCGCCCGAGTTGAGCACAACCACGCGGTCGCCGTCGGGCAAGGCTAATCGCCGCCAGACTTCGTCCGCGGCGCGTTCGTCGGCTTCGGTCGTCGCCAGTTCAAGCGTCGGCGGCTGCCAGTCGGCCCCCGCGGCGTAAGCGGTGTTGAGGTACGAGTCGATCGGCGGCGCCTCGATCGGCCGCCACCGGCGCCGCGGCTCGAACACCTTGGTGGTTAGCAGCGGGCCACGCCAGTCCCGCGCCACGCCGATGCGCTCGCGGGCGCCGCTCCGCCACGCGAGCCAACCGGAGCGGAACGAGTTGGCCAGCAGGATCACGCGGTCAAGATTTAATCCGCGGAGCTGCCGGACGACCGAGTCTTGGTTCTTGCGGACCAGCAGCGACTCGTCGAGCCAGCCGAGCCCTTCGAGCACGTCCGCGACGTACGGCTTCATGACACCGACAAGCCGGTCGCCCGCGGCGTCGGCCTGCCGCCGCAGGGCCCGCAGCGCGGGCGTCGCCATCGTGACGTCGCCGATCCAGTTGGGAAGAAACACCCCGGTGCGCATCCGCCGCCGCCATCCGTGCGAGAGGGGAAGGTAATGAGTGGGCGGGGAGATTAGCGGATCGACCGGCCGCGAGCAACGCCGACCGCTAGCTGCCCGCCCACGGCGCCCACCAGCTGCTAGCAGCACCCAATCCGGACGGATAAGGACAGCGTCGACCCGAATGCGGCCTCTTCCCGTACCCCCGTGCGAACCCGAGCGACAACCTCGAGGTTATGAGACAGCCCTTGAAAAATCCAAACCTGTCTTGCTAGAGCTTGTTTGATCACTCTTACGCCCTTCTATTTTTGTTTGCAAACACTCGCAAATCCTCGCGAGTTGATGCAACTTCTCGCACTTTTGCGAACGCAAGGAGGGTAGTAGACATCGCGTCGTATTAAGTCATTTTTTGCACGCGCGAAACAGTGGCTACATACGCTACGTTCTTTCACTGTGTTGAGCGCAATGACACGATCACTTGCCGTTGCGGCGATGCCGCTGCGCTGTGATCTGTTTCACCGCAACTGAGACTCCCGCGGTCATTTGCTAAGGACGGTTTCGGGGTTGGTTAGTGTCAGGGTCCGCTGGCGGATGCCCAGGTTGATCTGCTTTCTGCGGTGGCGGGTTTGAGCCGGCTTGAGCCGCCTGGCGGCCGCGACCCGCTCGGGGTCGCCGCGGTACCAGGTGGTCGGCGTCTGGTAGCCCAACGCGGTGTGCAGCCGCTGGTGGTTGTCGTGGTCGATGATCCGGCCGAGCGCGCGATAATAGATAATAGTCGACGTAGGAAGACGTGATGTGATTGAGATGCCCCAGGCCAAAGACGATGAAGCGATTGAGTCACTCCCCACGAATCGAGCCGATCCAGCGTTCAACAAACGCGTTCTGATTCGGCGCCCGCAGCGCCGTTGGCTCGACCGAGGCACCAGCGTCAGCGAAGATCTTGTCGAACCGCTTGGAGTGCTTGAGGTCGAGGTCTCGAACCAAGCAGCGGACCGGCAGTTCCATCGCGCGGGCCTGCTCCCGCATCGACTCGGCTTGAGCCGTGACCCATTCGTCGTCAGGCTTGAGCGTCGCTGGTGAGCAGATCACTCGCCGCGAGTTGACGTGCAGGAAAGCCAGCACGTACGCCTGGCGCAATCCGGTGCTGTCATCACCGTCTTGCTGAAAAAACCGCATTGCTACAGCGAGTCGGCCTGGATCTTGATGAACCCGTCCCACGCGCCGGGTCCACGCTTGGGGCTCGGGTGGATGCCTTCCTCCTTCAGAATTGTGCGGACCGTCGTGCGACCAACGCGCTGGATCCGCAACTGGCGTAGCTCGGGCAGGTCAAAGCCCCAATTGGTTCGATATCCGCCAAAAATCAGCTAGCGGGTTGGGAGTCGCAGGGAGGGCCGGCGAACGTGTTGTCGAGAACGATGGCGGCTCGGTCAGCATTGCTGGGTGGCTGTGGGGCGTGTCTTCACCTGAGCCGCCGGTTTACACGCTTGTGTAGTGCACCCACCGACCGGACGTGTGGAAGAGCCAAGCGGTGACCGTTAGCACGAGGGCGAACAACACCCACGCCATCGCCGAGGCGTATCCCATCTCGAGGTCGCGGAAGGCGGCGAGGAACAAGTGCAGGGAGAGCAGCAGCGTGCTGGCGGCCGGGTCGCCCACGCCATCGCTCACCAGGTAGACCTGCGTAAACGCCTGAACGGCCTGGATGGCGCCCATGACCAGGTTGAAGAAGATCACCGGCGATAGCATCGGGGCCGTGATCCACCAGAACCGCTGGAGCGGGCCGGCGCGGTCGAGCCGGGCCGCCTCGTACAGCGACTCGGGGATGTCGCCAATCGCGGCGAGGTAAATCACCATGAAGTTGCCGACGCCCCACAGGCTCATAAGGATGAGCGCGTCCTTGGACCCCAGCAGCCGTGGCGCCAGCCGGCCGTCGCCCGCTTGTTCGTCGGGCCAGGTGGCGGGCCACGCGGCCTGGGCGGTGCTGCTGAACCAACCCTGGTCAAGTCGATCGGTGAGCAGCCGATTGACCAGCCCCTGCTGCGGGTCGAGCAGCCCCATCCACAGCACCGCGGCCGCGACGACGGGGACGATCGACGGCAGGAACCAGAGCGCGCGGTAGATCGCGACGCCACGGACTTTCCGCGACAGCAGCGCGGCGAGCCCCACGCCGAGCGCTATCGACAGCGGGACGCTGATCGCGGCGTAGTAGGCGGTGTTCCACAACGCCCGCCCAAACGGCCCGCCCCGCCAGAGTTCCTCCGCCAGCCGACGGTAGTGCTCTCCTCCGATCCAACGCGGGGGCGAGAGCAGGTCGTACCGGCAGAAGCTCCAGTACAGCGAAGCGGCGAACGGGTAGAGCGTGAGCGTGAAGAAACCAACGAGCCATGGGGCGATGAACGGCAGAGGGCGTAGGAGGCGGGGAGCGACAAGCGGGAGATGCAACGGAGAACTCGGCCTTTCGCCCGCCGCCACTCCCGCTCGCATTGCGGTGTTCTTTCTCAACGCCCTAAACTCCCTGCATGGAACCAATCTTCCCTAAAGCCGCGAGCGTCGAGTTTACCGCATTCCGAGACGACGCGGGTGTGCCGCACCTGCAGGCCGGCGGTTGGCACGACGCGCTGTACGCGCTGGGCTACCTGCACGCGCTGGACCGCCCCACGCAGATGGTCTTCGCCCGCGCCGTGGCGAGCGGCCGGGCGGCGGAGCGGATCGCGGACAAGCCCGAGCTCTTGGAGATGGACCGCTTCCTCCGCCGGGCGGGACTCTACCGCAAGCTCGATGAGGAAGCGGCCGCGTTGCCGGCGCGTGTCACGGTGCAGCTCGAGGCGTACTGCCGGGGCGTGAATGACGGCCTCGAAGAGCTTTCGCAGTCGATGCTCGGCAAGTCGCTTCCGATGTGGGCGACCGGCTTCGAGCCCCGGCCGTGGGACATCCAGGCGGTGTTGCTGATCGGCAACCTGCTTAGCTTTGCCGGCCTGGCTGTTGGCGAGCAAGAGGCGGAGCGGCAGATGCTCGAGCTGATTCAACTCGGCGTCGGCGACGAGCAACTCCGCGAGCTGTTCAGCCCGTACCTGGACGGCATCGACTTCGAGCCCCTCCGCGAGATCCGCATGACCAAGCGGCTGTCGGACGAGGCGCTGGAGCTGCTGGCGGACCTTCCCCGCCTCGCCGGCAGCAACGCCTGGGCGGTGAGCCCGGCCCGCAGCGCCACGGGCGCGGCGCTGTTGGCGTCGGATCCCCACTTGGAAGTCAACCGGCTGCCGGCCATCTGGTACGAGGCGGTGCTGCGGTGGGGGCCGGCCGAGGGAAGCAACGCGGGCCGGGTCGACGCCGGCGAGTACGTCATGGGCGCGACGCTGCCGGGCTGCCCCCTGGTAGCGGTGGGCCGGACGCGGCGGTTGGCTTGGGGCGTCACTTACATGCACGCCGATACGAGCGACTACTTCATCGAGGACTGCCGCCCGGCCGAGTCAGCAACCGACAACGTCGATCGAGCTGCCTGGCAGTATCGGCGGGGCGATGCTTGGCACGACTTTGAACAGCGCGAGGAAGTCATCGAGCGCAAAGGCGGCAAGCCGGAGGCGATGACCGTCTACGAGAATGCCCAGGGCATCCTCGCCCGCACGCCGGATGAAGCGGGCAAGTACTTGTCGGTTAGTTGGATCGGCGCGAGCCAAGGGGGAGAGCGTTCGATCGGCACCTGGCTGGACGTCATCGCGGCGCCGGACTGCGCATCGGCGATGGCGGCTGTGCGGGACTCGCCGCACCCGTCGCTGGTTTGGGTCTTCGCCGACCGGGACGGGCACATCGGCAAGCAGGCGAGCGGCTGGCTGCCGCTGCGTGCCGATGGGCGGTCGGGGCTGGTGCCGATGCCGGCTTGGGATGAGTCCAACCACTGGCAAGGGACGGCGCCGCCCGAGCTGCTGCCCAGCGAGTACGACCCGCCGATCGGGTATGTCGCTAGCGCAAACGAGGAACTCTACCGGACCGACGGCCCGCCGCTGCACGCCTTTGCGCTAGCCGACTACCGCCGCCGACGGATCGGTGAGCGTCTGACCGAGTTGCCGCAGGCGACCGTCGCCGACATGCAGTCGCTGCAGTACGACGTGACCAGCCTGCACGCGTCGGACCTGTTGCCGGTGCTGCTCGCCCACGTCGAAGACGGGCCGTTCAAGCAGCGCTTGACTGATTGGGACTGCCGCTACACGCCCGACTCGACGGACGCCACCCTCTTCCAGCACTTCTATCGGCACGTGCTGTTGGAGGTGTTCGGCCACGAGGAGGGACTCGGCTGGCGGCGGATGTTCTATCTGTCAACGCGGATGGGCTTCTCGTCGTTGGTGCTCAACGCCGCGGACCGGGCGCTACGCAAGGTCACCTCGTCGTGGTGGCAGAAGCGCGAGAAGGGCGAATTGATCCGCCGCGCCGCGGAGCTGGCCGCCGCCGAGCCCGAGGCGCCCTGGTCGGACGTCAACGCGTTCCACTTCGTCAACCGGTTCTTCGGCGACGGGCTCACTGGGCGGCTGCTCGGCTACCGGTCGCCCCGCACGGCGATGCCGGGCTGCCACGCGACGCCGTTTCAAGGGCACCTGCTGGTCACCGCGACACGCGAGGCGACGTTCGCCCCCAGCTACCACTTCGTTGCCGACCTGGTGACCGACGAGGCGTGGACCAACCTGCCTGGCGGGCCTAGCGAGAGCCGCTTCTCCAAATGGTACGAGAGCGACATCCCGCGGTGGATCGCCGGCGACTACAAGCGGCTGGCGCCCGGCGCCGAGCTTGGCCCGGCAGAAGAGGCCGACGTAGAATAACAAGAACGACAACGGGGCCCCTCGATCAGGATCGGCGCCATGGCAACCGACCTCCGCGGCGGAACGACGACTGACGACACCGTGCCCGAGTTGCAGGCGGGCGACCGGCTGACGCGTGAAGAGTTCGAACGCCGTTACGACGCGATGCCGCGGCATGTGAAGGCCGAACTTATCGATGGCAAGGTGTACATGATGGCGAGCCCCGTTTCTTCCCCGATGCATGGCCGCCCGCACGCCCGCTTAGTGACCTGGCTCGTTACCTACGAAGCTTCTACCCCCGGAGTCGAAGCGACCGACAACGCCACGGTCCGCCTGGGGGTCGTTGACGAGCCCCAACCTGACACACTGCTACGCGTGCTGCCGGACTGCGGCGGCCAGACCGTGAACGACGGCAAGTACATTGCCGGCCCGCCGGAACTCGTTTGCGAAGCAGCCGCCAGCAGCGTCAACTACGACTTGCACGAGAAGAAAGACATTTACCGCCGGTTCGGCGTCAAAGAGTACATCGTCTGGAGGGTCGAGGACCGGGCAATCGATTGGTTTGCCCTCCGCGGAGAGGCTTACGAGTTATTGGAGCCAAACTCCGAGGGCATCATCGCCAGTAAAGTGTTCCCGGGATTGTGGCTGGATGCCGAGGCTCTGCTGTCGGGCAACCTCAAACGGGTGCTAGAAGTGGTCAATACGGGCGCCACTTCTCAAGAGCACGCCGTGTTCGTCAGGCGACTGGCGAGTGCGAAATCAACTTGATCCGATGGAGAAGAACCCTTACCGGCCTCCAATCGCGGAGGGGTGGGAAGCGACAGACAACTGTACTGCGAGTCACCAAGCCGGCCGGATCGCTTCCACTAGCATCGCGCTTGCTTTTGCCTCATCGCTTGGCATGCCGGTCGGTGTCGCGCTGGCCGGTGATACGCAAGAAGACATCCACAGGGGGCTGGCGTGATGCTGCTTGGTGGGCCTCTCGATTTCTGCTCCGGAGCGATGACTTTCTTGTCGAGTTGTTTTTCGCAACGCTCTGAGTGGTGGACAAGG
>JBCCZD010000032.1:0-21565 GCA_039188275.1 Planctomycetota bacterium
CGGAGGGCCAGCGGTCTAAAATCTCACTACCCCGATCCTCTCATTCAGGCTGGTATATGATTCGGGGGAAGACCAACGCTGGTTCGGCGGACGTTTGAACCGGCCAAGACGACGCCCCATTTGCAGTATCGGGTCCGCCGCGGCATTACCTGCGTCTCTTGTGTCTACCTTCGGCCAACGCGTAGTTCATTGATTCTACAAGACGTTTAACCCGTCTTTTTTCCTCACGGCTTGGATTCAAATCTTCTGGCTGTCGCACGGCATAAGACGACGACTTAACTGCATTCACCAATCGCGTCAAAAGGTCTCGGAATACGACCTCTCTAGATTCGATGTAGCGGTACATAGTTATCAGATCTTCCTGTGGGAATATATCGATGCGATGGTGGCCTACGTCCATGGAGTTGCGAAGCAACAAGATAGGGATGAAGTTTTGTTCTATATCGTCTGCATCGTACCCCAGCCTTCCAAGCTCAGTACGTACATCTTCCATCGTACTGCTAGATGCGACGAATAATACCTCAAGGCACTTCGTATAGTTTAAAACTGCCTCGGCAATAAACTCCCAGCGATTGTGGCCTGCAGTGTACAACCGGACGGCAGAATGGAAGTACGACAAGGCGGCTAGTAGTCGGCGATTCGCGATGCCTCTGAAGAGCCCTACGTTGTCAAGTGCATCAAGAGCAAAATCTTCGAGCTGCTCTTTTGTTACCGTTCGTAATCCAGTTTGACACTCTTCAGGCAGGTACTCCCAGCGGAATGCTGTCGGGCCTACCATGCCTCTCACGGTCTCTACGACGGGCGGATCAGGAAGTCCCAAATTTAGGACTACCGGCAGCACATAGGCCATGTCAAAGCACGATTCCTGTAGTGCAGCTAAGGAGTCGCACGGGAAGCTATACGTGACTGTGTTGCCGTAGAGAGCGAGTGTAGTCTCGGCATCCTTAGAGATCGCTTCAAGACATTCAAGTGGTGGATCGGATTTGAATAACATTCGCCCATGAATCGCGTCAACAGTCAAAGTAGCAGGATTGCCCCGAACGAGTGTCCGGCTGGGGCTGTCGTCAGTCCCGAACGCTGTCCCAGGGCTTAGCCCTATCTCAATCAATGCGTTGTTGGGAAATCCCAATGAGTCTCCGCTGGCAGTAACGAAACGTCGCCTCTGACTTTTGTAGGTAAACAAGTCCTGCATTCTCCAGATCGGATGTCATGGCTTCGTCAGGCGTGGGCGCGCGACTGTGAATTCGATCTCCTTTGAGCATGCCTGGCGAGCCCGAATACATGGTACCCGGCAATCACTCGACAGGTGAGAGCGAGCGAAGCGAGGATCGATGCGTTGGGCCGCTTGGATGCGTCGCATTCGTCAGACGACACAGACTCCAGCAGAACCGCCAACTGCGTAAGGGTGACCCTCCTGAGCAGCGAAACGCGACCGGCAAATCTGCCGAAGTTGCATCGGCCCGGGCTGGCTCATGCGTCACTTCACCCGCGTCGGCGCCCGTCACCTCGGCGGGTTCGGCGCTGCGCGAATCGGCTCCCGACCGTCGCTTTTTGGGGGCCTAGCGGGTTAATCGCAAGTGCAAAGGGGGAGTCACCTGAGGTCCTGTAGGCTACCCTCACCCGAACGGCGCCGATGCCGGTACAATCGCTGCCGGCGGCTTACCCCCGGGGGTTATTTTGGCGAGTATCAATCTCAGCGAATGGGTCGGGGCGCCGGTTGAGCGTTGCTTCCTGCTGGCGACCGACCTGCCCAACGCCGCCCAGCACATCGACGGCATCGAATCGATCGAGCTGCTGACCGACGGGCCGGTGGGCGTCGGCACGCGGTGGCGTGAGACGCGGACCATGATGGGCCGGTCGGCCACCGAGGAGCTGGAGGTAACCGCGTTTCACCCGCCCGGTGACCCAGCTGCGGGCGAGATTGCACCGGGCCAAATCTCACCGGGCGGGGGCGTCGCGGGCGGGGCGAGCTACACCGCCGAGTGCGAGTCGTGCGGCTGCCACTTCGCCTCGACCATGCGGTTCACGCCTGAGGGGGACGGGACGCGCGTCGAGCTGACGCTCGCGACGCGGCCGCTGTCGCTGCTGGCCAAATTGATGGCGCCGGCGTCGGGCCTTATGATGGGGTCGGCAAAGAAAGCCCTGCAGCAGGACCTGGCCAACCTGAAGCAGGCCGCCGAGGCGGTTAGCTGAACGCCACCCGGCCGGTCTCGCCGCGCTGGCCCGCAACGCCCCCCGCCACGACGCTCCCCCGAGCTCGCCATGCACGCACACCCTCGGGCCAAGCCGATGAGTCAACGCCTCGCCGGCGCCTGTAGGTTCCTCGTCGTTGCCCTGGCCATCGCGCTGCCAGAACAAGTCGGCCACGCCGAGACCAGTGCCGCCGACGTTGAGCGGCAGGCGCAGTTGCTGGCCGAGCGGCTCGACGCGGCGCTCGAGTCGTCGCTCGACCGGGTCGTGACGGTCCGCCTGCAATCGGGCGCCGAGATGGCCGACGCGACGCTTGTCCGCATCGAGCGCGACAGCCGCACCGGTGTGGTCCGACGGTTCCGCCTGAAGCTCGACACCGGCAAGACACGGACGGTGTCAGTCTCCAGCCTGGCGACCCTGTCGCGAGACGGCAAGGAGCTCTACTCCGCGCCGGCGGCGGCTTCGGCGGGCAGGGCGCCGCGCAAGCGGATGAGCCGCGCCGAGCGGCGGGCGGCCGCCGAGGCCGAAGAGGAGCGCCTCAAGGAGGAAGAGCGGCAGAAGTGGCTCACACGGCTCCGCGCGCGGGGCGTTCGCCCCTGGCCCGAGATGACCGACGCCGACTACGAGGCCGCCACCGCCAAGAGCCGCAAGCTGGTCGAGGAGGTCCAAGCCGCCGCGCCGACGATGCGGCTGTTCGAGACGGACAACTTCCTGTTCTGCACCAACATCCCGCAGCAGCAGGTCATGCCGTTCGTCCGTTCGCTCGACAAGATGCACGTTTGGATGTGCGAGACCTACGGGCTTGAGAAGGACGCCAAGGTGTGGCTGGGCAAGGCGCCCGTGTTCGCGTTCCTCGCCAAGGAGCAGTTCTTGGCGTTCGAGCGGCAGTACTTCCAGGTCAACCCGGTGGGCGCGTACGGGCTGTGCCACCAGAAGAGCAACGGCGAGGTTGTGATTGCCTGCTACCGGGGGCAGGACCCTTCGGACTTCGGGCAGATGCTCGTCCACGAGACGAGCCACGGGTTTATGCACCGTTACAAGACACTCGCCCGTCTGCCGAGCTGGGTGAACGAGGGGATGGCCGACTACATCGGCGCTACGATGGTGCCGGCGAGCACCGCTGTGGAGCGCAAGGAGAAGGCCTTCATCCAGCAGATGCAAACGCTGGCCCGCTCGGGACGGGCGCCGACGCTGGGCGGCGACTTCTTCGCCCTCGAGAAGAACATCGGCGGCCACCAGTACGGGCCGGCCTCGGCGATGACCCGTTTCCTCTTGGAAACCAACGCCAAGGCGTACGTCCGCTTCATCGAGCTGATGAAGGAGGGCGTGCCGTTCGAGGAAGCCTTGGACAAGACCTACCAGGCGACCCCCGTCGAGCTCGTCACCGCGTTCGGCAAGTGGGCCGGCATCCCAGGCCTGCAGTCGTAGCCGCGGCGCCGGACGGCTCGACGGTCCTTCCCGGTCGGCTACGACGCTGAGCTCCACGCGATTTCACCAAAGCTTAATTTGACACCCCGAACCGTTCGAGTAACTTCGATACCCGCGTTGGGGTACTTGCAATACAGGCTAACCGCGTCGGTAGTAGTGAGCTAAAGGTGGGGTCCTGAGGCTCGGCGTTGCTTGAGTTTCGTTGCGTGGGTTCTGTCGCGTGGGTCGGAGGCTCCTGCTTGTTCGTTGAAGGCGACGGTAGATGAGGGCGGCGTCGATCAACATCGACGCTGATCTGATCCGGTTCTCATCCAACAACGCTGATGGAATCCATCGCCGCGGAGGGCGCCCTGGTTGCCCCCAACCAGCGTGGCGTTTCTGCCCCGGCACGAGTGGCCTCTGCGGAACAGTGGCCTCTGTAGACAGTGGCCTCTGTGGACAGTGGCGTTTGCGGAATCAAGTCGACCCGACGATTGGCCAAGGCGGACCCGTCCCGGGCAAGCGACCCTATCGGCATGCGCGGAGGCTGAGGTTCGTTGCACGGACTGTCTGCATTTAAGTTAGCAACCTGATGACGAGCACAATCCCATGCGAACGGCGCTATTGGCGGGGCGGGCGCTTCGCGACTGGCCGTTGAGTGTCTGGAAGACCGCCGACTGTTGGCGGTGCAACCGTTCCCCGCGGCGCCCGCCATCGCCGGCCCGGCCGGTTCGCTGATCTACCAGACCGAGGCCTCGGCCACCATCGACTCGGCCGGCGAAACCGAGGCGTTCACCCTCGCCCTGGACGCGGGCCAAACCCTCAGCGCCGTGGTCGAACCGGCGGCGGGTCTCGACGTGTCGATCACCGTCCGCGACCCGCTCAGCGTGGTCCTCGCCACCTCCGACGCCGGCTCGGCCGCCGCCGCCGAGCTGGTGCAGCTCGCGCCGGTCGCTGAAGCGGGCCTGTATACCGTCGAAGTCACGGGCGTCGGGGCGACCACCGGCGCCTTCGGCGTGACGGCGGTGCTCAACGCGGCGTTCGAAGAGGAAACCGTTGCGGACGCGCCCGGCAACAACACGTCGGCGACCGCCCAGAACCTCGACGGCGCCTTCAGCGTGGTTGCCGGCAGCACGATCGCGCACACCGCGGTCGTCGCCGAGACCGACAACCTGCTCTCGGGCGGCAGCGCGGCGGACTTCGATTGGTACGAGTTCTCACTAACCGACGGCCAAGTGGCGACCGCCGTGGTCGACGCCGACGCGGCCGGCACGCTGACCGTCGAGTTGATCGCCGCGGATGGCGTCTCGTTGTTGGCCGTTGGCGCCGCCACCGGCAACGCCCGAGCGTTGGTTCCCGGCATCGCCGACCTGACGCTCGACGCCCTCCCGGAAACCTTCTTCCTCCGCGTCAGCGGCGACGCCGGGGCGTACAGCCTGACGGTGGTCAAGGACGCCGCCTTCGACGCCGAGTCGGTTCCCCAAGTCCTCCCCGCCAGCGGCGACGCCCTCCCCGCCAGCGGCGACGCCCTCGGCGCCATCAACGCCGACTTCCCCGTGGACAACTCCACCGGCGTGTCGGGCGCCGTCAACTTGCCGGCTAACCTGATCGACGGCAACGGGTTCCTGTGGGACCTTGCTGTCACGGGCAGCGTTGCCGGCGGCAGCGACGACGCCTTCGACGGGGCCGCCGTGCACGGTGGGTTCCCGGTAGCCGGCGGCGGCGCCACGCTTGAGGAAACGAACCGCGAGGTCGTCATCGGTCCGCGAACCATCGCCGGGCTGGACGTCTCGCGGAAGGTCTACGTCCCCGACGACGCCGGCTTCGCACGCTTCCTGGAGGTTGTCACCAACAACACGGCGGCCACGCACACCTACACCGTTGCGATCGCCACCAACCTCGGCTCAGACGGCGCCACGAACCTGTTTGACGACGACAGCGGCGACGCGTCGTTCGGTGTCGACGACGACTGGCTCGTCACCCGAGACGGCAGCGGTGAAGACCCCTCGGTCCTGCACGTCGTGGCCGGCTTGGGCGACCGACCCACCGCCGCTTCGCTGTCGGGTGACGACGTCGAGTACGAGTTCGAGCTGACCCTCGCGCCCGGCGAGACGCAGATCGTGATGCACTTCCTCGCGCAAGACACCAGCGCGGCGTCGTTGGTGACGCTCGCCGGCACGCTGTCGGAACTGGGCGGCGGGGCCACCGAGGGGATGACCGCCGCCGAGTCGAGTCAGGTCGTCAACTTCTTGGCGGACATCGACACTTATAGCCTCGCTGTCGAGTCGGGCGATACCGTCATCGCCTCGACCGGCACGCCGGCCGGCGGGGCCGATGGGTTCGTCAACCTGCTCGACCCTCGTATCGAACTGCTCGACCCGAACGGCGATCTGGTCGCCGCGGACGACAACAGCGCCGCGGACGGGGTCAACGCCATCGCCGCCCACCAGGCCGGCATGACGGGCATCTACACCGTCCGCGTGCTCGGCGCCGGCATCGTTGGTGGCGAGTACACGCTCGACGTCGAGATCGACAACTCAATACTGTTAGGTGATTACAACGGCGACGATACGGTCAACGCTGCCGACTACACCGTCTGGCGGGACAACCTCGGCACGATGGCCACGCTTGCGAACGACCCGACGCCCGGCGTGACGATCGACGACTACCTCGCTTGGCTAGGCAACTTCGGCGCGGACGCCGCCGCCCCGGCGACGGCCCCGGGCGCCGCGGTGACGCCACCGGCGCGGTCGGCCCCTTCGCCGAGCAGCGCTTCGCCGAGCGCGCTGGGGTCGTTGGGCGCAGCCACGGCGTACGACGCGTCGCCGCTGGCGGGCATCGCCATCACCAGCGACTTCGCCCCCGCCGCCCCCGCCGCCGCCCCGCCGCTCATCGGCTTCTTCGTGCACTCGACGAGCGTTGCGAGAAACGCAAGCGCGACGCCGCTGCTGGAAAACGGATTCGACGCCCGACTTGGAGACGAGGCAAACGATTTAGCGAACGCCGGCGAACCCACGACGGCAGCGCTCGACGAACAGGGCCGCGCCGACCAAGGTGACGAAGGCGACGCCAATCCGGCAACGGCCCTTGACGCGGCCTTCGCCGAGCTGCTGATCTAAGCGCACCGGATGCAGCGGCGTCTCTCGCGGAGTCGGCTGCCGCGTCGACCTACTGTCGGCGGGGGCGGGGCCCATTGCTGGTCAGGTCGTTGGGCTTTTCGCCTGCGGTGATGAACGCCGGGGGGCCGGTTGGGTCGTCCTTCCCGGGGCGGCGTTTGCTGAGCATGCCGCCGGCCATCGCCCGCCAGCGGGCCGCCATCGCCGCGACACGCTTCGGCCTCGCTGAAGCGAGGTTGTTGGTCTCGGTGCGGTCGGCGTCGGTGCGGTACAGCTCCCACGGGCCGCCGAAGGCGCGGACCAGCTTCCACGGGCCGTCGACCAGTGCCTTGTGGTTCATGAACTGGAAGAAGATCGGCTCGCCCCGTTCCGGGAGCGCTTCGTTGGCGAAACGCTTTGCGAAGCTCCGCCCCGGCAGGGGCAGCGTCGGGCGGCCCGCGAAGCTCTCCGGGTACTCCGCGCCGGCCAGCTCGGCGAACGTCGGCATCAGGTCGATGACGTGCAGCGCCGTGTCGTCGATCTCGCCCCGCCGCGTCGCCGCCGGCCACCGCGCCACCAGTGGCGTGCAGCTTCCTCCCTGGTGCCCGTTCCGCTTGTACAGTCGGAACGGCGTGTTCGAGGCGTTGGCCCACGCGATGCCGGTATTCCAGTGCGAGCCGGTCTCGCCAAGCACGCCACGCCGCAAGCGGTCATAAGGGCTGGCGCCGTTGTCGCTGTGCAACAGGATCAGCGTGTTGTCGGCCGCCCCCAGCCGATCGAGCTGCGCCATCAACCGGCCGACGTTCTGATCGACGCGGTCGATCATCGCGGCGTAGACCGCCATGCGGTGGTCTTCGAAGTCCCGCTCTTCGTCGGACAGCGTCTCCCAAGCCGGGATCCCCTCCGGACGCGTCGGCAACTCCCAGGACGAATCGGCGATGCCGCTCTCCTGCTGCCGGCGGAAGCGTTCCCGACGGACGACGTCCCAACCCCGACGGTACCGCCCGCGGTACTTGGCGATGTCCTCCGGCGGCGCCTGGAGCGGCGAGTGCGGCGCGTTGTAAGCCAAGTACAGGAAGAAGGGCTTCGACGCGTGGTCACGCCGGGCCTCTTCGACGAACTCCATCGCGTAGTCCGTCATAGCGTCGGTCGTGTAGAAGCCCTCCTGCGGAACCTCGAACGGCTTTTCGTCGAGTCGGAAAGAGGTGTTGCCGCGGAAGAAGTCGCTCGCGCCACTCAGGTGGCCGAAGTAGCGGTCGAAACCGGCGGGCATCGGGTTGACGCCCACGATGTGCCACTTGCCCGAGGCCATCGTCCGGTAGCCGGCCGAGCCAAGCACCTGCGCCAGCGTCGGCCAGCCGGTGCGGTTCAGAGGTTGGACGTTGTCCCAGTGGCGCCCGCTCATCACCATGTGCCGCGTCGACTCGCACTTGGCGCCGTTGTAGAACTGGCGGAAGCGAACCCCTTCGGCGGCGAGCTGGTCGATGTGGGGCGTCTCGATCTCTCCCCCGAAGCACCCGATGTCGGAGTAGCCCATGTCGTCGAGCATGATCAAGATGATGTTGGGCCGCGGCGCCCCCTCGACCAACGCCCCAACGGCCGACAGACCGACGAACAGAACCCCCGACAAAGCGCTTCGCATCGCACGCCCCTCGCGTTTTCAAATAAGACAAGACCGCCCGGACCAGCCGCCCGTCAATTGTAGCCAGCCACGGGGGGCGGAGTCGCCCCGGCCGACCGCAACCGTCCAGTAATCGCTTCGCGTGGCACAAAACGGCGCGCTCAAGAGTGCCGCTAGGATTTGGCGATCCGCCTGCTAGGGTAATGATTGGCCGCTTGCACGCGTGCGCGGCTCCGCTGGCGGAATCGACGCAAGTTGTTTTGCGCCGGCCTTTGTCGCATCTCGGGGGCGGCAATCTCGGCCGATCGACGCCCAGAAAAGCCCACGAAGCCCCACAAGTCGTGAGCCCAAGAAATTCTTTAGCCACCCGGCAAGCGGCGCCAGAGAGGGAACGCCTCGCTTCTCGCGTCGGCAGTTACCGAATACAATGACGCGCTTGCTTCGCGTCGGCCCAGGCGTGCTTTGCCACGCCCGTGCCGCGGTGCAATCGAGGGGGCGAACTGGGTTCGACCGGATTGTCGAAGCGTAAGTGGCGTGTCGTGGTTGATCGGTGGCCCACGTAAAAAGCCGATTAAAACCTTCAATTGCCGAAGGTAACTACGCTTTGGCTGCCTAGTTTTAGTTAACTAGGGCTCCGGCCACGTATCCCCGCGGGTCGCCGGAATCTGCGGACGAAACGTATCACCCCCTCCGGATCGCTTGCGGGTCAACCTCTGGGCACGCCCGCGGCTAACTGAAGTCCCCGGATAGCGTTGCGGTAGCCGTGCCGAGAAGGGCGCCCGCCTCGCGAAACCAAACCACTCGGCTACACACGTAGAAGCTTGCGTGGAGCGGTCGCGGGACGCGGGTTCGATTCCCGCCGCCTCCACTTTTCGCCGGTGGCTGCCATTTGCTGCCTCCGGCTGCCGATCAACGCCGTAACCCTTTCTGACGTTTGGGTTACGGCGTTTCTTCTTTGGTCGGGCTTTCTGCCGATCACTGCCAGCCTTTGCCCCACCTTGCCCATCTGCGCCGCTCTGAGTGGAGACATAATGGAGCCAACTTTCGCCGGTGGGCAGCCTGGCGATCGCCTTGGCTTGGTCTGCCAGCCCGATGTGCGTGTACTTCATCGTCATCGGCACGGACCTCGACGATCAGCAGTGGGCCGCGCAGCGTCCGCTGCTTGTCGTCCTCGTAGACGGGTCGTCAGACGCCACGCTGACACCTGGGTAAGTCCGCAGGCCGGTTGGCGTGGCGACGCTCATGTCACTCTAAAAGACCCGGCAGTCCGGGCCCTTGAGGGCGTCGCGTAGCTCGCCCGCGAAGTTCGTGGCGATCAGGCTGTGGTTGGCCGTGCCGCCCGCCATCGCCGCCGCTCGCCGTCGAAGTACCCGTGGCGGACGTCGCTCTCTTCTTCGATCGCCAAGTACCGGGCGCCGAGAATCGCTGCAAGGCGGAGGTCGACATCGAGACGCTCGGCGGAGGGGCTGGGACCGGATCGGCTAGCAACCAGCTTTGCACCGGCCGCGGGGTCAGCCAACTTCCTTCTCGTCGATCCAACTCATCATCTTGCGCAGCTGCTTGCCGACCTGCTCGATCGGGTGCTTCTGCTCGTTGCGGCGGGTCGCTTTGAACATCGGGGCGCCCGCCTTGTTCTCGAGCATCCAGTCGCGGGCGAAGCGGCCCGATTGGATGTCGTCCAAGATCCGCTTCATCTCGGCTTTGGTCTCGCTGGTGACCACGCGCGGGCCCGACTTGTAGTCGCCGTACTCGGCCGTGTTGCTCACGCTGTAGCGCATGTAGCTCAAGCCGCCCTGGTAGAAGAGGTCGACGATCAGCTTGACCTCGTGCAGGCACTCAAAGTAGGCCATCTCCGGCTGGTACCCGGCTTCCACCAGCGTCTCGTAGCCCGCTTTGATCAGCTCGCTGATGCCGCCGCACAGCACGGCCTGCTCGCCGAACAGGTCGGTCTCGGTCTCCTCGGCGAAGCTGGTGCGGATCACGCCGCCGCGGGTGCCGCCGTTCCCCTTGGCGTAGGCCATGCCGATCTCGAAGACGTCGGATGACTCATCCGCCATGTCGTCATCGCTGGCCGTGGCGCCCGCTTTGCGGGTCGCGATCAGCGAGGGGACGCCGCCGCCGGCGACGAACTCGCTGCGGACCAGGTGGCCCGGGCCTTTGGGCGCTACCAGCAGCAGGTCGATGCCGGCGGGTGGTTCTATCAGGCCGAAGTGGATGTTGAAGCCGTGCGAGCACATCAGGACGTTGCCCGGCGCGAGGCTCGGCTTGATGTCGCGCTCGTAGACGCCCGACTGGATCTCATCCGGCAGCAGCAGGTTGATGACGTCACCCGCTTTGGCGGCGTCGGCGGCCGAGACCGGCTCGAAGCCGTGGCTCTTGGCCAACTCGTAGTTGGCGCCGCCGGGACGCTGCCCGACGACGACTTTGACGCCGGAGTCACGCAGATTTTGGGCGTGGGCGTGGCCCTGCGAACCGTAGCCGATAATGGCGACGGTCTTGCCCTCGAGGTGTTTGAGGTCGGCGTCGGCGTCGTAGTAGATCTTGGCGGGCATGGCGCTGATTGGTGGTTAGGAGTTGTCTTGAACGGGGCGCCGAGTGGCGGGGCGAATGCGGATCGCTGGGTTGGGAATGCCTACCGGTGCGCCGGCGGCCGGCGGGCTCGGCTGGCCGGTCCTTCCAGGCGCCACACTCCCTGTATTGCGTGCTAGGTTGCGGCGGCCTCAACAGGTTCGCTGACGCCCGGCTTCGGGCGGTGGATGGTCCGGGCCATCGCGATCCGGCCGGTGCGGACGAGTTCCAGGATGCCGAACGGACGCATCATGTCGATGAACGCCTCGATCTTCTGCTCTTGGCCCGAGATCTCAACGATCAGTTCCTCGGGCGCGACGTCGACGATGCGGCCGCGGAAGATGTTGGTGAGCTCTTGGATCTCGCCCCGCTTGCCCGGCGCCGCGGCGACCTTCAGCAGCATCAGGTCCCGCTCGACGTGGTCTTTGCTGCTGATGTCGTCGACGCGGACGACCGTCACGATCTTCTCGAGCTGCTTGCGGACCTGCTCGTGGACCGCTTCCTCCTCGACCACAACCAGCGTCATGCGCGACAGGTTGGGGTCTTCGGTCTCGCCGACGGCGAGGCTGTCGATGTTGTAGCCCCGCGAGGCGAGCATGCCGGCGAGCTGCGCCAGCACGCCCGGCACGTTTTGCACCAGGGCGGATAAGACGTGACGCATGGGCCGGACCCTCAGGAGACGGGGCTCTCAAAATCTAGCGAACCCATGATTTTAGTCGCCCCGGTGGGGGCCCGCAACCAGCCCGCGCGGCGGCTTCGGCGCCCCGCTCAGGCCGCGACGCGCATCGCGATGTCGAGAAGGGTGACAAGGTCCAGGGCGTTGTGGTTTAGGATCGCCTCGACCTCGACGGTTTGGCCCGTGCGGACGTAGGCGTCGTAGGCGGCCGGGATTTGGCCGCCCGGGATGTCGCCGGTGCGGGTGCGGCGGCAGACAAGCCGTTCGATCGTCTGGAGCTTGCAGTCAGGGAGCTGATGCTTCCACCGGCGGCGGGCGGGGTGCAGCACGTCGACGTGCGTCGGCTCGCGGAGCTCACGCTGCTTGTGCAACAGATGACGCCGGCTGCGGTCCATAACCATCGGCCAGTCGAAGCTCTTGCCGTTGAACGTGCCGATCGCCTCGGCGCCACGACCAACCACGCCGGTCAAGCGGTCCCACAGCGAAACCATCACGGCCCGCTCCTCGGCGTAGTTGCGGGCGAAGAGCAGCTCGACCGACAGCCGCCCGTCGACCCGCCGGAGCAGACCGACCAAGAAGAGCGCCGAGCCGGACAGGCCGCAGGTCTCCAGGTCGAGCAGCACCGCCCGATCGGGCAGCGCGGCGATCAGCGGCGCCAAGCCCGGCGTGAGCGCCCCCGCGTTCATCGATTGGAGGTGCGTGAGCCGGTCGGCGACCAACGCCTCGCCGCCGGGCCAGAGGTCGTCGACCGGGATCGGCATCACCAGGTGCTCACCGGCATCGTTCTCGGTGACGACGGCCGACTCGAGCAATTCCGACTTCGCCAGCAACGGCCGGCGTGGCGCGGCGGGCGCCACAGGCCGGCCGACCGGCGCCGCTCGCGGCGTGTCCGCAGGAAGCCGGTCGCGGTTGAGCGCTTCGAGTCGTTGGCGGAGCGAGTCGCTGAGCATCCGTCGAGTCTATCCCGCCGAGCGTTTGCGGGGGAATGCCGGTTGCGTCACACTGCGGCGTCGCCGAGCTGCGACCAACCGAGCTCCGACCATCAGCCGGCTAGGCGCCCGTCGCCGGGGAGGACGCACCTGCGGTTGCCACTGCCTGAGGCTCGGGGCGATGGGCCTGGGGCCCTCGGCGACTGGTGAGTCGCCGGCTGGGGAGAAATGACATGGCCGAACGGAACCCTTACGCGTCGCCCGACCTGCTAAAGGTCAGTGACACATCGCTGCCGGAGCTCCGGCCACCGACGTCGGTCCGCTACTCACTGCAGGCCGACGACTACTTGGCATGGATGAACCACCTCAACCGCTCGAATGAGACCGTTCGCCGACTACTTTGGCGGTACACCATCGGGTGGATGGTTGCCGGTGGGGTGCTCTTCGCGGCTTCTTTCGCGTTTGGGCCCAATGGCGTCGACATCAAGCCGCTGGAGGGGTTGACGCGAATTACCGGGATCTTTCTTGCTGTCCTCGGCGTGCTACGCGCGCCCCTCGCTCGTTGGAAGTCGCGGCGGCAGGTGGCGCGTAGTATCCGGCTTGGTCTCTACGGGGAGATCGACAAACCCGCGACGGCGACCCTGGAAGACCGGGGCCTCCGGCTCCGCGACGCCGACGGCGAGGGCCTGCGCTACTGGCCGGGCGTCCAGCGCGTGGCGCAGACCGAAGACTATTTGTTCATCTACCTGCAGGCTACCACGGCGGCGATCCTGCCGCTGCGGGTGTTCCAATCGGAAGAACACTTCCGGGCGTTTGGCAAGCTCGCCGAGCGGTTGTGGCAAGAAGCCCAGGCGCCGCAAAGCGAGACCGCCGAACTCGCCTAGCAAAGGACGCCTCGAACTTCGACCCGAAGCCTTTTACGTCGCGGCGGCCGCCGCGACGCCTTCGGCGGCTTGATCGGCGGCGGCTCGCGTTAGCAACTCCAGCAGCCGGAGGGTCGCCTGCTTGCTCGGCATGGGGTGGCCCCGTTTGAGGTCGGGGTCGCGGTGCAGGCCGGCGTGGTCGGGCATGCCGACGCAGCTGGGGCAGCCCTCCAGGCACGGGCAGTCGCGAACCATCTCCAGGCAGATCGACAGCAGCCGGTCGGCGTGCTGGTAGCCCTTCTCCGAGTAGCCCAGCCCGCCCGGGTAGCGGTCGTAGAGGATCACGGTCGAGTGCCCCAGGTTCTTGGCGTCGACCACGCCGCCGATATCGCGGGGGTCGCACATCGCCACCAGCGGCAACGCGACGACCGCCAGGTTCCGCAGCCCGGCGACCCCCTCCGCCGTCCGCAGCCCCGACTGCTTCATCGCCGCCCGCACCGGCGCGGTGGGCATCAGCCAGAAGGCGGTGGTCGCCAGGTTCTGGGCGGGGATATCGACCGGCCCGAGTCCGATGTTCTCGCGCGTCCCGAACTTGATCTTCTTGAAGGCGACCGTCTGCCAGCTGACGTCGACCTCGCCGTAGCCGAGGGTGGCGATGGAGGGATCTTCGCCCCCGGCGAAGCGAGATGGATTAGCGGTGAAGGTAGAGCGGGTACCCGGTGCGCCCCCTCCCCCTGCCGGGGAGGGGAGATAGCGCTTCGCTCGTTCTTTGGTGATCAGCACGTTGTGCTCGAGCACCGCTTGGGTGTAGTAGTCCATCTCCCGCCGTTCGACGTAAGCCACCTTGCCGACCAGGTCGAGCTCACGGACGAAGTAGGTCTCGCCGTTGTGCAGGTAGACCGCCTCGGGGTGGACGAGCTCCGGGGCGCTGATCGAGTCGACGTTGGCGATCACCTCGTAGTCTTCGTCCACCGCCGCCGGCGGCTCGCCCGCCTTGGTGCGGCTGGCGAAGAGGTCGCGGCTTACGCGGGCCCGCTTCCGCTGGACGATGCTGAACGTGTTGTCGGCGATGTTCCGCAGGCTGACGCCGACCGCCGGGTTCTGCCCGCCGGGACAATAGAACTGGCCCTCGACCTCGGCGAGCTGATGCTCGTCCCGGAGCACTTCGGCGATTGGCTCGGCCAGAGGGCCGAAGCGGCGGAAGTCTTCGGCGCCAAGCGGCAGCTCGAAGGCGGCCGCCTTGAGGTGCTTGGCGAGCACGTACGGGTTGTCGGGGTCGACCACCGCGTGCTCGGGCGTCTGCTGGAAGAAGTACTCGGGGTGACGCAGCAGGTACTGATCGACCGGGTCGTTGCCGGCCAGCAGCACGGCCAGGCTGTCCGCCTGCCGCCGGCCGCTGCGGCCCGCCTGCTGCCAGCAGCTGGCGATCGTGCCCGGGTAGCCGGCCAGGATCGCCGCGTCGAGCGACCCGACGTCGATGCCCAGCTCCAGCGCGTTGGTCGCCGCGACGCCGCGCAGCTCGCCGGAGAACAGGCCGTCTTCGATCTCGCGGCGCTCGTTGGGCAGGTAGCCGCCCCGGTAGGCGCGGACCTTGCTGGCCAGCGGCGAGTGGTCCTGCTCCAATTCTTCCTGCGCGTAGCGTTGCACCAGCTCCGTCGCCTGCCGCGTCTTAGTGAAGACGAGCGCCTGCCCACCGGCGTGCACCGCTTCGGTCAGCCACGTCACGGCGTCGTCGCCAGCGCTGCGGCGGGCTAGGGCGTCGCCCACGCCACGGCTGCTGGCGAGCGGCTCGGGGTTCCAGAGCGCGAAGTACTTGGCGCCGCGGGGCGAGCCGTCGTTGTCGATCACCTCGACCGGGCGGTCGATGAGCCGAGACACCAGCTCGCCCGGGTTGGCGATGGTCGCGCTCGCTGCGAGGAAAGTCGGCCGCGAGCCGTAGTGCTCGCACACCCGCGCCAGGCGCCGCATCACTGCCGAGACGTGGGCGCCCAAGATGCCTCGGTAGCTGTGCACCTCGTCGACGACCACGTACTTCAGGTCGGCCAGCAACGCCGCCCATTTCGGGTGGTAGGGGAGGATCGACGCGTGCAGCATGTCGGGGTTAGTAAGGACGAGGTTCGCCTCGTTGCGGATCCGCCGCCGCTGAGCGGTCGGCGTGTCGCCGTCGTAAACGCCGGGGCGAACTTGCCTAGCGACGGCGTCGTCGCCAGCCACGAGTTCGAGCAAGCCCTTGAGCTGGTCTTGCGCGAGCGCCTTGGTAGGAAACAGGTAGAGCGCACGGGCCTGTGGGTCGGCCAGCGAAGCCTCAAGCACGGGCAGGTTGTAGCAGAGCGTCTTGCCGCTGGCCGTCCCGGTGACAACGACCAAGTCCTGCCCGGCTCGGGCCGCTTCGAGTGCGGTCACTTGGTGGGTGTAGAGCTGCTCGACGCCACGGCCGGCCAGCAGGCGCCGAAGAGACTCGGGCATCGGCTCGCCGGTCGCCGCGTATTGGCCGGGGCGGGCGGGCAGGTGCTCGACGTGGACCAGCTGTCCGCTGTAGTCGTCGCGGCGCCGGACGCGTTCGAGTAGCTGGGGGACGTCCATGTTGGCTTGCATCCCGTGACTGGTAGGGGCGGCGGCGGGCACCTTAATGTGTACCCACGTACACTTTATCGGTAAGCCCGGCGATCCGGCAACACGGCTATTTGCCCGGCACAAGAAGCTTGACGCAAGTCGCCGCGGTGCGGGGTGTAGCGATTAGAACGCTTCGGGCGCGGGGTTTGGCAAGCTCGACGCCCCCCGCCTGCGTGACTGGTCGCGGCCGCCATTTGTTGCCGATAACCGCCGAGGGCGATACGATCCATTTATCTAGGCGCCACTTCGCCGAGAGCCGCCGCTCCACGCAAGTTCCTCTGACCGGACTCCAGGGTTAAATGCCATGGCGAACTCCTCCCGCAGCGCGGCCTACCTCGCAGTATTGGCATCGGTCTTTGCGGTGTTTGTTGGTAGCGGTTCGGCGCTTGCCCAATCCGGTCAGCGAACCCAAGATCAGTTCGAACTGAACCGCCTGCGGGCGCAAAACTCGTCGGCGCGCTACTCGAGTTCCCTGTACATCAACCAAGCCCGTCGTCAGGGAGTCGACGTCGGTGGTGGGTTCGGCGCCGGGGTCCGTGCCCCGCTGTCTTTCGACAACCGCCGGTCAGCCGGGTTCGGCAACCGTCGCACGCCATCGCGGCCGGCACAGCGGCCTGTACAGCGCCCGGCACAGCGGCCGTTCTCGAATATCAGCCGCCGGCCCTCCGTGAGCCCCTACCTCGGATTGTTTACGGAGAGCTTCGACGAGAACGCCAACGCGTTGGCCTACCAGACGCTTGTTCGCCCTCAGCAGCGGCAGCAGCGGTTCAATGAGCAAGTCCGCCGAGAAGCGGCGCAGATGAATTCCCGCCTGCAATCAATCGCCGCGCAATCGGCGTTCAACGCGACAGGCAATCAAAACTTGGCGCCGACGGGCGTCGCGCCGGGCGCCTTCCGCTACTTCTCGCACTACTACCCTTCTGCTCGTTGACGCGATCGGCGACCCGGCTGAGCCCGCTAGCACCCGCCCCGCGGGTTGCTCTTGCTGGTAGCCGGCGCCGTTGGTAAACGCTCCTTCCGACCGCGCCGCCCCTGGGCGCGGAAAGATGCCCCCACAAGGGAGGAGCGATCATGCGTCCGGCCCGCGCGCTGCTGATTGCGGCGGCTCTGCTGTCGTTCCTTGCTGCGCGGGCGGCCGAGTCACAGACGCCCCCCAATCCACCCGGGTGGCGCGGTCTGAAGGCGTTGTTCCCGCCGCCGGCGGAGCCGTGGAAGGCGCCACGAACGGCCACGCCGGGCACGCCCGCTTCCGGCAGGGCCGCGGCGCCAACCACGTCCGCGCCGGAATCCGAAACCGCTCCGGCGGGCCGCGGCGTGCAAGCCGTCTTGGTCCGTAACCCATCGCCTAAGGACGGGGCCCCACCCTATGGCCTCGCCGACCAACACGGAGTGATGCAGCGATTGGTCGAGCCCACGCCGGGCGTCGACCTGAGTCGCTACGTCGGCTACATCGTCGAAGTCAAGCACGACACGGGCGGCACGTTGCTGGCGTCGCAGCTCTTGCTGCCGGCGGACCTCGACAAGCTCGTAGGACCAATCGACTCAACGCCCCGCCTGCCGCCGGGCGGCGTCGTGGCAGCGGCGTTCCAGGCGGAGCCGCTGCCCGACCCCATCGTGCTGGAGGAGGTCATCGGCGAGCCGGTCGGCGGGGCCCCCGCGACGCTGGGCTTGCAGTTTCCTTCGACCGTCTTGCCAACCGAGGCCGGGCCGGCGCCAACGCCCGTCGCCACGCCCTGCGTCAGTTGCGGCAGCGTGATCGGCGGGGGCTGCCCCCGGTGCAGCGCTGGGTCGGGTCTGTTTGGCGGCTTCGGCGTAGGTGGTCTCGGCCTCGGCGGCGGGGGCGTGGGCAACTGGCTTGCCACGCACAGCCTTGACGCGTCGATCGAGGCGCTGTGGCTGCAGGCGCACGACTCGCAAGGCGTCAACGGCGGCAACCGCTTTAGCACCGGGTCACGGTTCGAACTCGGTCTGAACGGTCACCAAGGCTACCGGATCGCGGCGCGGTACTTCGAGTACAACACGACGCTCACCGCAGGCCCGCTCAACGTCGAGACGCTCGACCTCGAGCTGCAGCGCCGCTTCCCGCTCGGCGGGCGGGGTCAGTGGGGCTTGGGCGGCGGCGTCCGCTGGGCCGAGTACAGTGAAGCGGGCGGCCAGAACTACACTGATACGATTGGCCCGCTGATCGGCGCCTACGCCCGCTTCCCCGCCTTTGGGCGCGTAGACGGCATCGCCCACCTCCGCCAGTCTTTCCAGTTCGGCGACAACTCCGCTGGCCAAAACGGGACCTTCGGCGTCACCGAGTTCCAAGCGGGGCTCGAGCGTCGCCGCAACCGCGGGATCGGCCAGACGGTGCTCCGCGGCTTCTTCGAAGCCCAGAACTGGACCGGCGCTGGCGGCCCCGCCGGGAGTTCTGCCGACCGCGGCTTGGTCGGCGTCGGCGTTGGGATCGGCTTGGTGCGCTGACGCGGCCTACCGCTTTGCTTGAAGTCTTGCCCGGCGGCGGGAAGATTTTGCCGGCGCCCGGGCGGTTTGCGAGCTAGTCTTCCGGTAGAGGCGGTCAGAAAGACTTGGCCTCGCCTTTTCCCGCCGACTCATCCCGCACCTTTCCCGCCCCGCAGCCGCGCCGAGCTAATTTGGCGCTCATGTGGCAGGCGACTTGGCTCCTAATCGACCGAGTTCTCCCGATGCGCCGCCGACTGCGCAACGCACGCGAACGCAAGGGCACGACCGCTGTCGAGGCGGCTTTCGTGCTGCCGGTCTTCCTGTTCTTCCTGTTCGCGTTGATCGAGTTCGGCCACGCCCAGATGGTCAACAACGTGCTCCGCAGCTCGACCCGCGCGGCGGCCCGGCTCGGCTCGACCGACGGCCGAACAACCGCCGAGGTCGAGGCCCACGTCCGGCAGGTGCTGGGCGCAGCGGTCGACGTCAATGCCGTCGCGGTTTTCGTCAAGAACGGGCAGTCCCTCGACGACGGCGGCGCCGTTCCCGAGACGGGCGAGGGATTCGAGTCGATGCCCGACATCGAGCTGAACGACGCCGAGCCCCGCCAGCTGTACCTCGTCCGGGCCCGGGTCAACTACAACGACATCGCGTTGCTTCCCATGCCGTTTATGGAGGGCGTCGTGCTCGCCGGTCAAGCGTTCATGCGTCACGAATGAAGCAAGACCCGTCCCGCGGTTTTTTCTGCCAACCGGAACCACGGCTCCTCGGAGCGTCCCATGAAGAATCAACGCAGCAGCGATCGACAAGGCGCCGTGGCGGTTGAGTTCGCGTTTGTCGCGCCGGTCTTGCTGGCCCTGATGATGGGGGTCATCGAGGTGAACCGGATGTACGAGACACAGAACCTGCTAGAGACCGCCGCCCGCGAGGGGGCGCGCTTCGCCTCGATGGACCGCGAGGGTCTGGTGCCCGAGGGCATGTCGGCCAACGACAAGATGACCGAGGACATCAAGACCTTCATGGAGTCCAACGGCTATGAGCGCGACGACATCGTCGTCGAGCTGAAGCACGCGGACGACCCCGACCTGGACTTCGTGATCGACGACCCCGCGAACGACCTGAAGCTGTTCGAGGTGCGGGTGTCGATCGACTACTCGAAGATCAGCTACACGTCGGTCGAAGCGGGCAGCGACTACGCCTTGACCGGCGCCGTTACCTTCCGAAACGGCCGGGCGACGATCTCCGATTAGCCGCCCGCCGCTCGCAATAGCCGCGAACCACGCCCTTTCCTTAGGCCAACCGGCGAGCCCCCTCCGCGCACGCCCGCCGACCGGCCGCCGCGGGAGACCGACATGACTCAGCCCACCAACACCCGCCGCCTGCTGGCAACCGCCCCGCCGCGTGATCGACGCGGCGTGGTCGTCGTGCTGACGGGCTTCATGCTCATCGCGTTGTTCGCCTTCGTGGCGATGTCGGTCGACTCGGGCCGGATCGTGCTGACCGAGACCGAGATGCAGAACGCGGTCGACGCCGCGGCGCTAGCGGCGTCGCAAGAGATCACCGCGGCGATCCACGCCGCCGGGCAGGGCGAGGGCTCCGCGGCGATCGACGCCAACTCAATCGCCGTCGCCGCGGCACGCCAGATGGCCGCCGACGTCGCCGACGCGAACGGCGTCTACGTCAACGCGGAAACCGACGTCTTCTTCGGCCGCCGGCGCTACGACGACGCGACCGACAGCTGGCCCATCGAGTGGGGTTCGTCCCCCTACAACGTGGTGCGCGTCGTCGCCCGCCGCGACAACGCCGACGACCTCGAGTCCCCCGACGGCGAGTTGCCCTTGGCCTTCGGGTGGGCCGTCGGGCGCGAGAGCGTCCCCATCGCCACCAGCGCCACCGCCTTTGTCGAAGCTCGGGACCTCGTCCTCGTCCTCGACTTCTCCGGATCGATGAGCGACGACACCGAGCTGAGCGCCATCGGGACCTTCCCGCAGGCCGATGTCGAAGCCGGGCTGGACCGGTGCTGGGACGAGCTCCGCGCATCGAAGGTCAAATGGCCCGGGCTGTCGCCGACGCGTAACAAATGGACCTCGAGGTTTGGCGAGATCCGGACGTACGAGGGGACTTACATCGAGAGCTCCGACGTTGACGACGTCTTCAACCAGCTCAATCTCGGCCAGAAGTTCGGCAACGGCCACGCCAAGTGGCCCGGCATGATCAAGTGGTGCTTCCCCCAATCGGGCCGCAATAGCGACGGGACACCCAAGCCGATGCTGAGCGAAGAGGACAGCGCCGAGAAGTGGAAGGACTACATCGAGTACGTCCAAGACCTCAACGGGCCGTACAAGAAGAAGTACGGCTTCCGAACGCTGCTCGACTACCTGTTGAAGAACAACCAGATGAAGTGGAACGAGTCGGAGGACCTCTGGCGGACGCCGCACTACCCGTTCCACGCGGTGAAGAACGGCGCCTCGCTCTTCTTGGGCTTCCTCTCGGACCTCGACTTCGGCGATGAGATCGGCGTCGTGAGCTACGGCGCCTACGCCGTTTGGGAGGACAGCCACTACGACGGCGAGGTGTCGATCGACATCTCCGACGACCCGATCTCGAGCGACTACGCGGCGATCGACACCATCCAGCGGCGCCACCAGGCCGGCCACTACGACGTCTACACCGGGATCGGCGACGGCATCCTGAAAGGGCGTGAGATGCTCGTCGGCGAGGCGGACGACCCCTCCGACGAGGGCCACGTCCGGTACGGCGCTCGGCCGACCATGATCCTCATGACCGACGGGCGAGCGAACCGCATGCCCAGCAACTGGAGCATGCCCGCCGGCTTCGACTGGGACGACTGGACCGACTACGACGGCGACGGCAACAGCGACTACTCCACGTCCGACAGCAAGAAGAAGTACGCCTTCTACGAGGCGACCGAGTGCTTCAAGCGTGGCATCACGGTCCACACCATGGCCGTCGGCTCCGGAGCCGACCGTGACCTGATGCGGGCGATCGCCCACGCCTGCGACGGCGTCTTCATCAGCGTGCCCGGCGGGGCGACCATCGCCGAGATGGAGGGCCAGATGCTTGAAGCCTTCGGCGAGATCGCCGCCAAGGTGCCGCCGGCTCAGCTGGTGTACGAGTTCTCGTCGAACTAAAACGCAAGC
>JBCCZD010000033.1:0-21514 GCA_039188275.1 Planctomycetota bacterium
ATCAGAGCGCCGGCGAGCTCGCCCAATGTCGGTTGCTCCCGCAACGCTAGCGAACCGGCCGCGTAGTTCAGCACGAGCAGGATGGCCGTGCTGAGCAGCAGACGGCCTGAGGTCAGTTCGTCGGTCGAGGCGGGGCCAAGCAACCGACGCGTTGTCAAGCCGGCCGCGGTGGGTAGCAAGACCCAGACGATGAAGGGCGCTCCGGAGAAGGCGAGCGTCGCTTGTTCAATCAGTTCGGGCTCGTCGCTGAGCAACGCCACGCCCGACAGGTGCAACAACCGGGGCGTCACCCAGGGCGTCAGCAGGATGGAGAGCACGACAAGGCCCAGGCTCCACGGCAGCGAGCCGCCGGACTGCTGCGTCCAAGCCACGCTCGAGTTGGCGACCGGCATCGCGGCGACGAGGGTCATCCCCAGCAGCATGCCGGCGGCCGACTCACTCGCCACGGCCGGCAGCACCCAACCCGCCACGCCCACTGCCGCGACGGGCCCAAGCCACACGCAGGCGACCGCCGTCAGCCACAGCAGAGGACGCTGGAGCAGCACCCGCAGCTCGCGGACCTCAACAGCCATGGCGGCCAAGAACAGCAGCACGGCAACCATCATCAGCGGCGCCGTGATGCGGGCGCCCACACCGAGCCGAACGCCGAGATCGAAGCGGGCGATCTCGGCGCCGGGCCCCGGCAGAAGGGCCGCGAGGGCGTAGGCGCCGAGCAGCAACCAGAGGAAGTGGCGGCGGATTCGCTCGACGATCGGCGCCATAGGCGGAGGGCTTCCCGTGGGTCGTCCAAAGGGTAGCGTCGAGAGCCGGCAGGGCGGCGGAGGGGGAACCGCAAGCCGCGCCATTCTAACACGCCCTTTAGCCGCTGATCCGGTCACGCAATTCGTCGATCTCCGACTGCATACCGCTGAGCCGCTCCTGAAACTCGGCGCGCAGCGCTGCCAGCTCTGCGCGCCATTCGATCGAGTTCCCAGGCTGGGGAGACAGAGAAGGGGCGGCGACGGCTGGCGATGCGGCTGCGGCTGGCGATGCCGGCGCCTCTTGAGGCGCCGGCGGGGCGACCACTCCTCCGCCATGCTCACGGCGGACCTTTTCGAGCTCCTTCGGCTCGTAAAGGTTGTGTGTCACCACGGCGCCGCGCCCAGGCGGGGTCAGGTAGATCACGAGTTGCTTCTGAACAAGCGCGTCGAGCACCGGGGCGAGTTCGCTCATCCCCTTGATCGGCTCCATGCGGGCGGCCCTGCCCCGCAGCTCACCGACCGTCTGGGCCCCGCGGAGCAGCAGCTCCGCCATCACCGCGAGCTCGACCTTATCAACACCAAGCCAGTCGTACGCCAAGTGGCGGTACTTCTCGACGCGCGCGTCTCCCTGGATAATCGCAACCGCTTTTCGCTGCCGGAGCTTGTCGATCGCCTCTTCCACGTGGAGCTCTTCGAGCTCCATCTGGGGGAAACGGTTGCTCTTTTGGTTGCATCCGCTACGCAGCGAGTTGAGCGAAAGAGGGTAGTTGTCAGGCGTCGTCTTCGCCTTCTCGACAAGCACGCCCAAGACGCGGCGCTCGGCCCGCGAGAGGACGGACCATCGCGGCCCTTCGGGGCTGTTCACTTTCTCGGCTGTTTCCATCGATGCGGCTCCGCCCGCTGGATTGGTGGCGCGGGCACGCATCGTAAACCGCCAGCGGCAGGCCGCCTAGGCAGCCGCACAGACCGGCTGGCGGAGGAGGCACAAGGGCGATTCTGTTCGTGCTCGCGCCAAGAACACTCAGGACGCCAACCGGGGGCCAAGCGCTGCGCCTCAGCTGAGTAATCCCCGCAGCGGCCGGCCCTCGCTCAGTTTTAAGGGTCGGCCCGACGGCGCCATGACCTCCTCGGCGGGGTTGATGCCCAGCGCCGCGAGTGCGGTCGAGTGCAAGTCGGCGACGCCGGTCGTCGCCGCGCCGGCTGCGGGGCGGCCGCCGGCGGGGTCGCTCTCGCCCACGACCCGTCCGCCCGCGACGCCTCCGCCCGCGAGCGCCCAGGCGAAGTTGTGCGGCCAGTGGTCTCGGCCCTCGAGCCGGTTAAGTGCCGGCGTGCGGCCGAACTCGCCACCGCACATGACAACGGTCGAGCCGAGCAGGTCGCGGTCCTTCAGGTCGGCGATGAGCGTGGCGAACGCGGGGTCGAGCGTGCCGATCAAGTTGGTGTGGACGCCCCGGTTGTCGACGTGGCTGTCCCAACCGCCGAGCGTCACTTCCACGCACCGCACACCCGACTCGACCAGCCGCCGAGCGGCGAGGCAGCCACGCCCAAAGGGCGTGTCGCCGTAGCTGGCGCGCACCGCGGCGGGCTCCTGGGAGACATCGAACGCCGCGAGCTGCTGACTGGTCATCATCCGCCGAGCCTGAGCCATCATCTCGGAATGCCGGGTCTTGGCGGTGCGTTCGGCTCGCCCGCGGGCGAACGCGTTCTCGATGACATCGAGGTTCGCCATGCGGCGGGCATCGCGTGCCTCGGAGACACGCGCTGCCACATCGGGCAACCCGCCGGCGGGGTCGCCCACCTGAAAGGCATTGAGCTGCGGCCCCAGGAGCCCGCCCCACCCCGCGGCGAACTTGCCCGTTCCCGCTGGCAGGATCGAGACGTGCCTTGGGATCTCAGCGCCCGGGTCTCGCAGCCCGTGGCAGACCACCGCGCCTACCGAGGGGTGCGTGAGCGTGGGGTTCAGCCGGTAGCCAGTCTTCGCGTGGTAGAGCCCACGCTCGTGGTCGCCCTCTTTGCTAACGAGGTTGCGGACAAGCGAAACCTCGTTCATCTGCTCCGCCAATCGCTGGAAGCCTTCGGCGAGCTGCACGCCGGGGGCGGCGGTCCCGATCGCTTGCGTGCCCGCGGAAACCTTGGCGCCGGGGTGGGGGTCGAACGTCTCCAGCTGGCTCGGCCCGCCGACCAGCCAGAGCAGGATGATCGAACCGGCCGGGTCGCGGCGGGAGCGCGACTCGGCGGCCTCGGCGAGCCGCCCCGCTGCGCCGGTGAGCCACGCGGCGCCGCCGAGCCCGGCAAGGCGGAGCGCGTCGCGGCGGTGGAGCCTTGCGTGGGCGGTGGTCAATGGTTCGCCGGTCAATGGTTCCATGAGAACTCCGTCGAGTTGATCAACGCCCAATAGAGGTCGCCCAGCAGTTGGGCGCGCGGTTCGCCTTCTGTGCCCGCGAGCTGCCGGACGAAGTGCTCCCGCTCGGCGGAGGTCGGTCGGCGTGTGAGGGTCGCCAGGTACGCCGCCTCGACGGCGGCCGCGTCGTCGGGGGCGAGCGTGGCGATCCGCGTCGCGGCGTTGGTAACTAGGTTCGGCCGGGTACGCTCATCGATTGCGTCGCCGTTCATCATCAGCAGGAACTGCGAGACGGCGCCGGCGGCCGGCTCCATCTCCTGCGAGCCGGCGTCGCCGTAGCGCCGCAGGAAGCTGCCTTGGGTCGCCCCGCGGATGATCTTGATGAGGATATGCGATTGGCTGTCGATCGTCGTGAGCTGCGACGACTGGGCGATGGCTCCGGCGACCTGCTCGCCGCGGAGCCGCGTTACGGGGAAGACAATGGCGCCGTCGGGGCCGCGGCTCTGGAGCCGGTAGAAGTCGCTCGCCGCGATGGTCCGCACGAGTTGTCGCCAGTCGTATCCCGACGCAATAAACGCGTCGGCCAGCTCGTCGAGCCCCGCGACCGGCGCGTCCAGCGGCAGGTCGTCTAGCGGCTCGACCAGCGGCTCGCCGACGAGCAGCGCCCAAAATCGGTTCACCGTTGCGCGGGCGAACGCCCGGTTGTTGGGGTGAGTGACCCACGCCGCCAAGCGTTCACGAGGCCGACCGGCGTCGCCGGCCAGCTCTGCCTGAAACGGCGGGCGGGGCGCCACGACGCGTGGCTTACCCGTGCTGCGGTCTTCGACGGAGTACGGCTCGGCGAAGTCCGCCACGCCCCGCAAAGCCGCCTCCCCGTCGCCGAACCGGCTGGCGCTGAAGCCGGTGGCGCCGAAAAACGCGGCGAGCCCTTCGAAGTCGGACTGCTTCCACCGCTCGTCGAACGGGTGGTCGTGGCACTGCGCGCAGTCGAGCCGTACGCCGAGCATCGCCCGGCTGACGCGGACCGCCAGCTTGTCGGGGTCGGGCTGACCCGTGGCGTTCTCCACCGTCGCCGTGACGAAGTTCACCTCGGGCCGGTCGGTCCAAACCCCTTCGCCGGTGAGCACGCTGTGGATAAGCCGGTCGTAGCGTGAACTCTCGTGGAGTGTGTCCGCGATCCAGCTGACAAACCGGCGGCGGCGGAAGAGCAAGAAGGGGCCGTTCTCGTCGCCCACCAGCGCGCGAGCCAGGCGCTCGGCGAGGTAGTCCGCCGCCCGGCGATCGGCGAGCAGCCGGTCGACGTGGCGGTCGATCCGCTCATCGGCGGGCCAGCCTTCCAGCCGCCGGACCTCTTCGAGCGAGGGCGTCACGCCAACCAACGCGAGCGACAAACGCCGAGCCACGGTCAGGTCGTCGGCGGGCTCGGCTGTCGGCGCGGCTTGCCACTCGCTACGCAACGCCGCGTTGAGCAGTTCGACCGTCGCGGCAAACTCCGCGTCACGCGGGCGACCATCGCTGCGACGCGGCGCCGGCTGCCGCAACGGGTCACGGCTGTGCCGCCCGGCCATCGCCAACGCCGTGGCGGCGATGCCGACGAGAACGAACAACAGCCGCGGTAATCGTGCCATGGCAGCTTGCGATACTCTTGTGGTTCGTTTGGGTTTCATTCCAAGGAGTCCTTCGCCGATGCGAACTCCTCCTTGGGGAGGTCTTGGCACGCGGGGCCATCAATGTGCAAGAAAACAAAGTGCAAGAAAAGCTGGTGAGCGACGGCCCGCCGCCGAGTGACCTACGCAACGCCGCGGTCGAAAACGCGGCAGCGCACGCCGCCTCGGAACCGCTCTTCACGAAACCCCTCGCTCACGCCGAGGTTCCGGCGGCCGGTGGCCGACCTGGGGAGGACGGCCGACGGCTCCGTGGCGCCATCGCCTCCGTCGGCCGTGTCGTCGCGCGGACCGCCGATTTTGCCTTCGGTGGATGCGCGCTGTGGGCGGTCCTGTCCTTGCTCGCGACCTTCCCGTTGCTTCAGTTGCTAAGCCTCGGCTACTTGCTCGAGGTCAGCGGACGGGTTGCGCGGACGGGGCGGCTGGGCCTCGGTTTCGTTGGCCACGCCAAGGCGGCGCGGTGGGGGTCGGTCGCCCTGATGGCGTGGCTGATGCTGCTGGCGCCGAGGCTGATTGGCGGGCTGGCGATCGACGCCGGGTTGATCGCCCCCGCCGGTGATCAGGCCCAAAGGCTGCGGGGCGTCCTGCTCGTGGTCTGTAGCTGGATTGTTCTGCACACGGCCGCGGCTGCCTGGCGGGGCGGCCGGCTGCGGCACTTCTTGTGGCCGCGACCGATCAGGTTCCTCCGCGAAGTCACCGCGCCCGGCGGCTTCAGCAAAGCCGGGTCGATGGCTTGGCGACGCGTCGCCGAGCTGCAGTTGCCCCACTACTTCTGGCTCGGCTTGAAGGGCTTCGTCGCGGGTTTTGCCTTGCTCGCCTTGCCAACCACGCTGCTCGCCGCCGGCGCCCGCACGCCTGGGCTCGGGCTGCTCGGCGCGGTCCTGCTGGCGGCAGTTGTGGTTCACCTTCCGCTGCTGCAAGCACGCCTCGCCGCGACCGGCCGCTGGCGCGCGGGCTTCAACTTCCGGGCCGTCTGGTCGGGCTATTCGCGGGCGCCGCTGCTGCACGCGGCGGCGGTCTCGGCAACGCTGCTTCTCGCGGCGCCGCTTTACGTGCTCAAGGTTGAGCTTGTCCCCCGCGAGGCGGCGTGGCTCCCCAGCCTGCTGTTCGTCGCCTCGGCCTGGCCGGCGCGTCTGCTAGCAGGCTGGGCGGTGGCTCGCGCCGAGCGGACACCAAAGCGGTGGTGGCGGACGACGCTTTGGCTCGCCACCCTCATCGGCGTCCTCGCGCCCTTGGGCGTGGCGTATTCGCTCATCGTGTTTCTCACTCGCTACGCATCCTGGCACGGCGTAGCCAGCCTTTACGAACAGCACGCGTTCCTCCTCCCGGCGCCCTTCCTTGGCTACTAGCCGCCTACCTCGACCCGCCGACCGCGGGCATCTTGCCAGCGGGCAAGCCCGCACTAGCATCCGATCGCCCTAACGACAGCAGCGGGTGGCAAAGTCTTTCGATGGCGCAATGCCGCCCGATTGCGTAGCCTCGGGCAACTTTGCCCAGCGGTCGCAGAATGCCGCTGTCGGCGGTCGTACGGGTTCGATGACGTTGCGGGGTGTGCTAGGCGCGGGCGTCTTGACCGGATCGCGCCGAGCACACAACGCACAGCCGACAAGCAGCGGCGGGCAGGATGCACGCCGCAACGAGACAAGCCTTCGCGCATCAACGGCATGGAAGCCAACGACAGCCCGACTAGAACGACGCAAGGCCGCCGCGCCCTGGTGGTGCTGGCGGCGCTTGCGCTGGTTGCCTGCGCAAGGGTTGCGCAGCTCGTTGGACGCGACGCCTCTGGCGGCGCCGCGGAGCCGCCGGCTCTCGTGGATTCGCCTTGCTCGGCGGCCCCGTTGGCAACGGGGCCGCTTTCCCCGTCCGCGCCCCTCGCTTCGCACGCCCTCTCGGACAAAGAGGCCCGGCTGTTGGCGATGGCCTGCCCCCAGTCGCTCGAACAGATGCCGGCCGAGTTGCGGGCGGCCTTCACGCGGGTCGCCCCTGCGCACCGCCTGACCGCCGCGCGCGAGCCGGCCGGCCAGTGGCTCGTCGAACCGGAACGGTGGTGGGCAGACGAAGACCAGCGAGCAGGTCAGGTAAAAAAGGAGCCGATCGGGGAGGACCCCATCGAGTTTGTCGCGAGCCCAACGGAGTCAACTGTCGAGGGGGCGTCCGTTGAAGACTCCCGCGCCGATGACGCCGTTGAAGGGACACCGGTCGATCAAACGATGCCGCAGGCGACGCCCAAGGATCGTTCGCTACGCCTGCCGGCAGAGCCACTCTCGGCCGCCACGCCGCCGCCGGCAGAGCCAACGCCGATCGAGCCGCCTTCAGTTCCCTTAGTCGATCCACTGCTGCCGGCGCCAATGCCCGGCATGCTGCCGACGCCCGGGCGAGAATCGACCGAGCCTGCTGCGCGGCTGCTGGTTGTCGAGCCACCTGCCGCGGCGGCGCCGATGCTCGAGTTCCAGTCGCCGCCGCCCGACGAGTCGGGCGTTTCCGTGACCGGCCCTGATACTCGAAACACGCCGGTTCCGCCAACGCCGAAGAAGCTGCCCACAGAGCCGTCAACGGGTAAAGCCGAACCCGAAGTCAGGGCGCGGCGCGGTGACCAGCCGCCGATCGGCGCCGCCGCCCCGCAATCGGACGCACCAACGCCGCCGGCGCCGCTGTTCACGGCGCCCAAGCCGGCTCCCGCGGCCAAGCCGCCGGAGCCGCTCTTCCGCGAGCCGGTCGCCAAGCCGCCGGCGGACCCGCTGCCGCCGAAGCCCCTTCCCCCTGTGTCGCCGACCCCGCCGGCGATGCACGCCACGACGGGCAGGCAACTCACACCGGCTGAGCAGAAGAGGGCGGACGAGTCGCACGCCGAGTTGTTCGCCGAGAACTGCTACCCGTCGGCACGCGCGTGCGCGAAGTGCCACAAGAAGCAGTACGAAGAGTGGAGCATGTCGAGCCACGCCTACGCGTTCGTCTCGCCGATGTTCCACAAGTTCGAGCAGAAGATCGTGGACGTCAGCCGCGGCACGGTCGGCTACTTCTGCATGCGGTGCCACTCGCCGACGTCGGTCGAGATGAGCATCCCCCGCGACACGCCGCTGTGGGATATGCCGGAGGTGGCGCGTGAGGGCGTGACGTGCATCGCCTGCCACCGGGTGAACGAGGTCTACTCGAAGACCAACGGCGAGCGGCGGATCGTGCCGGGCGACGTATACGCCCCCGTGTACGGCGGGGTTGGCGGCGAGGGCGTCGCGCGGGCGATCGCCGACAAGGGGAGTTACAAGGTCAAGACGTCACCCAAGGACAAGGGCGCCGGGCAGCCGATCCACACCGAGGGGCGGTTCTTCAAGCACCTCTCGGAGGCCGAGTTCTGCACCACCTGCCACCAAGTGGCGGTCCACCCGGGTATTAAGCTCGAAGTCGTGTGGGAGCAGTACCGCGCGTCGCCGGCTTGTAAGAAAGGGGTCACCTGCCAGCACTGCCACATGGGCGCCATCCCCGGCGTGGCGAGCCCCTACGAGATCGGCCCCATCGCCGAGGTCGGCGGCAAGACCGTCAACGACCATCGGCGGCACGCCAACCACGTCTTCTACGGCCCGGGATACTCGATCGCCCACCCGGGCGTCTTTCCCTTCCACAAGGACGGCAACCGCTGGCGGGTTGACCAGTGGCTGCTCTTCGACTGGCGGGCCGGCTGGGGGACCGACGACTTCGAGGACGCCGTCGCCGACGGACGCATCAACCCAACCTTCCCCGACGTGTGGAAGGAGTCCGACGACCGCTGCGACGCGCGAGAGATTATCGATGACAACATCGCCCGGCTCGGCGAGAAGCGGGCGATCCGCAAAGAGGTGATGGAGAACGGCACGAAGGTCACCGGGCCCTACTTCCGCCACCAACCGGTCCGCGGGCGTGACCTTAAATTCGACTACATCGTGACCAACATCAACGAGGGCCACAACATCCTGACCGCGTCGCTCGGCGCCCAGCCGCAGCTCTGGGCGAACGTCGTGCTGATCGACCCGGACGGCCACCGCGTCTGGGAAACCGGCTACATCGACCGCTACGGCGACTTGGCGGACATCCACTCGGTCGAGGTTCGGCGCGGGCGGCTGCCGTTCGACTCGCAGCTGTTCAACCTGCAGACGATGTTCCTCATCACCGGCGCCACGGGGACCGACCGCGAGTTCTTCCTGCCGGTGAACATCAGCATCGACCAGCTTCCGCAGCTCCGCCCCGGAGCCGTGCCGGTGAGCGTGCTGAACCACCCGCCGTTCATCCGGATGGAGAGCCGGTCGATGCCGCCGCTCGGTTCGAAGCGGGTCAAGTACACCGTGCCGGGCGAGCGGATCACCAAGCCGGGCCGCTACCGGCTGAGCTTCCGCATGCGCAACCGGACGGAGCCGATCTACTTCATGCGTTTCTGCGAGGCGACGGTCGAGATGCAGCGGGCGATGAACGAGGGCATCTTGGATGTCCACCCGTACTCGGTTGAGTTCGTGGTGCAGTGAGGAGTCAGGGGCTGGGGGTGAGGGTGTTTGAGTTCTACCAATCTGCAAGGCCGCAGGCCGACCTGTATCCCCGTCGCGCCGCGTGGGGACGGGCCAAAGGAGGGGGTGCGCCGGGCGCCCGCTGCGCCCCTTCGCCCGGCCCCTCCCCCGTGCCGGGGGAGGGGGGTACCGGTCGGCCTTCGGCCTTCCTTGTCTTGATGCTATCGCTGCTTGTCGTGCGCATCGGCACGGCTGCCCCGGTATCGTTCCTGTCGTCAACGCAAGCGGTGTTCGCTCCGCCGACGCGGCTGCCGCCTTGCACGCCGGGGTCTTCGTTCCAACCGGCGGTGGGCAGGTTTGGGTTTCTGCCGCCGCCCCCGCTGGAGACCAGCGACGGCTTGCACGGGCTGCCCGAGACGCCCGGCAACGGGGGCTGCCTGGCGCCGATCGATTCGCGGGACTTCAGCCCCGGGCCTAACTACGACTGCCGGCCCTACTCCGTGTGCGAGGAGCTCGGCATCTACGGAGACAAGCGCCTCGTGCCGACGCAGCGGCCGCTGGTGGAACTCGGCGTCCCCTTCTACGACACGGGGCCCGTTCCCGAATCGAAGACGTGGTGCGGCCCAACCAACCTGGTGCAGCCGAAGCTCTACGTCTACGGCGACTACCGCGTCGCCTACGCCCAGAACACGAACATCGCCCAAGAGGCCGACGTGCTCGCCCACCGGCTAAACCTGGAGGTCGACTACTGGATCACGTCAACCGAGCGGCTGCATGCTTTCGTCGGCCCCTTCCAAGACGCCGGCAAGTTCATGCGGGTCGAGAACGGCAAGTACATCGAAGAGCTGGAGCTTTTCAACGACAACACCGACACGCTCTTCTTCGAGGGCGACCTGGGGCAGATGCTCGGCGGCTGGGAGCACACGCAGGCGCCGTTCGACCTGCCCTTCACGGCGGGCCTGGTGCCGCTGCTGCTGCAAAACGGCGTGTGGGCGCTCGACACGGCGTGGGGCGCGGCGGTGACGATCCCGGCCCGCAACAGCCCGCGTTTCGATTGGTCGAACTTCGACGTCACCTTCTTCGCGGCATTGGATCAGGTGTCGTCGGACGCCTTCGACCAGGCGCCGCACTCGGGGCAGTTCTACGGGGCGACCGCGTTCATCGAGTCGCGCGGCGGCTACCTCGAAGTCGGCTACGCGTTTGTCGACGACCGCCACGGCGTCGGCCGCGGCTACCACAACGTGGGCGTCAGCTACACGCGGCGGTACCTAAACCGGGTGTCGAACTCGGTCCGCTTGATCGTCAACGCGGGCCAAGACCTGCCCAAGGCGGACCGCACGGCCGACGGCGTGCTGCTGCTCGTCGAGAACTCGTTTTTAACTAAGCACCCGTACACCGTGGTGCCGTATGTCAACTTCTGGGCCGGCTTCGACCGCCCGCAGCCGCTGGCCCGGGCGGCCGCGTTCGGCGGCGTGCTGTTCAACACCGGCATCCTGTTTCAGGTCGACGGGCTGACCGGCTTCCCCACGCTCGACGCGACCGCCAACAACACGACCGGCGCCGCGGTGGGCGTCGACCTGCTGGGCGAGGCGTTTGACCAGCAGCTCATCGCCGAGGCCGCCGTGCTGCACGCCTTTGGCGACGACGCCACGCGCAACGCCCCCGGCAACCAGTACGGCGTCGGCGTGCGCTGGCAGTTGCCGCTGGACGAGGCCCGCCTGATCCGCGTTGACGCCATGCACGGCTTCACCGAAGACGCCCGCGACATCATGGGCGTCCGGGTCGAGTACCGCTGGAAGTTCTGACGGCGGCCGGTGGCGCTTGGCTCGGGTCGTGCTCGCGCTCGAGGTCGTTCAGCGACGCCTCGATCCGCCCGCGGTACGCTTCGACCGATTCGTCTTGCTCCGGAGTAAGCGGCTTTGCGAAGTAGGCGTCGATGCGGCAGAACGGCTTGGGGATCTGCATGCGGTCCCACGCGCCGCCGAGCACCCACCGCCGCGTCGGGACGAGGACGACATTCAGCACGGCGCCGCCCGACTGCCGGGACAGCACGGCGATGCCTTTGCGCACCCGGTTGCGGGGGCCACGCGGGCCATCCACGGCGATCAGCGCCGGCCGGCCGCCACGCACGTGCCGGATCATCGTGTCGATTGCGAGCAGGCCACCCTTGTCGCGGGACTTGCCGCGGCTCGACCCCCGCACGGGGCGGATCCCTAGCGCCCAGAAGCCGGCCATCAAGAGCTGCCCGTCGGCCGACTGCGACACCATGGCCGCGGTCCCCTTCTCCCGGTTGATCGCGGCGGCGACCTGCTGGGCGTGCAGGATTGAGTAGACGTACGGCGCCGACGCGGCGTTGAGCGCGACGCGTGGGTCCGCCCCATGGATCGCCACGCGGCAGGTCGCCCGCAGCAAGACCATCGCGAGCGCGAAAAACCAACCTTCTATCATTCGAATCATCAACGGGGCTTTCAGCGAGGCTGTCTCTTGGGGAGGCTGACGCTGTCGGACTCGGCCCGCGACGGGCGGGGAAGCAGCGCGAAGTCGTCGCCCAGATGCGTGGGCGGTTGGATGTGGTAGTGGTGGCACTGCGCGCAGCCAACGCCTGCGGCGTTCGGCTTGTGGCAACCGGTGCAGGCGGCCTTCGAGAGCGGTCGGAATTGAACGACGAAGTCGCGCGGGTCGAGCGACGCGTAGGCCCCGCCCTGCGGACCCGCCGACGGGTCCAGACTGTGGCAGTGTGAGCAGTCGGCCAGCTCGGGCTGCGTGACGTGCGGCCGGTGCGAGAAGCGTGTGAACGACCGCCGGGCGTCGCGGGCGTCGTACGCCCGCCAGTTGACGAATGCCCCGCCGCCGGGGGCGCCGCTGAAGTCGCGCGCGAGAGACGGGCCGCGGGACTCAAGGCTGTGGCACGTCGCGCACTGGCCGACCGACTTCGGCCCGGCGAGCTCCGCGAGCGCCGCGGCGCCGAGGTCGGCGTCATCGCCGTCGAGCGATGCCGCGAGGTCGATCCACGCCCGCAGCAGGGGGTCGCCGTGGCCCCGCGGGACGTACCGCAACGCGAGCCCCGCGTCGTCGATCAGCCAGCCGCCGGCGGGCTGGCGCTCCGCCTTCTCGAATGCCGACACGGCCGGCGAGGCGGTCGCGGCGGAGCCGAACCAGCGGGCGCGGGCGGCCTGGACCATGACGATCGGCAGACTCCCGGCTAGGTCCCCAGGGGCATCGATCGTAGCGAGTGACGCGGCTCGCTTCAGCAGAGCCCCGTGCCCGCCACGCGGCGGCTCCGCCAGCAGGTTGCGGAGCGACTCGGCGAGTGTGGCGGCGTCTCTACCATCGGCGGTGGAATCGGGATCAAGATCGAAGAACGAGAAGTCGGCGCCCAAGCGATCGAGCGCCGCGCGGGCGGCGGGGTCGGCCGCTAGCAGCAGTTTGGAAATCGCTGGCAGCTCTCCGTCGTAGTCTCCGGTGGCAGCCTGGGGCCAGGGGCCCAACGCCTCGCCTGCTGCCGTGATCGCGGCGCGGTCGAGCGTTGGCAACGCGAGCACCGCCAGACCTTCGCCCCGGCTCGCCTGGATCCCTTTGTCGTGACAGCGGGCGCAGCCCTGCGTGTAGCCAACCAGCAGCTTCGTGTCTCGACCGGGCGCGTCCTGGTGACAGCCCGCGCAGTCAAACGCCTCGCCGGCGGCGGCGTAGTGCTTGGACGCGTGCGTGTTGTGGTCGAAGTTGATCCGCGTCCGCCGCTGGTAAGGCCAGTTGCCAAAGTCGGGGTGATCGCCGGCGAAGCTGTCGTAGCGTTCGGCGTGGCACGCTTGGCACCGCTGGTTGGTGATGGCGGTCAGGCTGTGCCCGGGCCCGTGGTGCTCTTGGTGGCAGACGGCGCAGGCGACGCCCTGGTCGTTGCCTACACCGTCCGGCAGCCCAATTGCCGCCACTTGCTGGAGCGCCGCGTCGCCGCGTCGGCGGAGTTCCGCCTCGGGCAAGCCGTGTGCGGCAAGCGCGAGTTGCGGGTCGATCAGCGACTCGTGACAAGCGACGCACAACTGCGACTGCGTGGTGTGCAGCTTGTCCGCCGGCGCAACGCCCAGCACCGCGTCAACGCCGCCTGGGTGGCAGGCCGCGCAGCGATTGGGGTCCTTTGCTGGCGACAGGAGCCGGGCGTGGGCTTGGGTCAAACCGCCCGGCGCAAGCACGTCGTTCCGCCAGGGCGAGCCCAGCAGGAAGAGCAACAAGCCAAGGCTGAACAGCGCCGCGCCCGCCGCGATCCGGCCCCGCCGAACGCGGAGGCTGTGGGTCGGTCGGCAGCGGTTGACGCGGCAGCACTGGCCGTCGGGCGTCGGCCCGCTGCCGCCCAAGCTGTCGTCAAACCCTTCGTCGGCTTGGTCGCACGGGCCCCCCCGGCTTGCCGGCCGGGTACACTGCCATGCGTCCCCCACTCGGGCGGGCACGCACTCGGGCGCCTCGGGGCATCGCCCTCGGCGGGTCGGGCCCAGCGGGCAGGGGCATCCCTCGGCCGCGTGCCCACAAACCCATGGCAGGCTCGGCCGATCGTACTCGACCTCGTCGTGGTTCTCGTTGCGGAACAGGCGCCTCACCCCGGCCCCCCGCGCATCGACAACGCCAGCAGCCCGTGGGCGACCGAAGCCACCAGCACCAGGCAGGTCAGCGTTATGTGAACGAACAGCCACCGCTTGAGCAGCGACTGCCGGGACTCGTGGAAGTCGAGGTCGTCCTTCTTCCGCACCAGCGCAAACAGCTTCTCGCTGGCGACCAGTTCCGCCTGGTCGAGGAAGCGCTTGAGATCGGCCAGCTCACGCATCAACGCGCGACGCATGCTGCTCGAGGGCCGCATCGTGTAGACGCCGCCCCGCGACTCGGCGAGGTAAGGGTCGATGCGGCTGGTGTAGAAGTCGGCCAGCGTGGTCGCGCCGGCGTCGCCCGCCGCTTGGAGCACCACCGATCGCGACTTGGCGAGCACCTCGCGCCGGAGCCGCGGGATGCGTTCGTAGACGAACTCCTCGGACGTCCGCGCAAGCTGGCGCGGGATCGCCCGGGTCAGGTAGAGGCCGACGACGCCGCTGACGAACGTGAGCCAGTAGACCGCGGCGAGGAACCCCTCGAGCCAGCCGTTCGGCCAGCGGCCGCCGGTGTGGACCAGCAGCAGCACCGCCGACCCGGCGCCGAGGTACAGGTGCAGCTGCAGCCACGCCGCTCCCGACCCGAGCGGCAGCGACGCGAACTTCTTGCGGGCGTTGTAGACGGCCAGCACCACCAGCACGGCGAGCAAGGCGTAGCCGGTCCAATAGGGGGCGCAGACCAACCGGGCGTCCATCGCTTGGACCACCCACCAGAGCGCAGCCACCCCGACCGCGAGTACCGCGGCGTTGGTCACCCGACGTTTGGTGCGGCGTCTCGTCATTCGTGCGCCGCCCCCGGCTCAGTGGCGGGGTCGTCCACCGCCGCGTCGGCGGGGCCGGTCTCCATCCATTCGGCCAGCGGGGTGATCTCCGCGACGTCGATCCGCACCAACGCGTCGTGCGGGCAGGCCCGCTGGCAGGCGGGGCCGCCGAGTTGGTCGGCGCACAGGTCGCACTTCGTCGCCTTGATGATCGGCAACCCGGAAGACTCGTCGACGACGATCGCGCCGCCCGGCTCGCGGACGTCGACCATGCGGATATTCTGGTACGGGCAGCTGTTGGCGCATGTCGAGCAGCCGACGCAAGTCGGCTCGTTGATCCGCACGACGCCGGTCTCGCCGTCGCGATGAATGGCGCCGGTCGGGCAGCCGATCATGCAGACCGGGTCGACGCATTGCAGGCAGGCATTGGCGAATTGTAGGTGGTCGTGCGTCGGGCCCTGGCGGACGAATCGGGGGTTGCCGTCGTGGGTTTGAGCGCACGCCCGAACGCAGTCGTCACAACGCGTGCAGCGGTCGAGGTCGATGACCATCGCCTGTGTGCCGTTGTTCAGCCGGCGGTCGACGAGGTAGTCGAGCGTCCGCGCGGGCAAGGCCGCGTCGGTGTCCGATGCCAGTTCAAGCAGGCTCTCCGGGCCGAGCTTCGGCAGGATCAGCTCAAGCGCAACCTCCGTCGGGATCCGCAACAAGTCGACGTATCCAACCGCGCGCAGCGAATGCGTGAGCGGCGCCGGTTGGCCTTCGAGCAGGGTCGCCGCCAGCTCCGCGGCGCCGAAAGCCTGGCCCTTGCCCAGGTAGGCGGTCGTCTGGTGGCCGTCGCCGCGACGGCGGCTCACGCGGGCGAAGCCGCTCCGCACCAGCAGAAGCCCGGGGGGCGGCTGCCCCTCCTCGGCGACGACCGGCTCGCGGGCAATCCGCTCGAACAGGGTCTCGTCGCCGTCGGCCACGTCGCCCGAAGACCCGGGCAGCTCGGCGTGCCAGTCAAAGTTGCCGTGCGTTTGGAACCGCGTGGCGGCCGCGACTTCGGTCAGCTCCTGCTCGCTTAGGCCGGACAGCAGCGGCGTCTCGCGCAGGTGCGCGGCGAGGCTGTTCTCGCGGTACAGGCGGTGGATGTGCTCCGAGAACGCCGGGGCGTACCGCATCAGGTCCCGCAGCCCCTGCCAGCGGATCTCGAGGGCGACGACCTCCGTCTCGGCGAAGATCGTCGCCACGCCGGGCGTCCGCGACAGGGCGGCCACCTCGCCGAACACCTCGCCCGCGCGGAGCACGGCGGTCTGCGAGGCGTCGAGCACCCCCGGCACGTCTTGCAGGAAGAGCCGTGTCGTGTCGCGCTCGCCGCGCGCCGCGAGCGGGCCACCGGCGCCGGGGTGGATCTGGGCGGGGCGGCGGACCTCGGGGACGCGGTGGAAGGCCAGCGACTGCGCAACCGACCTCACGATCTTCGACACGAGGCTCGGCTTTGCCGACTCGCTGACCCCTTCGAGTCGCTCGAGCGCAGCACGCGCTGTCCCGTGCAGCAGCAGGAACGCGCTGTTGCCGTAGTCACCCTCGAGCAGGATGACGTCGCCCGGCTGGTACTTGACGATCCGCGTGTCACCGGCGAGCAAGTCACGCAGCGGCAGTTTCGGCGGGAACGCCGCGGGGTCCATCGACCGGAACGGCTCGACCGCCAGCAGCCGCGCCGCTACGTCGGCTGCCATGCCTTCGCCGAAGGGCTCGCTCCATCGGGTTGGTCGGGTGATCGCGGTCATTGCCGTGGCCGGGTGGCGATGGGTGTTGCGCAGGCGGCAGTCGCTCGTTGCCGACCGCTGTCCAGCGACAACGGCCGGCGCACTCAGTACTTGTACGTGCTTGGCGGCGGGAGCAGCGGGTCGATCGCGGCCAGCCTGGCGCCGTCGACGCCCTCGGCGAAGCGGAAGGCGACGCGGCCGATCTGGTCGGCGGCGCCGTTGATGGCGTCCGCGTTGCCGAGCGTGAGCGTGAGTTCGGAGACGGCATCCAGGGCGTCGCGCAGGACCGGCGAATCGATCTTCCGCTGGACCTCCCACAGCCGTTGCTTGACGACCGCGGCGCGCGTGGCGGCCGCCCTGCCGAACGTGTCGGCGGAGGTCGCCTTGGCGACGGCTCGCAGGCTCGCTTCGAGGTCCGCCAGCGCGCCGACGACGTACATCACACGCACCCGCGCCAGCGAGCTGGGGGCGTTCTCACCGGCGGCGCCACGCTGGAAGTTGTGCCGCACCCTGCCCTGCGACCAAGCCACGAGCTCAAAGCCGGCGCTCCCCGCGTTGTGCCCGCCGACGTTCACCAGCTCTTCGTTGGGCGTCGTGTGGCACGCGAGGCACTGCCGGGCGATCAGGTACAGGTTCGCCGGGTTGTTCATCCCCGCGGCGATGGAAGCCTCGCGGCGGGCGGTGCGGTGCTCGGCGGTTTCGGTCCGCTTGTTCACGCCGGAGCCGCCGTAGTCGGCGTGCAGCTCTAGCCAATCCTTGCCGGGCCCGTGGCACGACTCGCACGAGACGCCCGACACGACGCGCACACGGCCCCGCTGCTCGGACCGCGTGTAGTGGCACTGGACGCACGTGTCGTTCCGCTTCACCGAGCGCAGCCCCAACCGCTGAGCGATCGCTTTCGCCTCGGGCGTGCGGTGCAGCGTGTCAAAGGTCTGGTAGTGCGGCGTCGAGCGCCACTGGTTGACCTCCGCCTGGTGGCACCGCGCGCACGACTCGGCGCCGAGCACCTTCGCCGGGTCGCACGCCAGCGGCTTGAGGTCACCGCGTATCGGCTCGGCGCCGGCTTGTGATAGCAAGGCGAACACGACCGCGGCGGCGGCGAACTCGATTCTCGTGTTCGGCATGGTCAAGCCTCGATCACGACGGGTCCGGTCGGGACGCTGACGCACGTCAAGCACTCGCCTTCGCCGGGCCTAGCGCCGGGCGTCTTGATCGTCGTGACGCCCCCCTCGACGACGCGCGTAGCGCACGCTCCGCAGTTGCCAACCCGGCAGCCGGCGTCGACGGCGGCGCCGGCCCGCTCGGCCAATGCTAGGAGCGACGCGTCTTCGCCCGTCCACTCGGTCGTCAAACCGCTGCGCGCGAACCGCACTTGAGCGCCCACCGCCTGCTTCGTCACCGACGAGGCGGCTTCTCGCCTAACGCTCGCCGGGCCGAACGCCTCGAAGTGGATCCGGTCGTCCGCGACGCCCCAGTCGAGGAGCCCCGGCACCAGCGACTCCATCAAGCCGGGTGGGCCGCAGAGGTAGAAGCGGAAGTTCTGCGACGGCAGCACGCCGCGGACCGCGTCGGTGTCGATGCGGCCACGCCGTTGGTAGTCACGGAACTCGACGTCGCCCGCCGCCGGACGGGAGTAGGAAACGAAGGGGTGCACGTTGGGGTGCTCCGCGGCTAGCTCGGCAAGCAGCGGCCGGAAGGGGTGCTCGCCCCCGTTGCGCATGCCGAGCAGCAGGTAGGTCTCGCGGGTCGAGCCGGCGTGGCACTGCGCCAGCAGCATCGACAGCAGCGGCGTCACGCCGATGCCGGCGCCGATCAGCACGACCGGCTCCGGCGCGGTCGGCGGCAGGAAGAAGTCGCCGCGCGGCGCCGCGACCTTCAGCACGTCGCCCACCGCGACATCGCGGTGGAGGATCGACGTCCCGATGCCCGGCGGAGCCGTCGGGGCTTCGTCCGGCGGGCGGCAGAGTTTGACCGTGACCCGGTAGAACTCTTCACGCGGCCGGTCCGACAGCGAGTAGCAGCGGACCACCGGCTTTGGCTCCGCGCTTGGCGGCTTCGACGCGGACGGGAGGTGGAGCGTCAGGTACTGCCCCGGCTGGTAGCTGGGCAGCGGGCGTCCATCGGCCGACGCGAGGTAGAACGACTTAACGTCGACACACTCGTCGACGATCGCCGACACGCGGAACTCTCGCAAGCCTTTCCAGGCAACACTCTTGTGTTTGCGGGCGCGTGCCGCCGCGGCGACAGTTTCGACACGCTGGCGGAAAACTTCCCGACCGGCGGCGGTCTTCCGGCGGCGGTCTATTCGTCGCCTGTAGTCGTCAACGCCCGTCCAAGCGGCCGCCGCCCCGACAACCGCGCACACGGCGCCGCCGGTCATCATGAGCAATGCATTCAACGAGGCGTCCATGCCCATCGCCCGCTAGGGGGCGGCCGTTAAAAAACTCCTGCGGGCCCACGCCGCGGCGCAGCATGCGGGGCCGCGATTATTGGGGAACCCGGGCGAATCGTCCATCGCATTGCCGCAACGAATCCCTCGACTAGGGCGCCAGCAGCGCCGGCGCCACCCCCCCTCGAAAGGCCACGTCAGCGCGTCGGCCCAGCGCGGTACACCGGAGCGGCGCTGGGCTGCTCGGCTGGCAACCACCTCGCTAATGCGTCGACCGCCTGGCTCGTTGGCCGCAGCGGCGCGTCGGGCGGCGCCACGAAGCGGACCAGCGACGCCAGCGGCAGACGCTGCTCGGTCGGTTCGTACAGCAGCGTCGACGGGCCGCGAGACAGCACTGACGGCATCGCCGAGTGGTCCGCGATCGTCGCGCCACGCACGCGCAGGCCCGTCGCGTCGAGCGCCACCGAGAAGGCGAGCCGGTCAAACGCGATTGGCGTGCCGGTCACCGCTTGCCAGTCTTCGTGCAGCTGGCTGCCGGCAGGCAGGCCGAGCTGGCGGTGCGCCGCGAAGACAACCGACCGATCGGCGGCGCCGGGCCCCGCCTCGACCGTGGCCCGCAGTTCTTCGATCATCTCGCCCGTCCAACAAAGCCGTTTGATGTCGATCGACGCCCCGCGGGCAAGTCCGAGCGTCGATGCCGGCAAGCCGATCAGCGGCGCCGGGTTCACACCGTGCCAACTGCCGGCGAGCGTCCCCGACACCGGCTTGGCCACCGTCAAGGCTAACTGTCCGACAAAGCGACTATCCGAGCCCGCCGCCGAACCCAACGGGCACAGTTGCCCGAGCCAATCAGCGGGAACACCCTCGCCGCCGGTCTGGAGGGTGACACGCGTCGTTGGTGGTTCGATCTGGCGGTTTCGCGTGACGGTCAAGCACAGGGGCTCGCTGGCGTTGGTCCCCGTCGCTTGCAGGAACAAACGCTGCCCGCGGTCTCCCCCCGGGCGATCCAAGACGAACTTCACCCGCCGCCACACTTGCTCGGCGCCCCCGTCGGCAACGATCAGTCGATCGCACCAGACCTCGAAGCCACCGTTGGCGTTCCCTCGGAGGCGTTGCTCGAAGGACGCCGCCAGGCGTGGCAGCCGCTCCGCGTCGATGCGTAGGGTGTCGATGCGGGCGAACAGCCCACCGTCACCCGGCCGCGTCTCGATCGACCCGCACCGGGCGAGCCCGTCGCCAAGCTCCGGGTCACTCAGCCGCACACCACGCAGGCGAACGACGCTAGGCCGGGGGGTCGCCACCGCGTCGGCCGACACGAGCAGCCCGAGGCAATCGCCTAGGGCGACCAGCCGCTGCGTGTCGGCCCCCGGCAGTTCCCGGAAGACGGTCCACCCTCCGACCGCTAGCGTCGGCGCCAGGCACAGCAGCAAGAACAGGGCGCGGCAGACGGTACGGCGGGGCATGGCGAAGGGGTCGCGCGTTGGGTTCCGCGCGTCGGGGTTCACGGGTCGGGCAACGACTCAGGCGGCGGGGCTCTGGAAGACCGCCACCCAGCCCCCTCACTTCTCCCTGGCCATCGTGAGGAAGAGCTCGTAGCGGGCCTGCATCTCTGCCAAGCTGTCGCCTCCGAATTTATCGACCAACGCGGCCGCGATCTCGAAGGCAACCACGTTCTCGACGATGATGCTAGCAGCCGAGACGGCGCAGACGTCACTCCGCTCGTAGCTCGCTTCTTGCGGCTCCTTCGTTTCGAGGTTGATCGACGCCAACGGCTTGGCGAGCGTGCTGATCGGCTTCTTGGCGGCCCGGATCACCAGCGGCTGGCCATTGGTCATGCCCCCTTCCAGGCCGCCGGCGTTGTTCGTCGGCCGTGTGAAGCCGAGGTTGGGCGAATCGCGCTGCGACTCGTCGTAGTGGATCGGGTCGTGCACCTGCGAGCCGGGCAGCCGGGCCGCTTGGAAGCCCATCCCGATCTCGACGCCCTTGATCGCCTGCACCGCCATCACCGCCTGCGCAAGCCGGCCGTCGAGCTTCGAACTCCACTGGGCGTGCGTCCCCAAGCCGAACGGCAATCCGTCGACCCGCACCTCGACAACGCCGCCTAGTGTGTCGCCCGCCTTGCGGGTCTTGTCGATGTACTCCTTGATCTCGGCGTCGCGGCGCGTGTTGAGCCCGTAGACGATGCTCTTCTCCCGCTCGACCAAGAGTTCGTCGATCGTCCCTTCGATCGGCTCGATCAGCTCGCCGCCCAGTTCGACGACGTAGCCGATCGCCCGGATGCCGAACTCCGCGAGCAGCAACTTCGCCAGCCCGCCGGCGGCGACGCGGACGGCCGTCTCGCGGGCCGACGAACGTTCCAGCACCGGGCGGATCGTGCCGAGGTGCTTGATCGAGCCGGTGAGGTCGGCGTGACCGGGCCGGGGCCGGGGCAGGTCCTCCATCCGCTCGAGCTTGTAGTCTTTGTTGACTACCTCAAGCGCGATTGGGCTGCCGAGCGAGACGCCCTGCCAAACACCCGTGCGGATCTGCACCTTGTCGGTCTCGATCCGCTGCCGCCCCCCGCGCCCGTAGCCCCCCTGCCGCCGGCGGAGGTCGTCGTTGATCGGCTCCGGGTCAAGCGTCACGCCGGCGGGAAACCCATCGACGAGCGCGAGCAGCGTTTGCCCGTGCGATTCACCGGCGGTCCAGTAGCGAAGCATTGCAGGGAGGGAGCGGGGGTGGAGGTCGGGAAACCCTTGAGTCTAGTTGGTTCAGCGTGGATAGACTATCGG
>JBCCZD010000034.1:0-21407 GCA_039188275.1 Planctomycetota bacterium
GGCGCCAGCCCGCAGGCGATCAGCGCGAGCAAGACGACGCACACCCGGCCGACCGCGACGATCCGCTGCTGGCTCGACTCGCCCGGCAGGTTGTTGTAGATGTCGAGGGTGAAGATCGACGCCGCGGCGTTGAGCATCGCCGCCAGCGAGCTGATGACGGCGCCCAGGAGCGCGGCAACGACAAACCCAAAGACGCCGCGGTTCTGCGGCAGCATAGCGAGGAGCTGCCCCAACGCGGTGTCGTACTTGTAGGCGATCAGGGCTTGAGAATCGGTGGCTTGGCCGTCTTCCTCGGCCCGCTGCTTGACCGCCAGGTTGTAGGCGGTGACCTCTTCGGCGAGCTCGGCGTTGACGGAAGCCCACGACTTGTCGGTGTTGGCGTCGAACAGCTGGTAGGGCGAGGGTGACTGCTTGTCGAACTCGGCCCGGACCATCGGCAGCACGCGGACGTTGTCCGCCTCGACGGCTTTCATCGCCTCCTCGGTCTCGTACAAGGCGATCAGGTAGCCGGGGCCTTCGTGGGCTTCGACGGCCGCGCCGTCGGGGCCTTCGGCGGTCTCGACGAGCGTGGTCTCCGGGTTCGCCCTCAGGTACAGCGCCATCGCCTTGCCGGCGTCCTCGCGGGCGCTCAGGCGCATCTCATCGCCGAACAGGTTGAAGGCAAGGATGCCGGGCACGACCACCACGAACGGGATGACCAGCTTGAGGTACGACGAGAAGACGATCCCCTTCTGACCTTCGGCCAGGCTGGAAGAGCCGAGTGTGCGTTGGGTGATGTACTGGTTGAGCCCCCAGTAGTAGAAGTTGGGTATCCATAGCCCGAGCAGCAACGCGGTCCACGGCAGCACCGAGTCGTCGGCCGGCAGGAACATGTTCAGCCGCTTCGCGTTCAGGCCCATGAACCGCTCGACCGGCCCCTGCTCGGGGTCGAGCGTCTGGACAACGACCTCCCCGGTCCCCGGGTCGACGATCGTCGTGGCGGTCTCCGCCTCGCCCAGCCGACCAAAGGCGGTGTACATGATGATCGCCCCGCCGAGGATCAACGCGGAGCCCTGCACCAGGTCCGCCCACACCGAAGCCTTCAGACCGCCCGCCACGACGTAGACCGCCGCGATCAATGCGATAAACAAGGAGGGCTGCCAGAGGGGGATGCTAACGCCGTTCTCTTCGCCGAGGGTCTGAACCGTCAGCGCGCCGGAGTAGGTCACCGCCCCGAGCAGCAGCAAGTAGATCACCACGGTGATGATGGCCATCAGCAGCCGGGCCGCCGGGTTGAACCGGTACTCCAGGAACTCGGGGATCGTGTAGATGCCCGCCCGGAGGAAATAGGGCAGAAAGACGAAGGCGACCACCACCAACGTTACGGCGGCCATCCACTCAAAACTGGCGATCGCCAGGCCGACGTGGCTCGCGGCGTTGCCGCTCATGCCGACGAACTGCTCGGTGCTGATGTTCGCGGCGATCAGCGAGAAGCCGACCAGCCACCAAGAGAGCCCGCGGCCCGCGAGGAAGTAGTCTTGGCTGTCTTTCTCGCCATCCGCCCCGCGGCTCTTCCAGAGGGCGACAAACATTACCGCGGCGATAAAGCCGACGAAGACAACGAGGTCGAGAGCGCCCATAGACCAGGAGTTCTGCCGGGGGGTAAGCGGCGCGGGGCCCGCCGCACGATGTGATCCGCAGCTTGACACGACCCCACAAGTGAAGAGGAACACAGTTTAGCTACGCGGCCCACCGATTGAAACCGCCGGCGCCCGCTCGGGAGCCGGCAACCGGAAACGGGCGCCACGCGCTGGCCAGCCAACGCCGGTGGCTCGCCAAGAAATCACGCGGGCTTCTCACGACTTTCAACGACCATGGCCGCCAGCCCGGCCACAGCCGTGCGAGCCAACCACCCGATGACAAAGAGCGCTGCGTATAGCCGAAGCGCGGCGGAGTCGCCGGGGGCGAGTGTGTCAAATACCCAGCCAAACGCGACGATCATCACGCCGTTGGCAAGGTCGCTGATCGCGTGGTAGGCGGCGATCGACGGGACGTTGTTGTCTGGCGGTGCGAGCGAGAGCTTCAGGTGGTCGAGCCCGACGTTTATCCCGACGTACGCGGTCCATGCGCACCAGGCGCCGGCGACCCAAGCCAGCCCTGCCCACCATGGGGCCGCGGGCGAAGCAAGGAAGTAAAAGAGTGGTCCGAGGGAGACGATTAACTGGCAAACGACCAGCAGCCGGCGGGCGCCGAAACGATCGATCGCCCACCCCGCCGCGGGGGCCAGCGAGGCTTGGCCTAACCGCATCATCGCGCGCAGCGCGATCATCGGTTCGTAGCCGATGCCGAGGACCCGATTCGGGTAGAGGTTTTGCGCAGTCGCCGTCACCCCGTTGGCGACGGCGAGGCCACACGAGTAAGTCAGCAGCCGGCGGTACGCTGCGTTGGTTGCGCAGCGGGTGATCGCTTTCCAAGTAACGCGTGGCGTTGCGCTGGGCGATCCCCTCAACGACCGCATCGCGGCAAGCGGCGCCACCGAGAGCAGAATGAGCCCGGCGCCGATGCCGGCCGACCACGCCAGCGGCGCCCATCGGGGCACGACCGCTTCCGCCGCATAAAGCCGAACCGCCACCCACGGCCAGCCAAAGCTGAGGAGGAAACTGGCGAGCAGGCCGATCGCCTGACCGGTGGTCAGCCAACGCTCACGGGCGCCGACGAGCCGTCCGCGAACGGGCGCCGGCATCAGGTCGCCGAGCCACGACCAAAGCAGGATCACGCCGCAGTACTGCAGCAGGTGGTGCAACGCCCAGGCGACGACCAGCCAGGCGACCGCATCCTCGGCGCCGATCGCCGCGACGGCCATGCCAAGGAGCACGCCGCCGGTGCCTAGGAAGAGACCGATGCACATCCACTTCCGGCGTGGGAGCTTCGCAAGCAGCCACGGCAGCCATAACCGGAGCACCCCCGCGAACCGCGGCGACGCAAGGATCAGGCTGATCGCCAAGCCCTTGGCCCCGAGCCCAAGGGCGAGATAGATCACCAGCGTCGTCGACACGAGCCCGTTGCCCACCGCCCAGATCGCCGCGTTCAGGTTGGCGAGAGCTAGGTCGCGGCGGCGGGGGGATCGGCGAGGCACTTTCGGCAATCTGCTGGAGCGGAAGCGGCTCGAATAGTGTACAAGCGTACCCGCCGTGCAATCCCGCGCCAAGCGAGGCGCCACCGAGGCGGGCGCCCGAGCGTCGCCTTCACGCCCCGTCTTGTCTCAGCCCTTTCTTGTCTAAACCCCGCCCCGGCTCAACCCTGTCCCGTCAGCGCAACCTGGATCTTCGACATCACGCCGGTAGCGATCCGCACAACAATCGTCCCCGTAATGCCCAACACCGCCAGCGTGCTGGTAAGCGTCCGCATCGGGATGCCGCCGTCATCATCTAAGAAAACCGCCGGCAGGACGACCGCCGCGATCGTTGGGATGGCGTACGCGGTGACCTCGATAAACCAAGTCCGCCAGCCGACGCCGCGGAGTTCCCGCTTCGCCTTATGCTGGAAGTCGGTTGCGTCCGTCCACAGGCGCGGGTAAAGCACCCGCATCACGATGTACTGCATGCCGCAGAACGAATACGCCACGGCGATCAACCCCGAGAAGGCGAACGAAACGAAGAAGTGAAGGAAGACGTCCCAGCCGATGGGCGGCGCCAGCCAAGCGAGGATCGCGGGGAAGAGCACCCCGCCCGGCAGCCAGCCGACCGCCGCCGCGGCCAGCACCCAAAGCGGGAGCCGGAGCGTCGCGCGGCGGACGGCGTCGACTTGGGCGGCGTCCAGCCGCCGGGTCCGCTGAACGGCCCGCCACATCTGGAAGACGGGCCAGAAGAAGTACACGAGCGTCGCCACGGCCAGCGGGTAAACAACGGCGTTGTACCAGGTGACCAGTTGCATAAAGAGCGCGTTCTGTTCGGCGCTTAATAGGTCGGCGATCTGGAGCTTGTTGTAGGCGATGTTCACCACGCTGCCGACGACCTGCGGGAGGAAGATCAGCAGCATCGCCCACGCGAGCGGCCGCCGGATGACCGACCGCGCGAACGCGCCGGCGGGCGGGGCCGCCCGTTCCACGTTCGCCAAGTGCCGGCAGCCGTCGAGCGCCGCGGCGAACTGCTCGCCCGTTTCGTAGCGGTCGCCCTTCTCGGGCGCGAGCGCCTTGGCCACCGTCCGCTCCAGCACCTTCCGCGCGGTCGGCGGCCCCGCTTCGATCGGCGCCGGCGCCGCGCGTCGCTGCTCGGCGAGCAGAGCGACGTACTGCATCCGGCTGCCCTCGCGGGCGAGCCGTTCGAACGGCGGGCGCCCCGCCAGCAACTCGTAGACGACGATGCCGAGCGAATAGATGTCCGACCGCTCGTCGACGTCGTCGGGCGTGGCGCCGCTGGTCGGGTCGAAGGCGTCCAGATGCTCGGGCGCCATGAACGCCAGCGTGCCGCCGAAGGTGTTCTCCCCGTCCGTCGTCGCGGCCGCACCGCCCGACGCACCACGGAACGAGATGTTGAAGTCGGCCAGCAGAGGCCGGCCGTACTGATTGATCAGGACATTCGCGGGCTTGATGTCGCGGTGCAGAACGCCGTTGGCGTGGGCGAAATTGATCGCCTCGGCGAGCCGGGCCCCGACCCACGCCGACGCCTCGACGCAGCAGGCCTGCGAGAGCATCTCGCGCTCGCGGAGCGCGGACGGGTCGAACGTCTCGCGGACCTTGGTGCGCTCGTCGATCGCGGCGAGGTAGTCCGCGCCGGTCCACGCGCCACGCCGCAGCGCCACCAGCTTGAGGGCCTGGATCACCGACTCGAGCGACGCGCCGGGCGCCAGCTGCATGCACAGCAATCGCCGCCTGCCGGTCGCGTCGACCGTCTCCGAAAAGACCTGCACGATATTGGCGTGCTCAAGCCGAGCCATCGTGCGTCCCTCGCTGCCACGGTTGGCAGTCACCTTGAGCGCCACCCTCCGATCGAGCGATAGCTGCCGCGCTAGGTACACCACGCCGAAGGCCCCGCGGCCGAGGACTTCGATCACCTCGAAATCGTCGATCGTCTGCCCGGGCTCCAGGTCGAACTCGCGCGAACCGGCGGGGCTCCGCTGGGCCACCGGCGCCGGCATGCTCGGCGCAGCGAGCGTCTCTTCCACGCGGGCGTCGGTTCCGACAAGCCCGTCACTGCTCGACAGCCCCTTGGCGTCGGGGGCTAGCCGGACGTCGGACGGAAGGGCGTCGTCGCCGCCCACTTCGGTCGCGTGCGGATCGAGCGGCGGCTGCTCGGCGGCCTGCTCCGGCGTTTCTTGGCCGCGCGTTTCGGTCGGGGGGTCGTTGGTAGGCATCGATGTTCGCGGTCATTCGGCGCCGCGGTCGGCCTCTGCTGCCTGTTTCTCGAAGATGGGCCGGCAGTACTCGAACAGGTTGAGATCGATCAGCTCCTCCTGCAACTCGTCACGCGTCGCGCCCGGCAGGGTGTGAGCGACCTCCTCCAGCAGCAGTTCCGCGAACGCCTCGCGGGCGCGGTGCAGCAGCACCCGCGCGGCGCCCGCCTTCATCGGCTTCCCAAGCAAGAGGCTGAGCTTCTCCGCCAGCTCGGGCGAGCGTAGGTCCGGGTTGTCGACCCGGCAGCGCAACGCGGTGTAGTAGGGCTTGCCGGTCTCGCCCTCGCTCGCTTCGAGCAACTGCCAAACGCGTGCCAGCAGGTCGTCTCGCCACGTCGCGCTGAAGAGTTCGGCATGCTGCTCTTCGGTCGGGGCCCGCGGCTCGGGCGTGGCGGTGCGGATCGGCGTCATCCGGGCCTCGCGCTTGCCCCGGCGTTGGTGGTCGACGATCAGGTGGTAGACCGTCGTTTTGACGAAGCTGCGGAAGCGTCCCTTGTCCGGGTTGGCCCGCCCCAGGTCGCCGCGGACGAAACGCAGGGCGAACTCCTGGAAGACGTCGTCCGCGGCCTCTTCGTCCCGCAGCGCGGCGAGCGCATACCGCTTGACGGCGCCGCCGTAGCGATCGAGCAGGTCTTGCTGGGCCCGCACCACGTCCCGCGCCGACGCCGAGTCGTCGGCCGCGTCGTGGGCCTGCCGGACAATCGACCAGCTGGTCTCGATCCGACTCAGTCGGTCGTCGATCGGGTCCATCGGAGTCTCAAAATTAGGTCGGAGCTGGTCGGACGACGCTTATTCTAAGTGAATCCTCATGCAAATGGCATCGACCGCGGCGGCTGGCACCGCGCCCCGACCAGCCGGAACACCACGCGAAAAGGCGGCTTTCCTAGGCCCCGTAATCTGCTAGAATGCGGGGCTTGCGACCAGAACTTGGCCGGGGCTACAGGCCCGACACCGCAGCGACTGGCGAGCGAATCATGCCCAAGCAAAAGACCCACAAAGGCACCAAAAAGCGGTTCCGCTTGTCCGCCAAGGGCAAGGCGATGCACCGCCAGAGCGGCACGAGCCACCTTGCCGGCCGGATGAGCCAGAAGCGCAAGCGGAACCTCCGCGGCACGACGGCTACCGACGAGTGCAGCGCTAAAGCGGTCCGCGCCGCCCTGGCCGGCAACAGCTACTGATCGAGTGGGCAATCGTCGGCAGTCAGTGGTCCCCGCTTGAGGCAAGACCCGCAGCGCCCTGCCAACCGCCCGCTCGCCAAACCCACTTCGCCGGGCAGTAGAACGGCAGTCCTTCGACTGCGGCCTGGAGCGAATCAACCGCAGGACACTCCGCCATGCGTACCACGATTGGTCCCGCAAGGAACAAGAAAAAGAAGCGGCTCTTCAAGAGCGTCAAAGGAAACCGCGGCGGCCGCGGCAAGCTGCTCCGCACCGTCAAGGAGACGGTGGTTAAGTCGGGCGCTTACTCCTTCCGCGACCGCAAGGTCCGCGCCCGCGAGTTCCGCAAGCTGTGGATCATCCGGATCAACGCCGCCGCCCGCGAGCGGGGAATGCGGTACAGCGAGCTGATCAATGGCCTCAAGAAGGCCCAGATTGAACTCGACCGCAAGACGCTTTCGGAGATGGCGATCAACGACGCCCCGGCGTTCGACGCCGTGGTCGAGAAGGCCAAGGCCGCGCTCGCGGCGTAAGCACGCTGGTGGGCTGTGCGGCAGACGCCGCCGGGTGTGACGAGTCTCCGGCGGCGAACGCCGCACCGCCCACGGCCACTCGCTCTGACGGACGCTGCCCGTGGCGCTCTCTGACTTCATCGCCGACCTCGATGCGCTCGCCGCCGATGCGCAGCAGGCGTTCGACGGCGCCGCGGACCAAGCGGCTCTCGAAGAGGCCCGCGTCACGCTGCTGGGCGCCAAGGCGGGGCGGCTCAAGGCGATCCAGAAGGGCATGGGCAAGGTCGACAAGGCCGACAAGCCGGCTGCCGGCCAGAAGCTCAACGCCGTGAAGTCGGCCGTCGAGGCGGCGCTCGAAGCCGCGACGGCCCGGCTCGCCGCGGGGGCGGGCGGGGCCGAGCGCGAGGCGTTTGACGCCTCGGTCCCGGGCCGCCCGCTGCGGATCGGTCGGCTGCACCCGATCACACAGACGATCGGACGCATGAAGGAGATCATGGGCCGGCTCGGCTTCACCGCGGTCGAGGGCCCCGAGATCGAAGACGACTGGCACAACTTCGAAGCGCTGAACATCAGCCCCGCGCACCCGGCCCGCGACCCGCTCGACAACTTCTACCTGAGCGTGGGGACCAGGGCAGGAGAAGCCGGCGCCGGCGAGGCGGAGGGTCCGGCGCCCGGCTCTCAACCCCCGACCCCCGACCGGCAGCCCCCAGCCCCCGCGGCCGGTCCCGACGGCAAGCCCTTGCTGCTCCGCAGCCAGACGTCGACCGTGCAGATCCGCGTGATGGAGCAGAGCGAACCGCCGGTGCGCATCGTGTCGCTCGGGCGGGTTTATCGGCCCGACACGGCGGACGCGACACACTACCCGATGTTCCATCAGATCGAAGGTCTGCTGGTTGACGAAGGCGTCACGATGGCCGACCTCAAGAGCGTGCTCCGCATGTTCTGCCAAGCCTACTTTGCCGGCGAGGACGGCCAGCGCGGCTCGATCGACGGCGGGAACGGCGGCGGCAAGAAGGGCGACGGCGGGGACAGCGACGTCCACATCCGCTTCCGCCCCAGCTTCTTCCCCTTCACCGAGCCGAGCGTCGAGGTCGACATCTACTGGTCGGCCGCCAACGGTGGCAAGGGCGGCTGGATGGAGATCGGCGGCGCCGGCATGGTCGACCCCAACGTCCTCAAGGCCGTCGGCTACGACCCGGAGAAAGTCACCGGCTTCGCCTTCGGCATGGGCGTCGAACGCTTCTGCATGCGTCAGCACCAAATCCGCGACATCCGCGACCTGTACGCGAATGACGTGCGGTTCCTGGAGCAGTTCTGAGAACGTGTTGCCGGCGGACGGGCGCTCCGCCTATCCGCCAGGCTTCCACTCGACGCCCGACATCTCGGCCAGGGCGAGCATCAGCGCGTGGGTGCCGTCGCGGGCGTGGCCTTTGGCGGCGGTGGCTTGGTAGAGTTGTTCGCAGAGGGCGAGGCCCGGCATCGCGAGGTTCATCCGGCGGGACTCGGCGAGCACGATCCGCATATCCTTCAGGAAGTGCTCGACGTAGAAGCCGGGCTCGAAATCGCCGGCGATGATCCGCGGGCCCAGGTTCGAGAGGTTCCAGCTCCCCGCCGCGCCCGACGAGACCGATTCGAGGACCGTCGCCAGGTCGAGCCCCGCTTTGTAGGCGTACAGCAGCGCCTCGCAAACGCCGACCATGACGCCGGCAACGAGCGTCTGGTTGACCATCTTGGTGTGCTGCCCCGCGCCGGGGCCGCCCTGGATGACCCAGCGCGAACCGAGCGCGTCCCACAGGGGTTCGAGGGCTACCGCTGTTTGCTGGTCGCCGCCGATCATGATCGAGAGCGTGCCGTTCTTGGCGCCGATGTCGCCGCCCGAGACGGGGGCGTCGATGCTCATGGCGCCGCGTGCCGAGGCGGCGGCAGCGATCTCGACGGCGAGGCTCGGCTCGCTCGTGGTCATGTCAACCAACACGGCGCCCGGCGACGCGCCGGCGAGGGCGCCGGTTTCGGAAAGGATTACCTCGCGGACATCGTCCGGGTTGCCGACGATCGAGAAGGTGGCGTCGGACGCCTCGGCGACGGCGCGGGGGGTATCGGCCCACTGGGCGCCGCGGTCCAGCAGTGGCGTGGCCTTCGCCTTGGTGCGGTTGAACACCGTGAGTCGGTAACCGGCGTCCATCAGGTGGCCCGCCATGCTCCGGCCCATCACGCCGGCGCCGATCCAGCCGATGCGTGTCGTCGAGGGGGTAACAGCGTTCATCGTCGCCTCATGCGGTCAATGGGCGGTACGGTCGAGACCACGCCCTGTCGAGTCCGGTCGGGTAATGACGGATGACAAAGCCGTCATTGAAGATTGCTCAAGCGACACGCCGTGTGCTCCTCGTCACGCAGGCTACGTCACTCCACGATCGCCGCTTCTAGCACGGAGCAAACAAATTCCTCGATCCCCGGCGCCTGCGACGCGCGGGGACCGGCGATGTTGAGCCTCGTAACGCGGTGCGTGGTGACCCAGCCCCGGAGCGCCGCGGCGTGCGCGGCGATCGGTTTATCGGCCGCGGCCACCAAGTGCAGCAGCGGTTTGCCCAGGCGTCGGGCGTGGTCGAGCGTGAGCTGCGTGCCGCCGGTCGTCGTTGCGGTAGGGCTGAAAACGACGGTCCCGTCGCTCTCGTCGATGTTGCGCCGTGTCCGTTCATCGTACTTCGTCGAGGCGGTCTCGCGAAGGTTGTACCGCGGGTCGAGGCGCCCGTCCTCGGCCTGCCGGCCGCGGGGGCACCAGCCGGCGTGGGGCAGGCCGTGGGCGAGGGCGAAGTCGAGCGCCGCGCGGTCGGCGCCCGTTTGGCCACCGGAAATGATGGTCAGCTCGCCCGGCTTCACAGCCTCAGCCCGCGTGGCAGCCCGTTGGGGAACTCGGCCCTGATGACCTGCTGGATGTACTCGATCCGGTTGGCCGGCTTGGGGTGGGTGCTGAGCATCTCCGGCGGCCCGCCCCCGCCGCCGGCTTCGTCGAGGACCTTCATCACGCCGATCATCGCCCGCGGGTCGTAGCCGGCCGCCGCCAGCAGCCGGACGCCCCACAGGTCGCTTTCGAGTTCGTCCTCGCGGCCGTACTTCATGCTCACCATGTTGGCGATCATCTGGGCCGTTTGCTGCGACTGGACGTCGCCCCCCGCGACGCCGCCGGCCGTGGCGAGGCCGCTGAAGAGCTTCTGCTTGGCCATCCGTTTGTTGCCGTGCCGCTCGATAACGTGGCCGATCTCGTGGCCGATGACGCCGGCCAGTTCGGCGTTGCCGCCGCGGACGTCGAGCCGGTCGTACAACGCTTCGGTAATGAAGACCTGCCCGCCGGGCAGCGCGAAGGCGTTTACCGTCCGCGGGTCGGCGAGCAGCGTGAAGTCGAACCGGTAGGGGATGCCACGTTCTTCGGCCCGCGGTTCGGTGGGCTGCGCGTCGATCCACGCCTGCAAGGCCAGCAACAACTCGCGGCCCGTCTGCTCGACGCGGAGGCACTTCTGCCGGTCGCGGGACTCGCCGCCGTGCTGGGCGACCATCTCCGGCTTGGCTTGCAGCCCGAGCTTCATCTCGTCGGCTTCCTCGGCGAACGCGACCCGCTCCGACTCGCCGGTCACGCGGTTCACGTCACCCGGGTTGCCGTAGTAAGAGATCAGGGCGAACGCGGCGATCGCCAGCGCCATCAGCAACCGCATCTTCATGCCGCTTGATCGGCGGCCAACCGCGGCGTTGCCGACGCCGAAAATCGGCCGCTGCGATGCACGCCGCCGCGGCTGTTGGCGCCGGGGCATGGGAAACCGAAAACGCGACATGGGTTCCTCAGGGCGGGACTCGCGAAGGCCGACGGTTATTATCTCGGGATCAGGCGTGGTAAGTATACCAAAACGACGGCAAACACCGTGGCGGCGATGACGCCACACTTGGCGAAGTCCACCCTGGTAGGATAATTGCCGGCGGAGCCCGTTCAGCATCGTCCCACGTTCGCCCACGCCGCCCACGCCCCCAACGACATGCCCCGCACACGCCGCGAGTTCCTGGCAACTTCCCTTTCGGCATCGGCCACCCTCACGGCCGGTTTTGCCGGGTTGCGGCTCGCCTCCGCCGCCAGCGTTGCGCCGACGGGGGGGCCGCGGTTCGGGCCGCTTATTGACGACCCCAAGGGGCTGCTCGACTTGCCGAAGGGATTCTCCTACCGAGTCATCAGCCGGCGAGGCGAGGAGATGGACGACGGCCTGCTGCTGCCGGGCAGGCCCGACGGGATGGCGGCGTTGCCCGGCCCCGCGGGGCTCACGCTGTTGATGCGGAACCACGAGCTTTCCCCGCGGCAAGAGACCGCGTTCGGCGAGCACGGTGAGCGACTGGCGGCCATCGACACCAGCAAGCTGTACGACCCGGGCGCCCCCGCGGCGAGTGCATCGATAGATGCGGGCCGACGCGCGGCGACACCCGGCGGCGGCGGCGTGACGACGCTCGTCTACGACACCCGCCGGCAGCGTGTCGTCCGACAGTTCCTGCGGCTGGGCGGCACCATCCGCAACTGCGCTGGCGGCCCGACGCCGTGGGGGAGTTGGGTCACGTGCGAGGAGGCTACCGACTCCCCGACCTACAGTGAGAAGGAGGGGTACCGCTGCGGACGCGATCACGGCTACGCCTTCGACGTGCCGGCGAGCGCCACACCGGGGCTGCTCGCCGCCGAGCCACTCAAGGCGATGGGGCGTTTCCGCCGCGAGGCGGTGGCCGTCGACCCGGCGTCGAGCGCCGTCTACCAAACCGAGGACATGGACGACGGCGCCTTCTACCGCTTTCTGCCAAACGAAGCGGAGAACCTCTCCGCCGGCGGGAAGCTGCAAGCGCTAAAGGTTAGCGGCCGGCCGAGTCTCGATACGCGGAACTGGAAGGCCGGTTCGGGTAGCGGAGCTGGAGTGATTGCCCCCGGCGAGAAACTAGCCGTCGAGTGGATTGACCTCGACGATCCCGAGTCACCGAAAGACGACCTCCGCTACCGGGCGTTTGCGTCCGGCGCGGCGCGGTTCGCCCGCGGCGAAGGGATCTGGTGGACCGACGGCGGCGCGTATTTCGCCTGCACGTCGGGCGGGCGTGCGGAGATCGGCCAGATCTGGCGAATCGTACCCGATGGCGGAGCGGGCGGGTCGCTCGAATTGTTCATCGAGCCCAACGACTCGAACCTTATCGAGAACGCCGACAACCTGACCGGCTCCCCGTGGGGAGACCTGGTTGTGTGCGAGGATCGGCAGGGGGAGGTCGTTCGCCTGATCGGCGTCTCGGCAGACGGCGGCGTCGACACACTGGCCAACAACCGTGCCCGCTGCGAGTTCGCCGGCGCGTGCTTCTCACCGGACGGCTCGACCCTGTTCGTCAACATCCAGGCGCCGGGGCTGACGATCGCGATTACCGGTCCGTGGCCCGCCGCCAGCTAACGCCACTGAAGCTACCAATGGCTGGAAGCCGGTGGGTTCGAGTGTTTCGTGGGCTACGGACGGAAGTCCTTCACCCACGAGGGTTTTTGTTCAATCGCTTGCAGCGGTCGCGGCGAGTGTCGTCTTCGTCGGAGCCAGCCGTCGGTCGCTCACCCTCGGCCGGCGACCGGTGGCCGGCGACCGAGGGCTCGTGGAGAAGAAGACGACACGTTCCGTCTTTGTTGGTGATGCCTGAGGGAGCGGCTCGCTAGCAAGTCGAACAACCTAAAGGCTTCGCCTGAAGTCGAGGGTTTGTGACCCATCGCAAGGACAATCAACCGCGGCCGTTTTCAGCGGGCGTTTTCTGTGGCCGCTGGCGCAGCAAAGCCGGCGTGAATCCCATTTGCCGCTTGCGAGCGAAGAAGGTTAAAATGCGCAGACTGGGAGCCCGGGGCATCTCGTTGAGTCCATCCCTCGGATTGAATACGGAGCAGGCACGATGAAACGGCGAACCTTTCTTTCAATGTCCAGCGGCTGGGGCGCCGGCCTGTGGGCGGGGGGACTCGCCGCCGGGGCGCTCGTTAGCCGACGGGTTCAGGCCCAGGAGGGCCAGCCGACCGTCGCGGCCCCCGCTCAGCCCAAGCATGATTTCAAGCTGAAGTATGCGCCGCACTTCGGCATGTTCCGCCGGCTCGCCGGGCAAGACCTTGTCGACCAGCTGAAGTTCGCCGCGGACCAGGGCTTCACCGCCTGGGAAGACAACGGCATGATGCGTCGCCCCGTGCAGGAGCAGGAGCGGCTCGCGAAGGCGATGACCGACCTCGGCATCGAGATGGGCGTCTTCGTCGCCGAGGCCAACTTCAACAAGCCGACGTTCGTTAGCGGCGACAAGCAGGCCCGCGGGCAAGCCCTCAAAGCGATCGACCTTGCGATCGAGACCGCCAAACGCGTCAACGCCAAGTGGATGACCGTCGTCCCCGGCGCTTACGAAAAGAACACCGAGTGGGACTACCAGACCGCGAACTGCGTTGACCTGCTCAAACGCTGCTGCGACAAGCTCGAGCCGCACGGGCTGGTCATGGTGCTCGAGCCGCTCAACTGGTGGGCCAACCACCCCGGCGTCTTCCTCCACAAGATCCCGCAGGCGTACCTGATCTGCCGGGCGGTTGGCAGCCCGTCGTGCAAGATCCTTTTCGATATCTACCACCAGCAGATTACCGAAGGGAACTTAATCCCCAACATCAACAAAGCCTGGAGCGAGGTCGCGTACTTCCAGTGCGGCGACAACCCCGGTCGCAAAGAGCCCGGCACCGGCGAGGTCAACTACCGTCGGGTCTTCCAGCACCTGCACTCGAAGGGCTTCGAGGGGATCATGGGCATGGAGCACGGCAACAGCCGCAAGGGCCCCGAGGGTGACCAAGCGGTGATCGACGCGTACGTCGCGGCCGACAACTTCTGACCGCTCGCGTAGTGGGGGATCGGGCGGTGAGTCGGGACAAGGGCTGCCGCCCCGCGGAGGCCCTCAATCAGCCGAAGGGATCCTCATCGGCGGGGCCAAACGGGTCGTCGTCGGAGGGCTCGGCGCCGCCAAACGGGTCATCGTCCGAGGGTTCGGCGCCGCCAAACGGGTCGTCGCCTGGACCACCGGCATCGCCTCCACCGCCAAACGGATCGCCGCCGCCCGCGTCGCCTCCGCCACCGAACGGGTCACCGCCGTCACCAAACGGATCGCCGCCACCGCCGCCGAAGGGGTCTTCGGCGCCGCCGAACGGGTCGGAGGGCTCTTCTTTGCCACCGTCGGGGCCTTTGCCGCCCGATTTCTTTTTGGTCTCGCCATCGGCGCCCTCCGCGGGCCCCTTCGCGTGGTAGTAAGGCTCGTCGGCGCCGAGCTCATGAAAGCACTGGATCAGCCCGTCGCGCGAGTAGATATACAACCGATCGGTTTGGTCATTCAGCACGGCCCGGTTGACGCCCTGGTTGACGGTGCGTCCCTGGACGACCCCGCTCTTGGCATCGAGCCCAACAAGCCCACCCAGGTCGTCAATCCCGTAGACCCGCACCTGGCTGGCAGCGATGAACTGCTTGACGCCGGGGGCAATCCAACGCCGCTCGCCCGTCCCGGCGTCGATAGCGTGCAGGGCCGGCTCGTCCGTGGCGACATACAAAGTGCCGGCGACCTCGACCGGCGACTCGCGCACCGAGAAACCGGCCGCGTAACGCCACCGCTGCTGGCCGCTGTCCTCGTTCAACGCGAAGACGTACCCCGCCAGCGAGCCGGCGTACACCAGCGGCGGCCGGACCGTCGCCGGCGCGACGATCGGCGCACCGGTATCAAAACGGAAGCGGACGGCCGTGGCGTCGGACCTAGCGACATACAGGCTGCTGCGGTCAGTGCTCCAGACGAGGCTGCTCGCCGAGGCAACGGCGGAGCGAAAGATCCGACCGCGCGACGTGTAATACCAGGGCCGCCGCTTGCGGTCGGCGATCGAGTAGCCCTCGACCCGTCCATTAAAGAGGGGCACGTAGGCGTACCCATTCGCAAGCGCCGGCCCCCCGCCGGCGCCGCCGCTAACCCGCCGGCTCAATAGTTCGCGCCCCGTGGCGCTCTCGAGGACGTACAGGGTCGAACCGTTGACGATGGCGACATGCTCCGCGTCGACCGCGGGGCCGAGGCTCGGGTAGCCCGGGTTGCCGATCCGGACCGACCACATCGTCTGGCCGGTGAGGGCGTCCATGGCGTGGACGACCCCCGCCGTTGTTAGGGCGACCAGCATGTCGCCGTGGAGCGATGCGCTCTCGATGCTGTTCTGCGCCGGGTTGAGCTGCGCTTGAGAAAACCAGGCGCGGACCATGCCGGCGCGGCGGGCGACGTCGTCGGGCACGAGCGTGCCGGCCGGGGCGAGCGGGGCCGTCGCCCCGCTGCCGAACACCGCCCAGGCCGCCGTGAGTAACAGGGACCGGTTGCGGTAGGGCATGGCACGCCTCGGATCGGACGGGGGAAACAGGCGGGGACAATGATCAGCTATGCGTGCATTCTACTCGGCGGGGCGCCGCTCCGCTTTAATCCGGCGGCCCGGCTCGCCACGCAGCGCATTGGCCGGCGCAGGCCGGGACAGGGTTCGGCCCCTCGACCGTTGGATCGGCCTTGGCGTACGATGTCCTGCAACGGAGCGGAACCCTTTGCTGGCGCTCGACTTTCGCCCGATTGATCGACGGACTCATGCCTGCCACTGCGCCGCCCCAAGACCCGGAGGACCCGCACGACCTGCTCGACAAGGTCGCCGGCTACCTCAACTTTTCCGAGGGCGCCCCCGACGCCACCTTCTTGGGGCACCTAAGTGACCTCTACGCTGGCATCGAGGGTGACGAGCGCGGCGACCACGATTCCGACACGCTCGACGTCCTCCTGAAGAAGCTCTCCCAGCGGATCGACACACTGCAGGCGGCAGGTGGGGCCTTCGCCGACGTGGCCCAAGCCCGCGGTGTGCTACAGCTGGTACAGGAGTCGTTCCGGCCGGCCTACCGGGAATTCCACAGCGACCTTCTTTGGCACCGCAGGCCGGGGGAACTCTGGCGACCCTTCTTCCTGGGGCGGGTGTTCGAGGCGGTCCTCGCCCAAGGCCCCCCCTGGGACGAGACCGAGCGGATCGTTCCCGGCGCACGGGACCGGCTTGACGACTACATAGGCTACCGGCCGGTCGCCGTGCTGGAAACCAAGCAGAAGGTCGAACCCTACCGCCACGAGTGGGTCCGCCCGATCCCGCTCGCGATCCAAAGGGCCGGCGTCGCTCACGGACCGTACGCGGAGCTCATCGGGCGCACCCTGGGCATCCTGCAAGCGACCGACCCGTCGTTGCTGCGTTCGGCTTGGCTCGACCCCGAGTTGATCGACGAGCTGGCCGTCGATCCGCGGGCGTACGACTTCGACCACCCGGCCGGCAAGCGTCCCAATCACCACTTTGGGCAGTGGGACCCGAACCACATCGACAGCCGCGGCTACTACCGCAGGTTTGTCCTGCAACCGATCGCGCTCGAAGCGATGATGTCTCGCGTCGAGGAACTCGGGGGCGCCGACGGCTACACGCGGGGCGAACTCTTGTTCGAGGCTTCGGCCGTGCTGGCGGGGACGATGCTCATGGCGTCGGGCACCAGCGGCGACGGCCCCGGCAGGCACAGCAGCGAGGTGACCCTCGCCACGCTCCTGCCGCACATCGCCCAGTACCGCGACGCCTTCTACCAGCAACTGCTCGACCGGGCCGAGGGGGCCCACGGTGAGCGGCTCCGGGCCGAGGCGGCCCGGATGCGGCAGCCCTTCGCCGGGGCACGGCAGCACCTCAATCACGAATTGGCCCGCCGCCGCGCGACGCAGCTCCAGCACGTGCACCTCGCCCAGTTGTTCGCCCGCATGGGCTACCCCGACGCCGCGCTTCGGCAAGCCCAGACGGTCCGCGTCGCGTCGGCGCGGATGCTTAGCCAAGTCTACTGCCGGCTGGCCGACGGGCACCGGGCGCTCGACCGCGGCGACCTGGCGCAGGTGAGCCACAACCTGCCCGAGATCGAGGACCTGCTCAGCCGTGGGATCGAGTGCGGGGCGTTGGTCGACCCGTGGAACGTTGTCGGCTTCGGCGGCAACTTCAGCCTCTTCCCGGCGATCGAAGACAGCGTGCACGACTACCGTGTTGACGACCTTATCGAGCTGGTCGAGCAGGTGCTTGACCTTTGCAGCCGGGCGTGGGCCGAGGCGGCGGCGGTCGACGACTCGGATCGCGAGGACGAGTTCAGCAAGACGCTCGGGCGGATTTCGGACTGGTGGGACCAGTTCGCCACGCCGACGGTGTCGGACGTCCGCCGGTTGGTGGGCAAAGAGATTGAGGTCTCGACAAACTTGGTCGCGGGGGCGCTCAACGCCTGGCACAAAGCGGGCGCCGCGGCCGGGGACGTCGGCTTCTGGCGGCTGTTCGTTGAGCAGTTCGACACGCCCAAGGCGTTCCAGCTGGTCGTCGAGGCCCTGCTCGATCAGGACGACCGCGTGGCGTCGTCGGCGTTGATGATGCAGTGGGTTTCGCAGGCGGACCTGACGCCCCTGGAGGACGGCGACGCGTCGCTTTATCCGCTGGCCGAGCGGTGGCTCCAGATGGTCGAGGCGCACGAGGCGGCCAGCGGTGAAGACCAGTGGCCGGTGGTAGTGAAGTTCTTCGCCCACCTCGAGGCGAGCGCGGAAGAAGCGTGGCACGCCCCGGCGTTTGAGCTCGACGACCAAGGCCGCCGGCCCCTCGACCGCCGCCGGCGGGACGGCACGCCGACGATGGACGATGACCTGCCGTTCGACGAGGACCTTTTCGATGAAGAAGTCGAGGGCGAGGTCAACGACGAGGAGCTGGACGATGGGTTGGACGACGCCCTTGACGACGAGGTGGGGGGAGGCCTGGACGGGGATTTTGAAGACGGGCTCTTCGAGCAGGGCTTCGATGACAGCGAGTTGGAGGAGGACGGTGAAGACGAGTTGGACAACCTCTTCAGCGCCGCGTACGAGGGCGTTACGTTCCGCGACAGCAGCGACGACGGGATGGACTCCGCGATCTTCGAGCCCGACGGCGGAGAGACCGAGTACGAACTCGAGGAAGAGGCCGAGCGGATTGGCCACCGCCTGGCGTTGCTGGCGATGGTCGCCCGCCTGTGGAAGCGGACCGCCATCAACTGGGGGGGCTTCGACCCGCGCGACACGCCCGAGCAGCAGGCGGGGCGACGCGAGCAGCTGGAGGCTTGGCAGCGCGAGGCGACCAGCCGCTACAGCCAGCTCGGTCGGCTGCTCGAGGCGGTCCACCAGCACCGCATCCCAACACCGCGTGGCGTCCACGAATCAATGGTCGAGTACGACCGGCGCCGCCGGCTGAAGGACTCGCTGCTCGAGCAGATCATCGCGACCTGCGTCGAGATGTCCGACGCCGGCAGACTGCTGCGGGCGGCGGCTGGCCCCAAAGCCGAGGCGACCACCGCCCCCGCCACGACGAGCATCGCGCGGACGATCGAGATCCTGCGGGCGGTCCTCGCCCACGACGCCGGCGCCGTCCGCGAGCGGTGGGGCGACTTCTGCCAGTCGCTGGCCGGGGAGCCGCTGCTGTACATCCCGCTCGCCAAGGGGGGCGACCCGGGGCAGATCGTCAAAGCGCGGGCGCTGCACCAGCTGATCCACGACCTGGCCGGCTGGCTCCCACGGCTAGGGCTCTTGTCCGAGACGTGCCGGTTGCTCGACGTCGCCCAGCGGATGGAGACCGAGCACCCCGTCGGCCGCGACGCGATGACCGAGTACGACCGGCTGTTCGAGAACGGCTACCAAGCGATCGTCCGCTGCCTGGTCGCCTCGGCCGACGACTGGGACGCGGGCGGCCTGCCACCAGGCGGAGCGCCGCCGCCAGGAATCGAGACGCCCGAGGGCGCCGCCGGGGAGGGCGACATCCGCCAGTCCGACACGCTCCTCGTGCAGGCTCTGCAGGACCTTACCGAGAGCCAACTCGACCGCTGGCTCCGGCACAGCAAGACGGTTCGGCTGAGCGTCGTGGAGAAGCTCGCCCCCGACCACTTGGGCGAACATCAACCGTGGGATCGTTTCGTCTCGTTTATCAAACGGTACGGCGGCGACCTTTTCACACAGAAGTTCCTCGCGCCGGGCAACCTGCGGGCCATCCTGCACCAGGGCGTGGCGGTCTGGCTATCGAAGCTCGAGTCCGAGCGCGACCACCAGGGCGAGAACCCGTTCGAGCAGGGGCTTGAGCTCCGCCTCCTCGACGAGCTAGGGGGCCCCCTCAAACGGGACGACGCGGTCACGATGCTCACCATCGCCATCGAGGCGGTCGTCGAGAACTACCGCGAGTACCGCGACTACAACACGACAACAACCCAAAGCGACCACGGGGAGATGCTGTACACGTTCGTGGACTTCCTCAGGCTCCGCACCGGTTACGACCGGATCGCCTGGAAGCTCAAGCCGGTGTTTCTGGCGCACAAGATCCTCGTCAGGCAGGGCCGAGCCGCCGCGGCCGAGATGTGGCGCCGGGTCGTCGCCGACCGCACCGCCGACCCGGCCGACCTCTTCGCCACGCAGCAGGCCGAGATCTGCGAAAAATACGGCATGCGGCTGCCGACGGTCGCCGAGAGGCTTTCCGAGCGGTTCATCCGGCCGCTGACGATCGACCGGCTCCGATCCTTGGTCAGGCCGGCGATGGCCGCCGTCGCGGAAGGGCCCGCAAGCGGCGGCGAGGTCAACCCGACCATGGCGTTGCTCGAAGACGAGCTCGACGGACTGATGTCCGAGCCAACCGGCGCCGGGCTCGACGTGCCCGACTGGATCGTCGCGCTCGAGGACGAAGTTACCCAGGTCCGAGGCGAGCGCCACCAACCGGCGCCTGACGGCGGCCCGCTGGGCCGGGTTGAGCAGGTCCGATTGACTTGGAGCGAGCTTCAGCAGCAGCTCGGCAGTCAGTAGGCAAGCGCTAGCGCCTGGCCAAGCCGGCTCGGTGACACGCCGATTGCGAAGCACGCCCCGCAGCAACCGTTACATGCGTTCCCTGAGTGGCGGCGGCATGAAGGCGCCGCGCCCGCGTAGCCGCGGCGTGATCGTCAGCGCCTGCGCAACCGGCGCCGGTCCGCACGCCGCGGCGCCGACTTGCCGCCGCCGCGGAGTTGTCGGCGACAGGCCGAGGCGCCACACTGCGGGGTGTACAGCCGCACACTCGAAAACCCTCTTCAGGAGGCACGGATGGCCAAGCCGTCGCAGCACAGCTTTTTGACCGACGACCTTGAAGCCGATTCTATCGGGGCCCAAGCCATTCGCGGCGCCTGCTCCCCCGACGAGGCTACCCCCGCTGACGACGACACGACGCTCGAGACGCACCCGCACGACCCGCCCGCCGCTGTGCGGCTCGAATTAGTCGTCCGGGACCGTGAGGTCATCGACGCGCTGTGGCAGCGGCCCGACGGACGGCGGCGTGACGGCTATGCCTTGGACGCCTTGCGGATCGGAGTGCTGGCGCTCCGGAACGCGTCGAGCCAGGTCGACGCCGACCTGGTGCGGAACGCCAGCGCCGAGTTGCTGTCGGGGTTGCAGAAAGAGCTGGACCAGCACGCCAGGTTGTCGCACGAACGCACGACAACGGTGCTCAAGCAGTACTTCGATCCCCAGAGCGGGCAGCTCAACGAGCGGGTTCGACGGCTGGTGAGCGAAGACGGCGAGCTCGCCCAGCTCCTCCGCGGCCAACTGCACGGCGACGCCTCGCCGCTCGCGCAGACGCTCAGCGAGACCCTCGCCAGGCACGTCGGCGGCGAGAGCCCCCTGATGCGGCTGCTGGACCCCGAGCAGGCGAAGGGGGTCGTTGCGTCGCTGCAGCGGGCGGTCGACGCCGAGCTCACCAAGCAGCGGGACCAGGTCTTGAAGGAGTTCTCGCTCGACAACCGCAGCGGCGCCCTGCGGCGGCTGGTTGACGAATTAACCGGTAAGCACGGCGAGTTGGGCAAGGACCTCCAGGGCAAGATCGACGAGGTGATCAAAGAGTTTTCGCTCGACAAAGAAGACTCGGCGCTCAGTCGACTGGTCGGCAACGTCGAGCGGGCGCAGCGGACGATCAGCAGCGAGTTCTCGCTCGACAACAAGGCGTCGGGCCTGTCGCGGCTAAAGGAAGAGCTGCTGACGATCCTCTCATCGCACATCCGCACGAACGCCGAGTTCCAGGAAGAGGTGAAGGTAACCCTCGCCAAGCTGACGCAGAAGAAGCAGTCCGACGCGGCGACCACCGAGCACGGCAACGTGTTCGAAGAGGCCGTGCTGGCGTATCGGGGCCAAGGGTCAGCACGGCGTCGCCGACCTTCGAGTTCTTGATCGCCCCGGTCGTGGCGCCGGTCGCCTCGATCAGGTCGCCGCGCGGCTGTGCCTCGTTTTGCAGGAA
>JBCCZD010000035.1:0-21106 GCA_039188275.1 Planctomycetota bacterium
ATCCGCTCGTAGTCCGCCTCTTCGAGCGATTGGAGTTGTGACTCGACCTTGTCGGCCGATTGCGACTTCGAGACATACTCCAGCAGGGACTTCAGGCGTGCGGCGAGGTAGGTCTTTTGGATGCTCTCGGTCCGTCGTTCGATCTGTTCGACGAGCGTCGCGGCTTCGGTCGTCGGCTGCCCGCCGGCGGGGATAGGATCGATCAGCGGCCTGCGGAGTACACCGAACTGGCCCATGACGCCGAGTCCTCGGATCGCGAGCGCCGCCATGCCGACCGAGAAGACGGCCGTCGTTGTGGCGTGGATCCAGGTCTCGGTGAAGTAGCTGTTGAGCAACTCGCCGCCGAAACGACGGACAAGGTTGTCGAACAGCACCCACCCGAGGATCCCCCAGATGAGCGGAGACCGGAGGAGCCAGTCACAGAACGAGGCGATACGCGACACGGCAGACGTCCTTTGTTGGCGTTCGCCGCGCAAGCGGCGTATGCAGGCCACCGCCCCTCGTTGGGCCGGCTACGCGCAAGCCGAACCCCCACGGCACGGCCTGCCTAACCGTCGTGATCGGCTCAATCATCAAAGACGGATGAGGGAATCTGCCGATTCGCAATGCTAGCTGCCCCCGCGCGAGCCGCCCGGTTGTGCCGCCCGCAGGGATTGTGCACAGCGGGTCGAGTTTGACGGCCGGGCCTGCCGATAGAAGGTCGTTAGAAACGAGTCACCGGCTGCAGCCCGACGAAGGGCTCTCGGCCGTCCCGGCTTCTCAGGGGGGGACGCAGCCCGGACCCGCGCGCCCCCGCGCGCGGCCGGGGGGTGTTTTGATGCGATCGGTCGCTGGGGCGCCTGGCACTCGGCCGACCGATCCATCGGCGGCAAAGCTCGCGTAGCATCTGGGGGTTGCCTAGAGTTTCGCTTCGACAATGGGGAACCCGGCTTCGAGCGTCACGCCGTAGATGACCTTGGCGATGTTCTCAGACGTCGGGTTCGCATCGAGCAGATACATGGCTCGTCCCGTTCCCGCAGCACCGGCGCCGCGGGGTTTTCGCGGTAGAGGGTCCTCTTGTGGTCGAGGTTCTCGTCGATCTACGAGCTGACGACCCGCTTAATGTCGCCGAGGTCGAGCGCCATGCCGCGATGGCCGAGCCGGTCGGACTCGACCGTGATCACCGCCTTGCCGTTGTGGCTGTGCAGGCGTCGACACTTGCCCTCGCAGTTAATCAAGCGGCTGCTCTCGCAGCATCTGATCCCTCGAACAACCCGGTGCGCAGGCACTCGGTAAGGGAAGGGTGCTCAAGGGAGGGTGCTCAAGGGAGGGTGCTCAATTCGGGTTGCCGCAGATTTCGTTGCATTGACGCCCGGAAGCTCGGCATATCAGCAAACAGAGCTTTTCGCGAGGCGCCTGCCGGTCGTCACCCGGAGGCGCCCCGACAGCGATGGGTTGCCGCGATTTCTGCCTCGTGTGAACCGCATTACTGCGGCTGACGACCATTGGCGTGCCGGAGCCGCTGTCCCCGTGTATGCTACAGAGACCGGACTCTCGTCAATCGGAATTAGCGGTTGCAGCGCGGCGCGGTTTTGCGATCGGGTCGTCAGTTGCCCCCGACGCTGCGACGCGCTTTCGCCGCGGTGTTCCCACTAGTCGAAACAGGGCACTGCTTTATGGTCGACGCCGGGTACGTCCCCGTACGAACCTACTTGCTTAGCGGGCTGGCACTTTTTGCGTTACTGAGCGCTCGCCCCGCCGAGGCGGTGATTGTCGACTTCGTGAATGGCGCCGGCACGACGCCGGTCGACACTTCACCGGTAAACACCACCGCCCCGGTAGACCCCGAGGGAGACCCCGGCCCCGGGTGGTACCGCACGTCGAGTAACATCTCGTCGATTTACTTGGGCAACCAGTGGGTTCTGTCGGCCGCGCACGTCGGCGTCCGCGACATCGTCCTGCCCGGTGGTACCTTCGAGGTCGTCCCGAATTCCGACATCATCCTGACGAACACGAGCGGCTTCGGGTTGTCATCCGGGTCGGAGTCGGACCTTCGGATGTGGCGGATCAAACCGGAGTCGACCTCGGGGCTGAAGCCCGAAGACGCCGACCCGAATCTCGCCGCCGACGCGTTCGGCGACGGTCTAGTGCGGATCGCGCAGTCGAAGCCGACGCTCGGCACCGAGGTCCGCATGATCGGCGCCGGCCGGGACCGCATCATCAACGCCAACGACCCCAACGGGCACACGCTCGACACCTCCCAAAACGGCACGTTCCCGGGCATACGGGTCGATGTCCCGCCACAGGGCAGTCCGCCGAGTGTGGTCGCGACCTACAACGTCAAGACTTGGGGCACCAACCGCATCGACAACGCCAACCTGATCCCGGGCATCAACTCGGGTTTCAACGTTACGCAATTCGGCTTGATCGCTCAGGGCGGCCGAGGCGTGGTGAGCCAGCTCGTGCAGTTTGACAGCGACCTCTACAGCTACACGGACACACACAACCCCAGCAGCGACACACCGACGGAGTTCGAGGCGCAGGGCGCCGCTGATGATTCGGGCGGCCCGGTCTTCTTCAAGCAAAACGGCGAGTGGGTCCTCGCCGGCGTGATGCACGCGATTTCGACCACGGTCTCGCCGGCGCCACCGGGCCGTCTTGCGGCGTTCGGGAACGTGACGATCTTGAGTGACCTCTCGCAGTCGAACTACCGCAACCAAATCGAGGCGCTCCTCAACAACGACTTCTCGGGGGTCTCGACTAACCTCACGGGCTACAGCATCAACGGTGACCTGAACCTAGACGGAGTTGTTTCTGGCGACGGCGCCGGCAACCCCGAGGACGACGATGTCGCCGCCTTTGTCGCTGGCTGGCGCCACACGCAAGACGAGGCCGACGTCTACTCGTGGCAGAAGGGCGACTTGAACCTCGACGGCACGACCGACCTTGAAGACTTCCAGCTCCTCCGCGATGCCTTCAACGGCACGGTTTCGGCGGCCCAGTTCCAGTCGCTCCTCGCGGTGTCGCCAACGCCCGAGCCAACGGCCGCCGCCCTCTTTGTGGCAGCGCTCGCCTGCACGCCGGTGCGTCGGCGCCGCTGAAGCGGGCGCCGGTCCCGCCCGGGACGACGCGCTGGGCCGTCTGCCCAGCTCGATAGGCCTTGTTTTCTGGACGCGCCCTTCGATACTGACGCGGCCCCCTCGCCCACGGCCTGTGCGCGATCGCGTACGCCAGCCCCGCCACGCCAGGCTCCGCATGACCGTCTTCGACCAGCGCGTCCGCAAGCTCCGCCAACTCATCAAAAAGAACAAGGCCGATGGCCTACTCGTCACGAGCTTTGTCAATGTCACGTACCTAACGGGCTTCACGGGCGACGACAGCTACCTGCTCGTCACGCCCGACGATTTGCGGCTGGTCACCGATTCGCGCTACACCACGCAGTTAGAAACCGAGTGCCCCGACCTACCGCTACGTGTTCGGCAAACGGGCGAGCAGATGCTGCCAACGGTCGCCGAGATTGTCGGCAAGGCGCGGGTGGAACGCCTCGCGGTCGAGGCCGACGCGATGACTGTCGGGCAACACAACCGCTTAGCGGAGGCGGCTAAGGGGGCTACGCTCAGCCCGGTTGCCGGGCTCGTCGAGGGTCTGCGAGCGATCAAAGACAAGACCGAGATCGCGGCCACGCGCGAGGCGTGCGTCCAAGCGCGTCGAGCGTTTGAGGTCGTCCGTGCCGGGCTGACGCCCGAAAGCACCGAGAAGCAGGTTGCCGCCGAATTGGAGTATCAAGCCCGCCGCTTTGGCGCGAAAGGGCTGAGCTTCACGCCAATCGTTGGCGTGGGCGAACGCGCCGCGCTGCCGCACGGGGAGCCTTCCGAGAAGCGGATCGGCGAGGCGCCCTTTGTGCTGATCGACTGGGGCGCGAACTCCGGGCTCTACATGAGCGACCTCACGCGGGTGCTCATCACCGGCAAGGCGCCGGCGAAGTTCCGCAAGATCTACGACATCGTCTTGCTGGCGCAGGTGACCGCGATCGAGGCAATCCGCCCCGGCGTTGCGTGCCGGGACGTTGACGCGGCCGCTCGGAAGATTATCACCAAAGCGGGCTACGGCAAGTATTTCGGCCACGGCTTGGGTCACGGCACCGGGCTGGAGATCCACGAGTCGCCGCGGCTCTCCAAGGGGCAGAAAGACCTTCTCGAGCCGGGGATGATTGTGACCGTCGAGCCCGGCATCTACCTGCCCGGCTGGGGTGGCGTGCGGATCGAAGACGATGTCCTCGTGACGAAAAGTGGCTACGAAGTGCTGACGGACGTCCCCAAGCAATGGGACGAGTGCCGCGTAGGCTAGCCGCCCCCAGGCGCCCCACGAGCGGCTGGGCTCGCGCCCCATCCCGTTTGCCAGTCCAGGGTTGTGACCTCAGCCGAGGCTTTGGTACGCTAGCTGGACTCCTTTGGGCGGCCGAGCGACTTCGGCTGAGGTTCTGGTTCTGGTTGACGAGCGCAGCATGGCAGGTGATTCGGGTTCCAGCAGTTCAAGCGGCGGCGACGTGTTCGACGTGCGTAAAGTCCGCAAGCTGGTCGAGTTGATGAACGACCACGATCTCTCAGAGATCGACCTCAAGCAGTCCGACCAGCGGATCCGCCTGCGGAAGGGGTCCGAGGTAGCCGCCGTCCCGGTTGCGCCGCCCGCTGCGGCCGCGCCCCCGCCATCGCCGGTGGCCGCCGCGGCGCCTTCCTCGGCCGCCCCCGCTGCGCCGCCCGCTGCGGAGTCTGGTCCGATGATCACCAGCCCGATGGTGGGCACGTTCTACTTGTCTTCGAGCCCCGAAGCGGCGCCGTTCGTGAAAGTTGGCGACCAGGTCGGGCCGGAGACCACGATCTGCATTATCGAGGCGATGAAGGTCTTCAACGAAATCCCTGCCGAGACCTCGGGCAAGATCGCCGCGATCCTGGTCGAGAACGGGGCGCCCGTCGAATTCGGCCAGCCGCTTTTCAAGCTCGAGTAGGCGGACCCGATCCGCGTCTTTCTGGCGACGCCCGCCCGCGTCGGCCGCCACCGCCCGCCACCCGCTCTCGGCCACCCGATGTACCAACGGATCCTCGTCGCGAACCGCGGAGAGATCGCCCTCCGCGTGATCCGCGCCTGCAAAGAACTCGGCATCGGCGTCGTCGCCATCTACAGCGAGGCGGACCGCGGCGCCGAGTACCTCAAGCTCGCCGACGAGGCCTTCTGCGTCGGCCCGGCCAAGGCGAGCGACAGCTACCTTAAGATTTCCAGCGTCATTAGCGCCGCCGAGGTCGGCAACGTCCAAGCGATCCACCCCGGCTACGGGTTCTTGGCCGAGAACGCCCACTTCAACGAGATCTGCCGGAGCTGCAAGATCGACTTCATCGGCCCGTCGGCCGAGGCGATGGCGAAGCTCGGTGATAAGAACGAGGCCCGCGAGCTGGCCCGCGCGGCGGACGTGCCGGTCGTGCCCGGCAGCGACGGCCTAGTGACCGAGGAGGCCGAGGCCCTCCGCTTTGCCCACGAGGTCGGCTTCCCGGTGCTGATCAAGGCGGTCGCCGGCGGCGGCGGCAAGGGCATGCGCGTGGCGGGCAACGACCTCGCCCTTAAGTCCGCGTTGCAACAAGCCCAGACCGAGGCCGAGGCCGCCTTCGGCAACGGGGCCGTTTACCTTGAGAAGTACGTCGAACACCCCCGGCACGTCGAGGTGCAGGTCATCGCCGACAGCCACGGCAACGTCGTGCACCTCTGGGAACGCGACTGCTCCACGCAGCGGCGGCACCAGAAGCTGATCGAGGAGAGCCCCAGCACGAGCATAAGCCAAGAGACACGGCTCGAGATGTGCGAGGCGGCCTGCCGGCTGATCCGCACGGCCGACTACGTGAACGCGGCAACCGTGGAGTTCATTGTCGACAAACAGGGCAACTACTACTTCATCGAAGTCAACGCCCGCATCCAAGTCGAGCACCCGGTGTCGGAGATGGTCACCGGCGTCGATCTGATCAAAGCACAGATCGGTGTCGCGCAGGGCGAGCCCCTGCCGTTCTCCCAGGAGGACATCGTATCGAAGGGGCACGCCATCGAGTGCCGGATCAACGCCGAGGACCCAGCCCGCAACTTCCAGCCGTCACCGGGCCGGATCGAGCAGCTTATCACTCCGGGCGGGTTCGGCGTGCGTTGGGAGTCGCACACCCACTGCGGCTACGTCGTGCCGCCGTACTACGACTCGATGATCGGCAAGCTGATCGTCCACCAGCCGACCCGAGAGCAGGCGATCGCCTCGATGCTGCGGGCGCTGTCCGAGCTGCGTGTCGACGGCATCAAGACGACCGTGCCGATCCACAAGGAAATCCTCAGCCACACGGCCTTCGCCGAGGGCCGGGTCGACACGACCTTCGTCGAGCGGACTTTTATGTCGTGACGCCTGCTCCGGCGAGTCCGCTCGGCGGTAGGACGCGGCAACCATTAACGGGGCGTTCGCTGTCGGCTAGACTGCCGGCTCGGTGAATCGGCTAACTCGCACCCACCCCCGTGCCCGCAGAAGACGCATGACCGCCAGCACCCTCGCCAGGCCAACCGGCCCCTCTTCGTCCAACCTCAAACGCGTGGCGATCCTGTTCGCGGGAGGCCCGGCGCCGGCGGCCAACGCGGTGATCTCCGCCGCCGCGGTCTCTTTCCTCCGCAACGGCATCGAGGTCGTTGGCGTCAAGCACGGCTACTCGGGCCTGATCGAGTTCGGCCCCGACCGCCCGATGGTCGAGGGCGCCGACTACGTGATGATCGACCACAAGATGCTCAGCCGCACACGCAACCGCGCGGGCATCATGATCGGCACGGCCCGCGCCAATCCGGGCAAGATGGTCTCGGCGCCGGAGCACCTGGAAGACCCCGAGCGGTCGGCGCCGCTCAAGGCGGTCTACGACGGGCTTTGCTCGATCGGGGCCGACGCGCTGGTGTCGATCGGGGGCGACGACACGCTCAAGACCGCGAACAAACTGAAGATGTACCAGGACCGGCTGCCGGAGGGTTCCCCCAAGATACCGGTCGTCCACCTCCCCAAGACGATCGACAACGACTACCGCGGCATCGACTTCACCTTCGGCTACTTCACGGCGGTCGACTTCCTCGCCCGCGAGGTCCGCAACCTGCTGGCCGACGCCGAGGCCAACCGCGCCTACTTCCTCGCCGAGTCGATGGGCCGCAGCGCCGGCTGGCTGGCGTTCGGCGTCGCCATCGCCGGCGAGGCGAGCCTGGTCATCAGCGTCGAGGACATCCAGGGCAAGTACCGCACCACCGAAGAGTTCACCAACTCCAAAGGCGAAACGCTCTCCCGCTACATCATGGACCTCGACGAGGTCATCAAGCGGATCGTCCTGACGATGACCACCCGCGAACGCGAAGGGAAAGAGTACGGCGTGATCGTCATCGCCGAGGGCCTCGCCGAGTTGCTCCCCTTCGAGCACGTCGAAGGCGTCGACCGCGACGACCACGGCCACCTCAACATCTCCGCCGTCAGCCTCCACACGCTGTTCTGCAAGCTGATCGCCGACGAGTACGCCAAGCAAACCGGCAAGAGCCGCTCCGTGAAGGGGGTGCAGCTCGGCTACGAGTCGCGGTGCACCCCGCCGCACGCCTTCGACGCGATGCTCGGCAGCCAACTCGGCGTCGGCGCGTACCGGGCTTTGGTGGAAGAAGGGCACAACGGCGTGATGGTTTCCGTCGAGGGGCAGCTCCAGCTCACGTTTGTCCCGTTCGAGGAACTGGTCGATCCCAAGACGCTGGTGACGGTTGTGCGGTATATCGAGCCCGACAGCGACTTCGCCCGCCTCGCCCGCTTCCTCGAGACGTACGTCAACGAGGAAGATGTCGCGGGATAATTCGCGGACCGGGGCTTGCGCCTCGTGACTCCGGGGGCTCGCCCGATTAGCCTAAGCCTTTACCGTGGGGCCTTGGCGTCGCGAGCACTTGCTAGCCAGGCCGCCGCGGCTTCCAAGCCACGAGCCACGAGTCCCGAGCCACCCCGATGCCCTTTCCCGAGCCGTTCTTCCGCTGGCGACCGCACCCCTGGCACGGCCTGGAGGCGGGGCCATCGGCGCCCGAGATTGTCCACGCCTACATCGAGATCACGCCCTTCGACCGCGTTAAGTACGAGCTGGACAAGAAGACCGGGTACCTGATCGTCGACAGGCCGAACCGCACCAGTGCCTTCTCGCCGACCCTGTACGGCTTTATCCCCAAAACGTTCTGCGGCAAGCGGGTCCAGGCGCTCCTGCCGGGCGCCCAGGCGGGCGACGGCGACCCGCTGGATATCTGCGTCATCAGCGAGCGGCCGATTACCAACCCAGAGGTCATCCTCAAGGCACGGGTAGTTGGCGGCCTGCCGATGCTCGACTCGGAAGAGGCCGACGACAAGATCATCGGCGTCTTGGCCAACGACGCCATGTGGGGCGACGTGCACGACGTTGCGCACCTGCCTAAGGTCCTCGTCGACCGGCTCCGGCACTACTTCAGCACGTACAAGTCGCTAACCCCCGAAGAGGCGGCAACCGTCCGCATCGACAAAGCCTACGGCCGCGAACACGCCTTGAGCGTCGTCCAAGCGGCGATGGCCGACTACGTCGAGGAATTTGGCGATTGAGGCGCGATGCGTAAGTCTTCAACGCAGCGTGCCTGTTGCCGGTTTCGCTCGTTTGCCGAACGGACCTCACCCGTCGAGCGAGCCCTTCGTGCTCGGCACGCCCGGCATCCGCGGGTCGGATTCAACCGCCATGCGGAGCGCCCGGCCAGTCGCTTTGAAGATCGCTTCGGCGATGTGGTGGCTGTTGCGGCCGTGGTGCAGGACCAGGTGCAGGTTGCACAGGGCGTTGCCGCTGAAGACACGCCAGAACTCTTCGACCAGTTCACTGTCGAAGTCGCCGATCTTCGGCGAGGGGAACTCGGCCTCGAACGCCAGGTAGTGCCGGCCGCTGAGGTCCACCGCGGCGGTGACCAGCGTCTCGTCCATCGGCAGCGTGAAGTGGCCGTATCGGCGGGTACCGCGTTTGTCACCGACCGCCTGACGAACCGCCTGGCCGAGGCAGATGCCGACGTCCTCGACCGTGTGGTGCTGATCGACGTGCAGGTCGCCCCCGGCCGAGACCTTCAAATCGATCGCCGCGTGCTTGGCTAGCAACGTGAGCATGTGGTCGAAGAAGCCGACGCCGGTCTCGATGCCGGCGTCGCCCGCCCCGTCGAGGTTCAGCTCGAGCGCAACCCGCGTCTCGGCGGTCTGGCGATCGATTTTGGCGGTCCGGTCAATGGTCGCCATGGGCGCGGGCACGTCTTGCGGGGAAGTGGCAGGGGATTATGTCGGGAACGCCCCCCAATCGTAGCAGCCGGGCGGGCGACGTCACGGGCCGAATCGGGCCGGGAGCGGCGCGCCGGCGCCCACGGAGCTGCTCGGCTTTGGACGAGCCACCACAACCGGTACAATCGACCCGCGCGGGCAGCCCTTGGAGCAGGAGCCGATCATGCCCCCGATGAAAAAACCGACACGCCACACGCACGAAGAGTTCGCCGAAACGCTGTCCCTGCCGCTGGCGGCCCGCGAGTTGGGCGTCTCGCACCACGAACTCCGCCGGCGGCTGGGGCGAGGCGAGTTGCCCTTTGTTCAGGTGCGCGGCCGGATCCGCGTGCCGAAAAACGCTTTGGTCCCCGCTGGGCGTTAGAGCTTAGGGGTTAGTATCAGCGATCGAAGAACCAGCGCCTACCAACGATCAACGCTTACCAACAATCAACCTGTCACGCCCACTCGAGCCCGGTCTCGGCTTTGACGCGGTCTTCGAAGTCGCCGAGCAGGCCTCCGATCACGTCCCAGCCTTCGGGCCGGCGGACCTCGATGTCGCCCTGCGGGTTGATGCGGACGATGGTTTCCGCGGCGACCCCGGCAGCCGGCAGGTCGTCGTGGTGTAGTTCGTCCTCGGCGACGAGCTTGTCGAGCGTCGCCCCGGTCATCTCAATAAACGGCATCGCCGCGGGTCTCCTAGCAAGAACCTGCCCGGACGCAGTCTAGCCGAAGTCGTTGATCGCAGGTAGTGACGCGCCTAGCGCATCTCGGCACGTCGGAACGGGGCCCAAACGGGCGGCTGTCCCTCTTCTAGAGCGACCAGTCGGGCGCCGCTAGACGCACGAGTTCGGCGAAGCGGAGGAGGTCGTCGATGCCGATCTGCTCGGTGCGGGCCTCGGCGTCGAAACCCATCTCGCCGATCAGGGCGTCGACCTGCTCCTTGCTCAAGTGGCGCTTCATCGCCGCGACGACGTTCGCCCGCAGATACTTCCGGCGGTGCAGGAAGATTGCCTTGGTGAACTGATGGAAGTAGCGCAGGTCGGGGATCGCCGCCCGCCGGTCCTGGTCGACGGTGATGCGGATGATGGCCGACTCGACCTTCGGCGCCGGCCAGAAGACCTTCGGCGGCATGACACGCACGATCTCCGCCCTCGCCTGGGCTTGGATCCAGACGCTCAGCGCGCTGTAGTCTTTGCTCCAGGGCTCGGCGCCGATGCGCTCGGCGAGTTCCTTCTGGATCGTGCAGACCATCATGTGCGGCGTGTGCTCGCACAAGAGCAGGTTCGAGATGATCGGCGTCGCCACGTTGTACGGCAGGTTGGCGACCAGTTTCAGCCGCGAGTCCGGTATGCGTCCCAACGCCGCTCCGACGGCGTCCATCACTTCTGGGGCGAAGCGGTTCTTGTTCTTCAGCGCGTCGCACCGCAGCATGGTGACGTTTTGGCGCGAGAAGAGCTCCTCGCTGGCCAGCTCAAACAGGTTACCGTCAATTTCGACGGTGACCACCTCGCCAACAACCGGCGCCATGAGCGTGGTGAGGCTGCCGACACCGGTGCCGATCTCGAGCACGACGTCCTGCGGTCCGAGGTCCGCCGAATCAGCGATGAGTTGGACGAGGTTGAGGTCGATGAGGAAGTTCTGCCCGTGCCGCGACGCCGGCTCAACGCCGATCTCGCGGAGCTTCTTCATCAGGTACGACTTGGTCTGGCGGCTCATGGCGCGGCTTCAGAGACGCGGGTTCAGAGGTGTTGGTTTTGAGGCGTACGGCTACAGGCCGCAGAAACGGCTGTGTGAGGCGGCGCGCCCGGCGGGTCAGGTGCAGGGCCCCGACGCCTCGCCCGATGCGCTGGGCGACGGGGCCAGTAGTTGCCGTTCGACGTACTTAGCGAGCAGATCGGTCTCGATGTTTACCCGGTCACCAACGGTGCGGGCGCCGAGCGTGGTGACCGAAAGCGTGTGCGGGATCAGCGCGACGCTGAACCGCCCCGTGTCGGCGCCGGCCAGCAGCTCAACGTTGACCAGCGTGAGGCTGACCCCGTCGACGGCGACCGATCCCTTGCTCGCCATCTGGCGGGTGAGCGCGGCCGGCACACGGAACCAATAGTCCGACCACTCGCCGTCGGGGCGGACCTCGTCGAGCGTGCCCAGGGCGTCGATGTGGCCCGTTACGTAGTGGCCGCCGAGTTGGTCGCCCGCGCGGAGTGACGGCTCGAGGTTGATGCGGTCGCCCGGCGAGAGCGTGCCGAGGTTGGTGCGGCTGAGCGTCTCGGCGCCGGCTTGGAACGTGAAGTTGTCGCCGACGATCTCGACAATCGTGAGACAGCAACCGTTGATGGCGATGCTGTCGCCAATCGCCGCCCCCGCCGCCAGTTCGCCCCCGCTAACCGACAGGCGGACGCCGGGGCCCTCGGGCTCGACGGCGATGATCTCGGCGTGGCGTTGGACGAGGCCGGTGAACATAGCTGGGGGGGCTCGCAGGGGCGTCGGTTACCCCTATTGTCGCGCTTCTTGCCCCCCCGTCTACCGGCGCAGGAGACGCAGCAGGAGGGGGCTGACCAGGTACGCCCCGGCGGCGACCAGGATCGCCCTGCTCATTCCCACCTTAAAGCCGTAGGCGTACACCAGCCCGACACACGCAACGATGGCGATCGCGACCGCGGCATGCTGCCCGCTGCGGGGAAGACGTGCCGGGTGAGGAAACGCTTGACGAGAGATCATCACACTAAACAGCGCTGCCGGAATGATGAAGGCTAGGAAGAGTCGCACGCCACTAAACGGGCCGGCGAGCGCCAATCCGACGATCATCAACGCCGCTGCGGGACAGGGCATCCCGCAGAACTCGACTGCCGGCGGTTCGCTGGTGAATCGGGCGAGCCGTAACGCGACTCCACACGCATAGACAATCGACGTCGACCAGCCCAGGATGCTCAGCAGCCCGAACGTCGTGACGATCAAAACCGCGGGCGCCACGCCAAACGAGATCATGTCCGCCAAGCTGTCGAGGTGGACTCCAAACGGAGTGGGCACGCCAAGCCGGCGGGCGGCGGCGCCGTCGACCCCGTCGAGGATCATTGCCGCGACGATCAGCCACGCGGCGGCGTTGGGGAAGTCCCCGAAGGGGGGCGCGACGCCCGCGGCGGCGGCGGTCGCCATCAGGCCGCACACGAGGTTGCCGAGCGTCAGGCACGCCGGCAGGAGCGCAACGCCGGGCAGCGGGTTCATGGCGCCGCCTCAGCCGTGCGTGCTAAGACGGTCACACCACCGCGGACACGGTCGCCCACTCGGGCCGTGACTTCGACGCCCGCAGGAACGATCAGTTCGGTCCGCGAGCCGAACTTGATCATGCCGAACTTGTGTCCAGTGGCGACCCTGTCGCCAGGCTCGACGTCGCACACAATCCGCCGGGCGATCAGGCCGGCGATTTGGCGGACGGCGAAGCGGGCTCCGCCGGCGTCTTCCCACCCGGTCCAGAAGGCCTCGTTGCGGTCGGCGCTGTCGCCGAAGAGCGTGTTCCGGTGCTCGCCCGGCCGGTAGTCTTTCTCGACGAGTAGCGCCGCCCGCGGCGCCCGGTTGATGTGGACATCGAAGACCGAGAGAAAGACGCTGATGCGCGTGGCCGGGCCTCCAAAAAACCCGTAGTGCTCCAATTCATCAACCGCGACGACCTTGCCATCCGCCGGCGCCAGGAACGCGCTGGGATCGTTGGGCACGTCGCGCGGCGGGTCGCGGTAGAACCAAGCGACCGCCCACGCCGAGGCAATCGGTAGAATCGCCGCTATCGCCCACGGCGGGCCTTGCCAGCCGATCGCCGCGGCCGCAAGGAACGCGACAATCGCCACGGCCTGCAACTCGTAGAAACCCCAGCGCGCGATGGGGATCGTTTCGAGCACGTCGTCAAAGGTAGTGCGTCTCTCCAAAACCAAGCGCCGCCAGATAACTCTTGGCCAATCACCCGCCGCCTATTGTTCGAAGCGGCAAGGTCCTTTCAATGCAGCACCGGGCAGATGTCGAACCACTGGCGTTCCTGCTCGTGCATCCACTCGGCAGACTCCTCGGGGCCCCAGAAACCGGGGTCGTAGCCGTAGAGCGTCGGCTTGTCGCTTTTCTTCCAGGTCTCCAGGATCGGGTCGACGATCCCCCACGCGGCTTCGACCTCGTCGGCGCGAGCGAACAGGCTAGCGTCGCCTTCGAGGGCGTCAAGCAGCAGCCGCTCGTACGCCTCGGGCATGCTGGTGCCGCGGAACTCGCGTTGGTAGTTGAAGTCCAGATCGGTCTGCCGCATCCGCATGCCGGCGTCGGGCACCTTAGTCTGGAAGTGCATCTGGATGCCTTCGTTCGGCTGCACTTGGATGACCAAGCGGTTGGATTGCACCGAGCTGCGCGGACCGTCCTGGAAGAGCATGTGCGGCGGCTCGCGGAACTGGATGACGATCTGCGTCGTCCGGCAGCTCATCGCCTTGCCGCTGCGCAGGTAGAACGGAACGCCCTGCCATCGCCAGTTGTGGACGCACAGCTTGATGGCGGTGAAGGTCGCTGTGCGGCTGGTCGCCTCGACCCCTTCGTGACGGTTGTAGCCGCGGTACTGGCCCCGGAAGGTGCAACGCCGGATCTCGTCGGGCGTCATCGCCTTGACCGCTTGCAGCACCTTGACCTTCTCGTCCCGCACGGGGTCCGCAGCGTACTTCACGGGCGCCTCCATCGCGGCGATCATCATGAGCTGCAGCATGTGGTTTTGCACCATGTCCCGCATCACGCCGGCCGAGTCGTAATAGCCCGCCCGGCTGCCGACCTCGACCTCCTCAGCCACCGTGATCTGGACGTGGTCGATGTAGTTGCGGTTCCAGATCGGCTCGAAGATGGTGTTCGCGAACCTGAGCACCAGCAGGTTTTGAACCGTCTCTTTGCCAAGGTAATGGTCGATGCGGTAGACCTGGTGCTCGGCGAACGACTCGTGCACCGAGCGGTTCAATTCCTGCGCCGTGGCGAGGTCGGTGCCAAATGGCTTCTCGATCACCACCCGGCGTTTGCACTCGCCCGACTCGGCCGCCAGGCCGGCGACGCCGAGGTGGCGGATCGCCGGCTCGTAGAACCGGGGCGCGGTCGACAGGTAGTAGACGCGTGTCGACTCCTGCCCGCCCTCCAGTTCGTCGAGGAACGCCTTGAGCTTCTCGAAGTCTTCGACTCGCCCGATATCGCCCGGCAGGTAGAAGACTTGCTGCGAGAAGCTCTCCCACAACGCGGCATCGAAGTTCTCAGTGGTGAACTTCTCGGTCGTTGCGGTTAGCTCCCGCCGCCAGTCCTCGTGCGAGTAGGGTGTGCGGCTGACGCCAACGATCCGCGCGTCCTCCGGTAGCCGCCCCTTGCGACGCAGGTTGTAGAGCGCGGGGATCAGCTTCCGGCTAGTCAGGTCGCCCGAAGCGCCGAAGATGACGAAGGTTTGGGGCATGGCCGTTTGGCTCTGCGGTGGGCGGGAATTGGGCAGGAAAGCGTAAGGGCCGCTCAGTCGGCTGTAGGACACCTCGGGCAACCGCGTCGCGTTAGATTGTCACGGGTTTTCTGCTGGTGTCTAGCTGGGCGCGGCGGGCCGCCCGACAATGCGCCGGACACGGCGGCTATAATCGGCTGTCGCCGGAGATCGAATCCCCTAAACCGCGAGAGGTCATTCTCTTGACTCAATCCGCTGCTGACCCAGGCACACGGTTTCGCCGCACTTGGCTCCCCGTTTTACCGTTCGTGCTCGCCATCTTTGCCGGGCGGGCGCCGGCCGGCGACACACGCGCGGAGACGCCCATGCGGCCAAACTTCCTGGTCATCCTCTGCGACGACCTCGGCTACGGCGACCTCGCGTGCTACGGCCACGCAACGGTCGAGACCGAGCGTCTCGACCGCTTAGCGAACGAGGGGGTCCGAGCGACTCACTTCTACTCCGCGGCGCCCGTTTGCTCCCCCTCGCGCGTGGGCCTGCTCACGGGGCGAATCCCCAATCGGCTCGGGGTCTACGACTGGATCCCGCCAGCCGGTCCCGAGCCGTCAAAGAGGGGAGACAACCGCCACCTCGTCCACCTGCGGCGTGGCGAACCGACGATCGCCAGCCTGCTCCGCGGCGCCGGGTACGCGACGTGCATCGCCGGCAAGTGGCACTGCAACAGCCGTTTCAACCACGCCTCGCAGCCGCAGCCAAGCGACGCCGGGTTCGACCACTGGTTCGCCACTAGCAACAACGCGAATCCCTCGCACGAGAACCCGACGAACTTCGTCCGCAACGGTGAAGAAGTCGGACCGATTGAAGGCTTCTCTTGCCAACTCGTCGCCGACGAAGCGATCGGCTGGCTCAAGCGGCAACGCCGCGGCACGCCCGATAAGCCGTTCTTCCTCTACGTCCCCTTCCACGAGACGCACGAGCCGGTCGCCTCCCCCGCGCCGCTCGTTGAGAAGTACCTGCCACGCTCGAAGAACCGCGACGAAGCCCAGTACTTCGCCAACGTCCACAACGTCGACCTCGCAACGGGAAGGCTCCTCGACGCGCTGGATGAGCTAGGACTGCGAGACAACACACTAGTCGTCTTCACTTCCGACAACGGCCCCGAAACCCTCAAGCGCTACCGACGCGCCCACCGTTCTTACGGCTCGCCGGGGCCGCTGCGGGGGATGAAGCTGTGGACGACCGAGGCGGGGTGCCGCGTCCCGGGTATTTTCCGCTGGCCGGGCGTGCTGCCGGCCGGCACGGAACCGCGGGCCGTCATTTCTGCCCTCGACCTGCTCCCCACGTTCTGCCGGCTCGCCGGCGTCGCACCGCCCGCGAACGTCGGCCTAGACGGTGTCGACTGCCTGCCAATGCTCACTGGCAAAACCGCGGAACGGGGAGAGCCGCTGCTCTGGTGTTACTACAACGCGACCAACGGCCGGCGTGTCGCGATGCGGGTGGGCGAGTGGAAGGTGCTAGCGAGGCTTGCCAGCGCCGAAGCCGTCGGCAAGCGGTTGCCGAAGCTGAGCAACGTGCACCCCGGCAACTACGCCCTCGCGACGCAAGCGCAACTCATCGACCACAAGCTCTTCCGCGTCACCGACGACCCCGCCGAGCGACGCGACTTGTCGGCCGACTTCCCTGACGAGTTGGATCGACTGAAGTTGCTGCTCGCCGAGAGCTACGCCGAGCTCGCGGCGGACTCGCCGGTATGGCGTGAGGAGTAGCCACGCACAACCGGCGACACCGCACGATCCGCCTTGCCGCCTCACCTCGGCAAATGGCGGCATGCCGATCAGGACGAAGTGGCTGAGTAGTTTGGGGCGGTGGGCGTCCGCCGTTGCTTGGTTGCGAGGGATCGGTTCTTGAGTCGGCCGCCCGAGGTTGGTCTGGGGCGGATCATCAGTGTTTCGCCGAGGCAGCGGCGGTGGTAGCCGATCGGTTGCTTCCACGCCTGCTTGGCGTCGCGGCGGGTGACACCGGTCGCTCCGTCGGCTGAAGAGACGAGGGGGCTCCGTTCAAAGGCGGTCTACGCGGCGACTAGAGGGATAGCCTGACAAGGCCTTCCAGCCGTCATTACTCCCGCGTGTTCAACGCGCCGCGGCCCGCGTCTAGAAATCCTCGCCGACCGCCACGCCGATCGATCGCCACGCGCTCACCATCTCTTCTGCTGGGACAAGTGGCCGCTTGTTTTTCGTCCACCGGTCTAGAGTCGCTCGGCGATACTCGACACTGAGACGCTCTCCGATGTTCATCTCGTAGTCGCTTATCCAGTGGATCAGCCCCGCGGTCAACGAGGTTGAAGATTGGCTCTGAGCCGCGGTGGGGTTGCTGAAATCAGGCAAGTCTTCGCTCGACCAGGGTGGCTGTTCCAGCGCCGCCAGTGGTGTGTACAGAGCTCGAAAATCGTAGCGCTTAACGAAAACGCCGCCAAGCCGGTCGTCGCCGAAGAAGACACCGAATCCGCGCAGGACAACGCGCCGGTCCCCCGGCAACTCAAGGGAGTAAACGCTGGAGCACTTCTCGCGCCCCGCCGGCGTTTCGCGACGATCAAAGCCCAGGTCGAGCAGCCAATTCCCTTCGGGACGCACGATATCCTGGCCCCAGCACCAGATCTGCTGGCTCAGCAAGTCGGCTGCCCGTTTGATGGTTTCGCCATCCAGGCATCGCTGTACGCTTCCTCGCGGCACCACCGGCATACCTCAATCGGGCTCCGTGGCCATGGCGGAGGCCACGTTCGCCAAGAGCCAAGCCGAAGCCGCGCAAAGCTGCAGCCAGTCTCCGGTAGAACTGACGCCGGAGGCGAGCACGCTGCCGATCCAGCAGAGGCTGGCGACCGTCTGCCCGATCCACTCGAGCCGCAGTATCTTAGTCGGACGGCCGGGCACGTCGTCAGAAACCACCTCTGTGTCGGCGGCGCCTTTGCGATTGGCTATCAACATACGCACTCTTCTCCGCAGCACGAGAGGTCGTCAAGGTACATGCCCCATTGCCGGTAGGCCTCCAGTTCCTCGGCCGGGAGGTCGAGTGACGTCGCGATCGCCTTGGCGACAACGGCGAAGCGTTGCCGGTACTTGTAGATGAAGCAGAACACGTGTTGCTCGTGCCGCACCGACGGGCCGCAGAGGAACAGCCCCGGAGAGATCGTCGACTCGTCGTGCTCGGAGAGCACGGGGTAACCGTCGTCGCGTTGCTCAAACAGGCCGTCTACTAGCTGCAAACCGCCCTTGAAGCCCGTTGCCAACAGCGGTGGCGTGGGCGTCTCGAGTTCCCGCCCATCGCGGGCGCTAACCACGTATGAATCGCCGTGCTGCCTGACGCCGCACACCTCGCAATTGGGAAGAAGCTCGACCTGTGACTCGAACCACTCTTCCCGCATCCTTTCCAGCGAGTAAGTCGAGAGCGACACGCTAGGGTCGGAGGATTCGTCTTGCCAGGGGCATCCGGAATCGACCAGGCGTGCGTGCTTGTCGTTGCAGGCGAGGTGAAAGGCGGCGTCGACACCCGACTCGTAGCCGCCGATGATCACGAAGTTGTCGCCCGGCAGGTCGCCGTACGACGGCACGGTCGCCGTGTGCCGGCAGAGTTCGGCGCCTTCGAACTGGAGGCACTTGGGGTATTGAAACTCTCCCGCAGCCCAGATCACATTTTTGCAATAAAGCGTTTGATCGGGGGTGTCCAGAAGAAAAAGGCTGTCGTGTTTCGTCACGCGGATGACGTCGACGCCTTCTCGCACGGGCAGCTCAAAGTGCTCGGCGACCCCCCGCAGGTGCGCGGCGTACTCGGCGCCGGTCGGGTGTTCGACTTGGAGGCTATAGGCGGGCGAGACCCCGATTGCAACCGAGTTCAGGTCGAGCATGCCGATTGTGTTGCTCGCAAACGACGGTGTAATGAACCGCGTTTCAGCGGGCCATCGATCAAACGAGGCGCCGACATTGTGGCGATCGATCACCACGAAGTCATCGATCCCGGCGTGCCTGAGGGCAACGCCAACACCAACGCCGGCCGCTCCGGCGCCCACGACAACCGCGTCGTAAATCTTGACCGGCGTTGGCGACTTCATCGCGTTGCCCCTTCGGTAGTCTCTCTGTCGCAGCAGCCGCACAGGCATCCGTAGCGCCGGTTCAGCAGGTGCGCAGAAACAAGCACGATGCCTCCGAGCGGGGTAAGCCAAGGAGCGATCCGTTCCACCCACAGTGGCGTCGCCGCAGCAAGGCTCGTCGAGTCCCTGCCGGGGGAAGTTGTCGAAGTGAGCGGACCCTCGCTCGCGCACAGCTGGCAGCCTTCGTCCGTGCAAACTGCCGTGCTCTCCGAAGCGAGGCGGCCCGTCGTCGCGGCGCGGCCTGCCGCGGCGACTTCCGTTGCCGCGGCTTCACACGATGGGCAGCACTCTCCCTCGAAGCCAAAAGCCGCGACGGAAATCATCACCAAACCGGCCGACGCGGCGATCATCGGCGTCAATCGTCGATGCTTGCGCAGCCCCGGGATGAAGGCTGTCAGGGCGATCACGAAGCAAGCGACGGCCATCCACTTGTGAAACGCCTCGTCTGCAAGGAAGCTGAGCCCAAGCGCCGGCAGGTAGGCGATCACAAAGGGCATCGCCGCGCAGTGGATCGCGCAGCCGATCGAGGCGGCCATGCCGATCCAATCGCTCCACCCACCGGCAGGTGACGCAGCCGAGAGGCCGGCCGCTTCCGAATCAGTTGTTGCTGGAGCGCTCGTCATTCAGGGCCCCTCGACATCTCACGGCAGCCCGCGTCGAATTCTATCGCTGGCAGCGGATCTTCGTAGCCCGCCCAGGCTTCAGGCCCTTGCTCGAGCTCTTCGTCGGTCAGCAAGCAGTCTTCTAGCAGTGACTCGATGACGGGCCGGTCCATATCGATGCCTATGAAGACGATCTCCTGGCGACGGTCGCCGTAAGGTTCCCTGAACTCTCGGCGGATGTCTGCCAGTAACTCCGCGTTCTCGGGCAAGTCTCTAGGCCATTCCTCGTCCGGCGCGGCCGACCACCATAGTCCCGCCGCGTCCAGCTGCACCGAAACACCCGCTTGCGACCAGGTATAGGCGTCGTCGTGACGCGAGGCAATCCAGAGGAACCCTCTAGAGCGGATGACGCCGGCTAACATTCCCTCGTCGAGGTTGAGCCTCGTCCACAGCCGCTTCGCATTGAAAGGGCGGCGTGCGCGGTACACAAAACTTGAAATACCGTACTCGTCCGTCTCGGGCTGCTCCTCCCCACGAGGCACGTCAAGCCAACCAGGCTGCGTTCCCGCCTCGTCAAGAGAAAAGAGGCCCGTTCCCATGATCTGGGCGGCGTCGATGCGGCCCCTGACCGTTTCAATAATCCGAGCCTTCGGGTTGAGGTTGCGAAGGATGCCCAGCAGCAGACGCTTGTCGTCCTCGCCGATCCGATCGCACTTGTTCAACAGGATGACGTCCGCGAACTCGACCTGATCGGTGAGGAGATCGACCACATTCCGTTCGTCCTCGTCGCTGAGGCCCATCCTCCGGTCTACCAGGTCGTCCGACGAGCGAAAATCTCGCTGGAAGTTGGCGGCGTCAACGACGGTCGCCATCGTGTCGAGGCGCGCTACGTCGGACAGGCTTTGCCCTGCTTCATCGGCGAAGGTAAACGTCTCGGCGACCGGCATCGGCTCGCTGATGCCGGTTGATTCGACCAGCAGGTAGTCAAAGCGGCCGTCGCTCGCCAGTTTCGCCACTTCTTCAAGCAGGTCTTCGCGGAGCGTGCAGCAGATGCACCCGTTCGTCATCTCGACAAGCTTCTCTTCGGTGCGACTTAGCCCGGCCTGGCCTCCGCGAACCAGGGACGCGTCGATGTTCACTTCGCTCATATCGTTGACAATCACCGCAACACGCAATCCTTGCCGGTTCGCCAGCACATGGTTGAGCGTGGTCGTCTTTCCTGCGCCTAGAAACCCAGAAAGAACGGTCACCGGAAGTCTCTTGGGCATCGTCACTGCTCTTGCTCTCTGATTTGTGTTCGCCGGGGCAGCGACACCACGGGAAATCGGGGCGAAACCGTAGCGGGGTGGTACGGGAGCATGGCTGGACAACGATCTAGGCGTTATCGATCTATTGACCCGTGCGCATGGATTTGGACAGGCCGACCAACGGGAGCGCCGTGTTTAGCGATTGAAAGCTAGTGCTATGTCCAGGTGCTCGCGTATACATCACTGAAGCTACCACCGGCTGGAAGCCGGTGGGTTCGAGTTTAATCGTGAGCTACGGACTGAAGTCCTTCGCCCACGAGGGTTTGAGTTATACGTTCGCAGCGGTACCGGCGAGTGTCGTCTTCGTCGGAGCCAGCCGTC
>JBCCZD010000036.1:0-20789 GCA_039188275.1 Planctomycetota bacterium
CAGCGTCCCGATCATGCCGAACGCCGGGGCGAACCGGCCCATGCAGTCCAACAGCCCCTTGCCGTCGCGGTGGCGGGTGGCGACCGCGTCGAGCTCGGTGCGGAGGATGTCCTCCATCACCTCGGGCCGCGTGCCGTCCACCGCCATCTGGATGCCCAGGACAATGAACGGGTGGTCGATCTCTTCGATCCGTCCCTCCAGCGCCAGCAGCCCGTCGCGCCGGGCCGTCTCGGCCAGGCTCACCAGCTGCTCGATGATCTCCGGCACCGAGTCGAGCTTGTAGAGCAGCACCTTCATGCCCACGCCGAACACGCTGAGGAAGTTCTTCAGCGGGAACGAGATGAGCGTCGCGGCGATCGCTCCGCCGATCACCACCATCATCGACGGGGCGTCGAAAAACGCGATGAAGCTGCCGCCGCCCAGGATGATCGAGACCAGGATCAGCCCGATCGCTGTGAGGACTCCGGCGAGTGTGGCGATGTCCATGGCGGCTGGCGGGGGTCGGGTCGCGTCGGGATTCGAGGGGCAGCGGCCCGTCGTTTGTTACGCCGAGCGATTCGCAAAATCACGAATTGGAATAACACGGGTTGGGAAAACATAGCTCCGCATCGCCCTAGCGGCCGCGGGCGGTACGAGGCGTCTCGCTGCCGCTCTGGCGGCGGCCGTCATATCCGGCGCAGGCCTTCCGACCGGCGCGGTTACCCCTCGGCCCCCACGGGGACGAGGCGTTTCTGACGGTGGTAGTCGATTGTCCGGTGCATGACTTCCTCCGGCGTATCCGCCACGACGATCCGGTCGCCGGTTGTCAGCGTCACGAACGTGTCCGGACGCGACTCGACGTACTTGATCAGGTCGGCGTTCAAAATGAACGCCTCGCCGTCTAACCGCGAGAGCTTGATCATGGCGGACTCCTGTGGGTGGCCTAAAGCGTAGGTCACTCCGGAGCGGGGTGCGTCCCCCGCCGGTCCGGAGGCCATGTCGACGCCTATCTTTGCAGGGCCATCAGCTCGTCGAGCAACTCCTGCACAGCCGTGATCACCCGGGCGCCGCCGCGGTACTGCGTGGACGCCAGGATGAGGTCGACCAGGTTCTGCCCGACATCGGTGTTGGAGAGCTCGACGGCGCCCGCGGTGAGCGACCCGATGCCGCTGTCGCCCGGGTTGCCGAACTGCGGCTCGCCGGAGTTGACGCCCTCGGCGAACAGGTTGTTGCCGACCTGCTGCAGGCCCTCGTTGTTGGTGAACCGGGCCATCCGCATCTGGGCGAGCGTCTCCTCGATGCCGTTGGAGTAGACGCCGCGGATCTCGCCTCCCTCGGTGATCGCGAAGTTGGTCAGCACGCCCGGCGGGAAGCCGTCCTGCGCGAGGAAGTTCATCGTGCTGGTGCTATTGCCGAGGTTGTCGGTGATGTTCAGGCCCGAGACGCTGTCGAAGTCGAGGTCGAACGAAAGCGGCGAGTTCGACGCGGTGAGCGTCCGCGAGATCGTGACGTTCGTCGAGCCGCCCGTGGAGACGAGGTCGCCCTGCCCGTCGAACGTCAGCACGCCCGAGCCGACCACCGTGTCGACATTGGTGGCGCTCACCTCGTTGTCCGGCGAGGTAGCGAACCAGCGGTAGAACGTGTTGTTGCCGTCGGTGCTCTCGAGCACGGTCGTCAGCCGCACCGAGAGTGGGATGCCGAGGCTGTCGTACACCACAAAGTCGGTGCTGGTGCCCTCACCGACCGGTGGGTTGGAAGTAGATTCGGCAAAGTCGAGGACCACTGATTGGGCGAGGCCGGTGGCGTCGGGCGTAAACGTGAACGCGTTCTGATCGATCGTGGCAAAATTCTCGATGCCGATGTTCGATTCAATGCTCAGCACACCGTCTACGAGTGTGCTCGACGGCGGGTTATCAATCGTCCGATCGATGCCAAGGGACTGGTTCATGAAGTCGATCCATTCCTGCACAGTCGTATTGTTGGTGACAACCAACTCCTTGGGCGCCAGATCAATCACTCCTTTGCTGCCTGTGAAGCTAATGACCCCTGGTTCACCGAACGGAGTCGAGTACGTCGAGCCGCTCCTGACTTGAAGATTGATCAGCGGTTCGCTGGCCAGAATTCTTGCACCGTCCAGGTCGATCTCGGCGCCAAGATCAGCATTGGCAACCGAATCCATAAACACTTCTTGTCCCACCAGCAGTTCTGCGACCCTGCGGTGAACGCCGCTGCCATCGTTTCGGTAGATCCTAATTTCGTCGAAGACGCTCCCCGGCTCGGGTTGGGGGATATCCTCGATGCGGATCCGCTGATTCGTGAGAGTGACTGAGCGCGTCCCAATCTCTGCGGTTGGGATGGACTCATAAAGTTCGGAGTTGCTATAGAACGTCACGTAGTAGCTGTAAGCCCCAAGGTCCAGCGCGTCGTTGTTGAGGGCAGCACCCAGCGAACCGTCGGCGACTGTGTCCTGGAATGTTCCGTCCGCAGGATTCGTCTGGCTGCCGACGAGTGAATAGCTGCCGGTTCCGCCTTGGATCGTCCGGTAGATGTTCCGCGTGTCGTAGTCACCGGTCGGGAGCGGCAGGCCCGACAGATCGATCGGCCCTGCTGTTGCTCCGGAGTCGATCCGAATCGGCGAGGAAGCCGCCGTCTCGATGCTCGGGTTCGTGCTGTCGCTGAAGGTCACAACGTAATCGTATGTGCCCGCTGCTGGGTTGCCCCCGCCCACCGCCGCTCCCGAAACGGAGCTCACGTCGATGAGCGGCGTGGTCTGGATGTTCGCGATCGTGAAGTTGTCGTCGTTGGGCTCCTCGATATCGGCATTGCCAAACACCTCCGACGTGATCACGCCGCCCTGGCCCGGTTCAGCCTGCGGGCTCAGGTTGCCCGAGAACGTCGCCGTCTCGGTCACGCGGTTCACCTGGCTGCCGCCGATGGGGATGGTGATCGGCTGCAGCGCCTCGATGATTTCGCCGTCGGTGGCGTTGAAGCCCAGCACCCGCTGGCCCTGCGTGGTCACTACCTCGTTGTCCTGGTTGGTGCTGAGCTGCCCGTTGCGGGTGTACAGCAGCTCGCCCTGCGAGCCCTGCACCAGCAGGAAGCCGTCGCCCTGGATGGCTACGTCCAACGGGTTCGAGCTGATCTCGATCGTGCCCTGTGTGAAGTCGGGAGCGATCTCCGAGACCTTCACGCCCAGCCCCAGCTGGCGGGGGTTTGTGCCGCCGCTCTGGTCGCTCGGGGCGGCGCCGATGCTCAGCGTTTGGTTGAACTGCGTGGCGAAGCTGACGTCCGACTCCTTGAAGCCGACCGTCTGCGAGTTGGCCACGTTGTTGCCCGCGACGTCGATAATCGTCTCGGCCGCGTTGAGGCCGGTGAGCGCTGTGCTGAGTGCGGATTGAAGGCCCATGGTTTACTCCCTGTCCGTAGTGAGAAAGCTGGTTCTGTGACTCTCGCTCGGGGTACGCTGCCCCGGTCCCCCCGCTGTCGTCCCCCCGCTGATTTCGCGCTCCGCGATCCCCTTGCCCCACGCGGCGGTCAGCCCGCCGGCGGGCGGATCTCGCCGACGTTGTCCATGCCGACGGTGAACGTCCGCCGCGGCTGCTGCAGCAGGCTCGGCACGCGGCTGAGCACGCTGTTCGATCGGTTCGCATCGCTCGTGCCGTCGACGTAGGTGCTCTGCTTGCCGTCGGGGATCGTCCCCACGAGCCGGTACTGGCCCTGGCCGGTCTTGTCTGTGCGGTACACCTGCTTCGCGGTGTCGCTCTCCGGGAGGTTGGCCAGCAGGATCGACTGGTCCTCGCCCGACGTGCCGGCGGTGACGAACGGTTCGCCCGAGGCCGGGTCGGGGAACTCCACGCCGATGGGGTTCCCCAGGCCGTCGTCCCAGACAACGCGGTAGCTGTACGTGCCGGCTTCGATCTCGCCCTCTTCCGACGAGCCCGTGATCACCGGGGTGTTGTCGATCTCCAGCTTCGGCACGCCGTTCGAGATGCTCACCCGGCTCACCGTGCCGACGACGCGGTTGTTCTCGTCCGAGACGCCGCTCACCTGCGAGCCGATCAGGTTGGTCGCGCTCGTCACGTTCTGGCTGAGGGTCATGGATTCGAGCGTCGCGGAGAGGTCGTCGGTCGCTCCGATCTCGCGGATCTGCCCTATCTGGGCGATCAGCTCGTCGTTCTCCAGCGGGTTCAGCGGGTCCTGGTTCTGCAGCTCCGCGATCATCAGGTCGAGGAAGTCGCTCGTGTCCAAGTCGTTCAGCGAGTTGCTGTCGCCGAACGGCTCGTTGGCGGTGAAGTTGTTGACGTTGGGGATCTGCGACATGACTCGTTCCTCACCCGCCCGCGGGCGGCGTACTCGGTTCCAAATAGCCGCGACTCTACGAGTCGCTGGAGACCCTATATCCTTACATCCAAAGCTCCGTCGCCGCCGACGGCAGGCTCTTCCGTCGCGATCGCATCGGCGCCCGTCTCGACGCCCGCCGCTTGGTCGCCCCGCCGGGAACGCTCACGGTTGCGGTGGTCGCCCTCGGGGGCGTCGCCCCGCTGGCCGCCGCCCTCGTCGCGGACGTTCACGTCGAATTTCTCGACGCGGATCTCCTGCTCGGCGAGCCGCTCACGCAGCGCCGGCAGGTTGTCCAACAGCACCCCCCGCGCTGCGGGCGACTCGGCCTCGAGGTTCGCCGCCAGGGCGCCGTCTTGTACGGTGAGCGTGATCTTCAACGAGCCGAGCTGCGGCGGGCTCAGCCGGAGCTGGATCTCGCCGTCGCGCTGCTGCGCGACGCGGAAGGCGTTTGCCACCCGCGAGACAAACCGGCCCCGGTCGACCGCGACCCCGGCGGGTTCTTCGGCGGGCTGCTGGGCGGCGACGCCCCGTTCGCCAAACAGCCGTTGGATGGTCGGCGGGCCGGCTGCGTCGTTCTGTTTGGGCCCGGCGTCGGTTGAAGTCTCGGGAGCGGCCGCCTCGGCAACCGCAGCCGCGGCTTCTCCGGGGACGGGCGCCGGCGTGTCGAGAGACTGCGGGACCGACGCCGCCGGTTGCGGGCCGCGGTCGGTTGCTTCGCCTTCCGTCGCCCGCTCGCTGGCCGCCAGAGCGGGCGAACCGCTCTCCTGAACGCCGCCCAAGGACTGTTGCTGCCTGCTTGGTTCACCGGACTGCTGGGCGCGATCGCCTTGGGCGGCTGCTGAGTCCTCGTTCGGATCGCCGTCCGCTGCCGCGTTGGAGGTTGTTTTAAACTGCTGCGGCTGTTCGGGGTCGCCCTGGTTGCCGCCGCCTGCTGACTGCTCCGGCGCGGCGTCGGCTGGCAACCCGGTTGCTGCCTCGGTGGTTCCCGGTTCGTTAGCCGCTGCCTTTGTGCCGGCCGTTTCCGAGGGGGATAGTGCTCCGGCGCTTTCCGACGAGGTCGGATCACCAGCCGCGGCTTCGGCGGTCGTTCTAGCGACAGTTGTTACTTCAGAAGCCGTGGTTGGTTGAACGGGCGTCGTCCCTTCGGCGACTAGCCCCAACGCAGCCGCGGCTTGCTCGGAGAGCTCGACCGTGTCCTCGGGCTGCTGCTCGGAGGGGCCTTCGGACTCTTCTTCCGTTTCTGCGGGCGCGCCACCGTTGTCCGCGTCCGACTCGACGACCGCGGCCGCCTCGTCGTCGCCGCCCGATCCGCCGCTCGTTTCCGCGGCGGTCGTTTCGTCGGCCCGCTCCGCTTCGGCGTCGTCGGGCTCGTCGCCCCGTTCCGGCTTGGTTTCCTTGGCCGGCCCCGCCGCGGGCGGCTCTTCGGGCGACTGCGCACGCTGCAGTTCGTCAGCGAACGAGGCCCCCGTTTCCGCACCCCGATCGATCGTCGGCGCCGGCGCGGGCGTGAGCTGCAGCAGCGGGTCGATGGTTGTGGCCATGCGGCTTTCCAGTGCGCGTGGGTTTATTGGTCGGCTTGCTTGAGGCGTTCGAGTTCTTCAAGTTTCCGGTCGATCTCCGGCTTCACCGGCGAGCCCGAGAGGATCCGACGGTGGACCTCGCCGAGCATCTCCAGGTCTTCGGGCGTGTTGAACGCCTTGAGGATGTCGTCGCGGGTGCGTTTGGGCAGTCCGTTGAGGGCGAGGATCACCTCGTCGATCTCGCCGCCCTGGATCATCGATACCAGCAGCGGCTTGGCTTGGCGTTTGGCGTCGAGGCTCTTGAGCTGGTCGCGGAAGGCCAGCCGGCCCGACTCGACCGACCGCTGGCTCTCCAGCTTGAGGTAAGCCTCGACCTCGTCGCGGAGCTGCTGGTACCGGCTGTTCTGGATCTTGAGGCGCTTCAGCAGGTGCTCGAAGTTGCTGATCTGACCCATCAGGTCGTTCTGCTTCGCCTGGATCTGCAGCGACGCCTGCTGGTGGCGGCGCTGCTGTTCGGCGTAGGAAGGCTCGCCCTCCGGCACGCGTTCGCCATCGTTGTTGTGGTCTTCGGCGATCTCGTCCAAATCGATGCCGTGCACGATCGCGGCGATGCGGAACAGCTTCTCGTCGTTGATCTGGTCGGTCTGACGCAGGTACGCGTAGCCGCCCACCGTGGAGATGACCGTCGCCACGCACAGGTAACCCAACAGCGGGAACAGCATCTTGGTGACCGCGTTCATCGGCTACCCTCCTCGCCGAAGCGGCGGTGGCGCAGGCCGGCGGCTTCGTCGAGCTGGGCGTTCTCCGCTCGGTTCTGCTCCAGTGCAACGGCCGCGTCGTGTTTCTCTTCGAGCTTCTCGAGCAACCGGACGTTGCGGTCGGCTTCAGCAAGCGCCGCCCGACGCTTCTCGATCTCCGCCTGGAGCAGGCCGCTCTGCTTCTCCATGGTTGACTGCTGCGCCCGCAGCACCGCGAGGAACCGCTGGGCTTCAATAGCCAGGTTGAGGTCGGGCTGCGCCTTCTCGAAGGCGTTCCTCTGCGAACGCAATGCGTCCGCCACCTCGCCGGAGACGGTCGCCTGCTGGTCGGCCAGCTTCTCCAGCGCGCGGTACGCCTCGGCGAGCCGGCCGCGTGCCTCGTCCCGGTCCGCCTCGCGCAGACGCTGCACCGTCTTCAAACGGAAAGGCTTGGTCGCCATCGTTGGTTAGCCCTCCGCCTTTGGGTTCTGGGTGGCGCCGAGCTTCGCGGCGCACGCCTGGGCCAGCTTCTGCACGTCGCCCAGAACCGCGGCGAAGTCGTGCGACTCCTCGGGGCGCTGCGCAAGCAGCTGATCGATCTGCGGCCGCGCCTCCAACGCGACGTCCAACTCGGGGTTCGACCCTTTGCGGTATGCGCCGATCGAGACCAGGTCTTCGTGGTCGCGGAGCGTCGCCATCAGCCGCCTCAACAGCTCGGCCGACGCCCGGTGGCGGTCGTCGGCGACCGTGTTCATGAGCCGGCTGATGCTCGGCAGCACGTCGATCGCGGGGTACTGGGCCCGCTCGGCGATCTTCCGTGAGAGCCAAACGTGGCCGTCCAGTAGGCCGCGGACCGCGTCGGCGATCGGTTCGTTCTCGTCGTCGCCCTCCACCAGCACCGAGTAGAACGCCGTGATGCTCCCGCGATCGGTGCGCCCGGCCCGCTCGACGAGCTTGGGCAGTTCCGCGAAGACCGAGGGCGTGTAGCCCCGCGTGGTCGGCGGTTCGCCGGCCGAGAGGCCGATCTCCCGTTGGGCCAGCGCGTACCGCGTGAGCGAGTCCATCACCAGCAGCACGTCTTGGCCCTGGTCGCGGAAGTGCTCGGCGATGGTCGTCGCGGTGAGCGCCGCCTGCGTGCGGATCAAGGCGGGCTGATCGCTGGTCGCGACCACGACCACGCTCTTGGCCAAGCCCTCGGGGCCCAACTCCCGCTGGATGAACTCGTTCACCTCGCGGCTCCGCTCGCCGATCAGGGCGATCACCGAAACGTCCGCCGCGGTTCGGCGGGACATCATGCCCATGAGCACGCTCTTGCCGACGCCCGACCCGGCGAACACGCCGATCCGCTGGCCGCGGCCGCAGGTGAGCATCGCGTCGATCGCCTTCACGCCCGTCGGCAGGGCCGCGTCGATCGGCGGCCGCTCGGTTGCCGGCACGGCCTCGGGCGTCAGCGTCCGCCGCGTGCGGAGCATAGGTTGGGGCCGCCCGTCGATGCACCGGCCCCGACCGTCGACGACGCGCCCGAGCAACTCGTCGCCCACTTTCAGCGTGCGGCTTGTGCGGACCAGCTTCACCGGGCTGCCGCGGCGCACGCCGCCGGCGTTCTGCAGCGGCATCACCAGCGTCTGGTTCTCGCGGAACCCGACCACCTCACCCTCGACCACGCCGCCGGTGTCGCGATGGATGTCGACCAACGCCCCCACCGGAGCCGGGAAGTCTGCCACCGACGCGGTCAGGCCGACCATCTGCACAACGCTCCCGGTAAGCCCCGTGAGCAGGGCTCCTTCGGCGTGTTGCGGCAGCGCGTCCATGCGACCGGTCTCCGTGGCTTAGAGTAGTTCCTGCTCGACCCGTTCGAGCCGCGCTTCCAGCCGCTGATCGACCGACCCGAACTCGGTGTCGACCCGGCAGCCGCCAGCGGTGATTTCGGGGTCGGCAACCATGCGGGCGCGGCCCGCGGGCTGGAACACCTCTTCCACCATCGCGTGCACCTCCGCCGAGAGCGCCGCGTGGTCTTGTGGGTTCAAGCGGAGCACGACCCCGGTTGAGCCGGCTGCGAGCTCCAGCGCCTCGCGCACCCACCCCAGGGTTAGCTCGGGCGTCTTGTCGATCTCGCGGCAGACGAGGCGTTCCGCGATCGAAGTCGCGAGCCGCACGGCCGACGCCTCCCAGTGTTGCTGCCAAGCCGATTTAGCGTCGGTCAACTGCGCCACTGCCGATTGCAGCGCCGGCGTCAGCGAGCGCATCCGCTGCGCAACCTTCTGATCGAGCAGCTGCTCGGCGGCCTCCTCAGCGGCTTTCCGGCCGGCGGCCTGCGCTTCGCTACGGATCTGTTCCGCCTGCTGCTTCGCTTCGCCGATGATCTGCGCCGCTTGCTGGCGCACGCCGTTCAGGTAGTCGTCGGCCCGGTCGCCCAGGTCGGTCAGGTCGTAGGCGATCTTGCGGTCGGCGGGGCCGGACTGCGATAAGTTGCTGGTGCTCTTGAGGATGGTAGCCATGGTTTTGCGTTACCCCGCCGCTTGCTTGGGTGTGTGCGGGTCACTAAGAACGCCGGGCCGCCCGGCCAGGATTACCCCGGCCACCTCGGCTTGCGCACGCTCGATGTCGCTCAGCCGCGTGGGGCCCAGGTTTGCCAGCCGCCGGCGGAACTGCTTTGCAACGCTCCGCTTTTGGCCTTTCAGCACCCGGGCGAGCAGCCGTTCGCCCGCGCCGGCCAACGCCCGCAAAACCGTCTCGGGGTCGCAGTGCGACAGCGCGTCACGCAGCACCGCGTCCTGTGCGCTCTCCAACACCGTCAGCGGGTTCACGATCGGGGCCGCAGCTGGCTTGGCGGGTGGTTCCGGGCTAGTCGTTGTGGTCTTGGACAGGGTGGGCCGGTTGTTGTCTGCCTGGGTGATCGCAACGGGCTTCGCTGGGCTGAGCCGTGCCGCGATCGCCGGGTTGGTCCGCTTCAGACGGCCGAGGATTGCCTGGTGTTGGTCGGGGGCCGCTCCTTGGAGCAGCCGCTGCACGAGCTGGGTTCCTGCCGCGGCCCGGGCCTTGCGTTGGCGGTGCTCGCCGAGCCAGCCCGCGAGCTGCCGCTCAATAACCGCGACCGCCTCGGGGTCGGTCGCCTCTGGCTCCGACAGCCTTGCGACCGCTTCGGACTGCAGCGCTGCCGGGAGCTTGCCCAGCACCTGCGCCGCGGTCTCGGGCTCGAGCCTCGAAAGGACGATCGCTACTGTCTGCGGGTGCTCTTCCGTGAGGTGGGGGGCGATCGCGAGCGCCTCCTCCAGAGCAATCGAGGGGTCGGTCTTTGGGGTAGGGGCGGAGTCTTCTGCGCCGGAACCGCTCGCTGAGAGCTCCAATTCGACGCCGCGTTCGGCTCGCGGAGCCGGGACAGCCGAACCGTGGAACTCCCGGAGGACCGCTTCCCGCTCGGCTTCGGGCACCTCGCCCAAGCCGTCGGCCAGCCCGTGGACCGCCTGCTGCACGGCCGCTGGCAGGCTCGCCAGCAGCGCAGCGCCGGCCGAGGCGTCGAGGCTGTCGACGAGCACGGCCACCTTGCGGAGTTGCGGGTTGTGAGTCGGCGTTGCCATGTTGCGAGTGGTCTAGGGACGGGGGTGGGGGGAACCGGGCGGCTAAGCCGCGTTGCCGATCCAGCTGCGGAGGATCGCCGCCGCCGCGTCGGGGTCTTCGCGGACGATGTCCGACAGGTCTTCCTTGAGGTTGGGGCCCTTGTTGAATTTCAGCTTGGGCCGCTTTTCCTCTTTCTCATCTTGCTTGGCTTCAGCTTCTGCCGGCGCCGCCGCGGGGCGGTTAAGCAGCGCCGCGTCGGCCACCGTCGGCAGCGGGTCGGCCGCCGGTGCGCCCTTCACCACCGAACGCAGCATCACGAGGCTGACCCCCACCACGCTGAGCATCAGCAGCGTGTTCGAGTTGTCACGAAACCACTCCAGCGCGACCGCCGTCGGCGGCACCTCGGCCATCGGCTCGGGCGTGAGACTCTGGAAGAAGCTGACCTGAACGTTGGGGAAGCCCGACTTCGCAAGCTCTTTCGGCAGCAGCGGCACCACCGTGCCTTCGATGTTCTGGCGGTGCTCGACTTTCATCCGCTCGATCACTTCGGGCGTTAGTGAGGCGAGGTCTGCGTCGGGGTTCTGTTCCTTCCAGACTTTGACGATGTAGTCGCTCGGCACCGAGATCGAGGCCCGCACCGTCCGTGGAACCAAGCCGGCTTCGGTAGTGATCGTAGCGCTGCGGCCGACGAAGTTGTCCGAGGTCTTGGTCTCCTCGGTCTCCTTGTTCTGGATCATCTCGGCGCTCTCTTCGGCCTGCGAGCGGTTCGGCCCCTGGGCCAACAAACCCGGCCGGCCCTCCACGCCGGAGCGCGTTTGGGTGCTCTCAGACGTGTCGGACGACTCCCGCAGAGAAGCGGTCTCGCCCTCGGGCACCAGGCTCTCGGTCTTCCGCGAGATCGCCTCGTCCAGTTCGGCCGCGACGCTCACGACCACGCCCGGGATGTGCAGCAGCACCTTCTCAATCTCCGAGCCCAGGTGCTTCTCGTACTTCAGACGGGTAGCAAAGTAGGGATCCTCGAAATCGGCCATGCCGCCCTCGCCGAAGTAGGACGAGCCGTCGCGGTTGTTCACCACGGTCACGTCTTCGGTTTTGAGCCCCGCGATGGCGCCCGCCACCGCTTTGCGGATCATCCGGGCCCTCCTCGGGTCGAGCCCTTCGGCGCTAGGCGTGACGCTGACCGTGGCGGTGATCTCGTCCCGGCGGCTCAAGCCTTTGTGCTCGCGGATGTCGTAGAGCACCTGTGCGCTCTGCACGCCCTCCATCGAGCCCACGATCATCGAGAGCCGCTTCTCGTTCGCGTTCTTTACCATGTGGCGGCGCGTCTCGCGGTCGGTGAACGGATTCGCGTCGAGCGCCTTCTCGAGGATGCCGTGGAAGTTCGGCGGCAGGGCGCCCGCGTCGGCGACCGCGCCCATGTAGTCGGCCTTCTGGGCCCGGGGCACCTTGAACCGCCCGCCCTCTCGGACGTAGTTGTTCAGGTTCGCCTGCGTGATTGCCGCCTCGACGTTGTCCGCGTCACGCGGGGCGAGAAACTCGCCCTCGAACAGGTAGTCGTCGGGGCTGGCCGCCTGGTGCTGCAGCAGGTAGCCCAGGCTCACGACGATCACGCCCAAAAGCAGCACGGACGTGACCCGCGCCGCGGGGGTCATCGAGTCGAACAACTCGCGCGTCTGCTTGATGGCTTGGTTCAGAAAATCCATTCTCTGACCTGACTGCTTAGTAGGGAGCGGACCGCCGGGCTACGGAGGGTCTGTCTTGCTTAAATGCGGATGTCGCGGATCTCTTGGAAGGCCTGCATCATCTTGTTGCGCGTCTGCATCATCAGCCGGAACGAAAGGTCCGCCTTCTGCACCGCGGTGAGCACCTCCGCGGGGTCGGCGTCGCCGCCGGTCAGCAGTGTTTCAACCGCCATGTCGGCGTCCTGCTGCATCGCGTTCACGTCGTGGATCGAGTCGAGCAAGAAGTTCTTGAACGACCCGTCGTCGCCCGACAGGCTGTCCGCGCCGCGGGCGCCGTCGCCCACGCTCTCCATCGACTTCAGCCGGTTGCCCAGCGATGCCATGCCGGGCAGCTCGGAACTCGACGTGATGCTGTTGATGCTCATTGCGTCCGTCCTCGGGGGGTGAGGGCGCGGCGCCGCGGGTGCGGTGCGCGTCCCGACAGAAGGCGTGTGCCGCCGTCGTTGGCCCCCCAACGTCGTCGAACGTCAATCGGTGCGGTGGTCCTCCTCCTATCCTTTGTGGTTTTCGTGTGGGTATTGTCCGGAAGGCGTTAGGCGATGATCTGCAGCGTCCGGGCCGACAGGTCTTTGGTGACCTCGATAACGCCGATGTTCGCCTCGTATGCCCGGGTGGCCTCGAGGGCGTCGACGAACTCGCCGGTCATGTCGATGTTCGGGTAGGCCACGTAGCCGTCCGCGTTGGCGTCCGGGTGGCCGGGCTCGTACTTCATGTTGGGCGCCACGTTGGCAACTTCCACGCCGGAGACCCGCACCCCGACGCCGCCGCCGGTGGTCGCGACCTCCTCGTTGGTCTGGAAAGTCACGTAGCGGGGCTGGTACGCCTCCGACTGGCCCGCCTCGTTCCGGGTGGTGGAGATGTTCGCCAGGTTCGACGAGATCGCGTTCAGCCGCGCCCGCTGCGCGACCAGGGCGCTCGTGCTGACATCGAATGCGGAGTTCATCGTTCGACGCCCCTTTCTCGGGGGCTCCTTGCCTGAGAGTTACCCGTTCCGCCGCCCCTGTTAAGCCCGCTCGGTAATCGCCGCCTCGAGCAGCCGGAACTGCGAGGTCAGGATCTGCAACGCCAGGTTGTGCTGGCCTTGGTTCTTCGCGATCTCGGCCACTTGCTCTTCGATCCCCACGTCGCTGTTGTCGTGGAACAAGATGTTGCGGACCGACTCCCGCACCTTCTCCATGCTCTCCTCGGCGTATTTCTCCCGCCCCACGGCCTCGGCGTTGATCCGGTACGTGTCCGACTGCGGCGCCGCCCGCTGGGCCTCCATGGCGTCTTTGAGCCGCGCTTGGAAGACATCTTTCGACAGGTCGCGCGTTTTGTACCCGGGCGTGTCCATGTTCGCGATGTTCCCCGCCAGCACGCCGTGGCGTGCTTGCGTGAAGCTGACCACCTGCTCGAGGGCGGGGATGGTCGACGAATCGAACAAGTTGGGGAGCATAATCCTCTCGCTTTCTCAAACGGTCTGCTGCTTCTCGCAACCTTCGTGCCGATCGATTCGGCGGGCTAACAGCTCGCGGCAGCAAACCACTCGCTTGCCGCAGATCGCCGTCGCTGGTTGGCTTCTCTTCCCGACGCAGCTTCTCAAACAGCCCTGGTTCACGCCGCCGCCCTCCTGCTGGCGCCGGCAAGTTCTGCCGAACGCACCGGCAATTCCTGCCGGACGGCTCCGCGAGTAAACGACTTCTCCCGCGGGGCGTAGCCGTAGCCGCGGAGCTTCCCGCTGAGCGTCCGGACGCCGATCCCCAACGCCTCGGCCGTCTTCGCCCGGTGGCCGTCGAAGTGCTCCAGCGTCGCGACGATCAACTGCCGTTCCATCTCCTCAAGCTTGGTGCCGACCGGCAGCGCCGCGGCGTCGTTGGGCTGCTCGGCATTCTCGGACGGCTGGAGCCAAGGACGCAGTTCGTCGGCGGTGATGGCCTCGCCACGGTTCAGCACGCAGGCCCGGGTGACAAGGTTTTCCAACTCACGGACGTTGCCCGGCCAGTGGTAGCCTGCGAGCAAACCGCGTGCGTCGTCCGATATCTCCAAGCCCGACCGGTCGAGCCGCTGTTCGGCCCGGCGGAGGAAGTGGTCGACCAGCAGCTGCACGTCGTCGCCCCGCTCGCGGAGGGGCGGCACCGAGAGCGGCAACACCGCCAGCCGGAAGTACAGGTCGTGCCGGAACCGGCCCGCGGCGACTTCGTCGGCCAGGTCGCGGTTGGTGCTCGCCACGACGCGCGTATCGGTCGGACGGGTTTCGCTCGAACCGACCCGCTCGAAGCTCCGCTCCTGCAGGACGCGGAGCAGCTTCGCCTGCAACGCCAAGTCGATCTCGGTGACCTCGTCCAAGAGCAGAGTGCCGCCCGCGGCCATCTCGAACCGGCCCACCCGGTCGTAATCGGCTCCGGTGAACGCCCCGCGGAGATGGCCGAACAGCTCGCTCTCTGCCAGCTGCGGCGACAGCACCGGGCAGTTGAGGCTCACAAACTCACCGCCGGCCCGCCGGCTCGCAGCATGAATCGCCGCGGCGACCAATTCCTTGCCGGTGCCGCTCTCGCCGCACACGAGCACCGTTTCGTCGGTCGGGGCCACCTGTGCGATCTGCTCCCGCAACGCCCGCATCGGGGCGCTCTCGCCGATCATACCGTCGGCCGGGCCGAGTTTTTCGGCCACGTCGGCGCCGGTCAGCTGGCTCCGCTCGATCGCCCGCGCGACCAGTTCTTCGAGCCGCCCGGCGTCGAAAGGCTTCTCTAGGTACTCGAACGCCCCGCGGCGGATCGCTTCCACGGCCGACGAGATCGTCGCGTGCGCGGTGATCATCAGCACCTGCGGCGTGGGCCGACGCCGCGTCACCTGGGCGATCAGTTCCAGCCCGTCCATGCCGGGCATCTGAAGGTCGGTGAGCACCACGTCCGGCCGCTCGCGGTCGAGCACCTCGAGCGCCTCGACCGCGCTCGCCGCGACCGACACCGTGTGCCCGGCGCAGCGCAGTACGTCGGCCATCGATTCACGGGCCGCCCGGTGGTCGTCGACCACCAGCACACGGCCGATCGGTTTGTGGTCGCTGTGGAGGGTCACGCCGCCGCTCGCATCGCCACGCGTGGCAGTTGAAGGGTGAAGGCCGCCCCGCCCTCGGGGCAGTTCATCGCGGTGGCCCGGCCGCCGTGGGCGTCCGCCACGCGCTGCACGATGGCGAGCCCCAATCCGGTGCCCGTATTCTTGGTGGTGAAGAACGGATCGAAAACCTTGGCCTGCTGCTCGTCGGTCAACCCGGGGCCGCTGTCGGCGACTTCCAGTTCGACGCCAGCGGGCCCCTCGAAGCAGGTCACGACCAGCTCGCCGCCCTCGGGCATCGCGTCGACCGCGTTGAGCACCAGGTTCAGCAGCGCCCGGCGGAGCATCTCGCGGTCGGCCGAGATAACGGTCGACAAGCCGACGTCCACCGAAGACCGGATGCCCTGCGCCGCGAGTTGCGGGGCCACCGAGTCGACGATCTCCGCCACGAGCTGCGAAACCACTACATTCTCTCGCCGCGGCTCGTGCCGCGAGGTGAACCCCAGTAAATCGTTCACGGTAGCGTCCAGGGCTGTGAACCCCGCCTCAAGTTTGTTCAGGATGTCCAGGCTGCCCGTGTCGTCGGTCAGCCGCCTCTTCAACAGGCTTAAGTAAAGCGTCACCGGAACCAGGCTGTTGCGCACCTCGTGGGCCATGTGGGCGGCCATCCGCCCGAGGTCGGCCAAACGGTCTTTCCGCTCCAGAGCCCGATTCTTGCGTTCCAATTCATCTGAGAGCCGTGCCACCTCGCGGGTTAGCACCTCGTGCGTCCCCTGCAGCCGCGCGGTCGCTTGGTTCCATGCCGCGAGCACCGCGTCGAGGTCGGCATCAGCCGGCAGCAAGACGCTGTCTCGTTGCCCGCTTTCGGGTGCGGTGTGGAGTGTTGGGGTCATCATTCCGTTCTGTTCCCGTTCAAGCCCCTGCAGGCGGGGCGCTCCGCGGCGTATCACCGACGCTCAAGTCCAATGCGGTCACACGTTCCGCCGCATTCTGTCCCGCAACGTTTGCCCCAGTGACCACGCCAGAGACGTAGTGGGGGCCGGCGGGCCCAGCCGCGCGGCCGTTCTCGCGGTACGCGTTGCGTGCCAGCGTCGCCGCGGTCGTCGATTCGAGCTTTTCCGCCACCGCGTCACGCCGGGCCGTGATCGCGATCTCGTTCGCCTTCTCTTGCTGCATCACCTTTTCAAGCAGCAGCCTGCACTCGGCCGCCTTCGCCGCGCAGGCCTCGCGCGCCGCCGGCGACTCCCACACGCGCCCTTCCGGGTCCTGCTCGTGGAACGGCGCCAGCCGCTGTTCGATGGTCTTCAGCGCCGCGATCAACTGGTTCTTCGCGCCCAGCAGACGGAGGAGCGACCCTGTCTCGTCGGCGGCAATCAACTCCGCCTGCTTCTGGCCGATCGCCAGGAACTGCGCAAGCAGCCGCAGCCTCTGGTCGATCAAGCCGGCGAGTTGTTGGGTGCTGAGCTCTTGCATCCGGCGGCTTCCCTTACCAGGTCTCCATCTGGTCGAGGAGGTACTCCCACTGCCCGCGGTCGAAGTTGGTCGTGATCTTGAAGTCGATGTCCCTCGGCAGGCTGCCGAGCACTTGCTTCGCCTGGGCGATCGTCATCCGCGCCTTCAGCGGCTTGTCCAACCGGCGCCAGCAGTTGGCGATGTGCACAAAGCTCTCCAGCACGAACGGCTCGTCCTGGAACAGCGACGAGGCGTCCGAGTAACTCTTGCGGGCGTCCTCGTAGCGCTTCAGCCGGAACAGCACCGCGCCCTGCATCGTGTAGCAGTTCCGCAGCAGCAGCTTGTTCAGACTGCTTTCCGCGTTGCGGGTGTCGATCGTCACCTTCCGCTGCACCGCGGCGTAGCGTCGGAGGGCCTCCTCCAGATACTCGTCGCGGAGCCGGCGGTTTTTCTGACGCTCGCTCTCGGTCTTCGCCTCTCGGTAGAGCTGCTCTGGCTCGTCCGCCCGACGGTGGTAAGACCGCGCGATGTCGTACCGGGCCATCAACGCCTGCTGAGCGTCCGGGTAACGCTGCACCGCCTCGTCCAGCTTGGAGATCGCGTCGTCGAACCGGCCCGACTCACGCAGCTGCGAACCCAGCTCGAACAGCGAGTCCCTCCACTCAGCGCTCTTGGGGGTCAGCGTGTCCCCGGTCAGGTTTTTAACCAACAGCGACTCCGCCTCTTCCGGTTGGTCGTTCAGCCGCAACGCCCTGGCGCACTCGATCCGGGCCTGGAATACCACCGCGTCGCGGGGGTAGAGTTCGATGCACTCGCGGAGCGCGTCGATCGCTTGGTCCGGCCGGTCGAGCGCGACGTAGGCCTGGCCCAGACGCAGTAGCGCGAGCCCCTTCCGACGCTCGACCTCGTGGTGCAGGTACTTGTCGAACAGGCGGGCCGCATGGGTGTAGCTCTGGCCGTCGAAGAAGTGCTCCCCCGACTCCCACAGGTCGTCGGTGTAAGTCAGCGTGGCGTAACGCATCGCCGCCAGGTCCTCGTAGGCGACGCCCGCGGCGCGGAGGTGGTAGCGGCCCTCGATCAGCTCGGGCGCCTCTTCGCTCTGCGCCGAGTCCCGCAGCGTGTACCCCCAACGGCTATGCGTCTTGGCACGCAGCTCTGTGACTTCGATCTCGCTGAACAACGGAGTGAACTGGTCAACCAACGCCATCGCCTGCGCGAAGTTCCCCGCGCCGGTGAACTGCTGGTGTGCCCCGAGCAGCGCTTTACGCAATTCAGAGAGCGGCAACAGGTCGTTCCGGTAGGTCAGCGGGCTTCCCGCCGCGTCGAGCACCGTTCGGTAGCCCGCCAACGCGGCGTCCGTCTGACCGAGGCCGTGGGCGATCGCGGCCTTCGAGAGCGTCGCGACCAACCCCTCGGGCGTGTCGCCGAACTGCTTGGTCATCTGGTCGAACTGGTCCGCGGCCTCGACAACGTCGCCGACCACCTCGTAGCTGCGTGCGATCCAGTACAGGGCCCGGCGAGTGACCTGGCCGTTGAGCGGGTCCAGCCGGGTCGCCCGGCCCAACTCGTCGCGGGCACGCACAACCATCGAGCGTTGATCCAGCGGGTCGACGCCCCGGGAAGACTCGATCGTCAGACGCCCTCGGGCGACGATCAGCCGGCTCTCTTGCAGGTCGGAACCCCCGAGGCCTTCCAGGGCCTGTATTGCCTCGCCGTAGCGTTCCAGCCGACCGAGTATCTCCGCACGCGACACAAGCGCGTCGAACCGCTCGAGCTCCGACAACGATTCGTCCGCGATCACCTCGCCGTTGCTCGTGAGCGCCGCTTCCAAATCGGGCTCCGGCAAAGCCAGGAACGCGGTGGTCAGCAGGCTGTGTATTTCCGTGTGCGGCAGCTCGGGGTACTCGAGGGCTTCATTCAACGCCGCGATCGCGCCTTCGGGCTGGTTGCCCCGCACCAGGCTCCGCCCGAGCAGGAACACCGCTTGGGCCTCGCGGCCGAGCGGCACGCCGAGGCTCCGCGCCTGCTGCAGGTACCTCGCGGCGACCAAGTGCATGGCCCGTCCGCGCGAGGCCGACCACTGCCCCTCAGCCTCGTGTGCCTTAACCGCACCCAACACAAAGAGCGACTCGCCGAGCGGCGCTACCACCCCGCTCTCCTGCTGCGCGGCGCCGACACGGTTCTGCGCGTCTGAATAGTCGCCCCGGTCGAGCGCTTCCAAGGCCGAAGCAATGGTGATCGGCGCGCGGGCGCTGAGTTTCGCCAGGTACGCACGCAGCCAGATCATGCCAGACAACATGCCCAGGCCCAGACCGACAGTCGCCGCCATCTTCAGCTTCGAGCCGCCAGAGAAGCTGAGCAAGCGCTTCAGCAGCCCGGGCTGCGCATCGTCCTGGCCTTCGCCGGTGCCGGCGTTGGCTCCAGGGCTGTCGGGTTGAGAAGAGTCTTTCGGCATGCGCTCGCGAGGCTTTCGCGGCGGGAGCACTCAGCCAAGCAGAGCTTGGAGCAATGAACGCATCGCCGTTGAAGCGAGTCGCACACTGCTTTTCCGAGATTCCCGCGATTTTCATTAAAGAAAAGCGGAGGGCTTGTACTGAAAGCCCGCGCAGCCTGTCAATGGGCATAGACTGCCCATTCGCTTACTGACGCTGTGAAGCACCGCGCGCGTCCAGGGCAGCAGGCTGTGCCTAAACGCTAGCGGAGAGAAGAAAAGGGCTCCGAAGGCCGGTCGCGCGTGCTAGCTGCAAGCGTGCGCCGGCGCGCAGACGCGCTCCATGACCCAGGCGTCGATGTCCGACAGCATGTTGGTCGCCAGACCGTCGCCGCCGGGGTAGAGCCGCATCGCCACGGCCATCCCCGCCGAGTGAAGCAGACGCAGGTCTTCGTTCACGGTCGAAACGCTCAACGCATCGTCTTCGAGCGAGGTCGCCAGCAGCAGCGGCGTCTTCCGCGCCCGGTTGATGTTGCGCAAGGGTCGTCCCCCCCGGGGGACGCGTCCCTCGACCGAGGCGGCTCCGGCGAACACTTCCGGGTACTCCAGCGCGATGCGGACTGCCATGGTCCCCCCGCACTGGTAGCCCGCCAGGAACACCCGCTCGGCGTGGATGTGGTAGCGCTCTTTCGCGGCGTCGACCGCCGCTAGAACGCGGTCGGCTGCATCTCCCAGGTCTTCGCCGGACTCCGACCAGCGGTAACCCGACCCCGCACGCTGCGTCCCCCGCGGCGCGACGCCGACATGATTCCGTACGCTCATGTGGGGCATCACGCGCGGCAACTCGTCTTCGTGACCCTCTTCGCCGTGCAGCCACACGATTAGCGGGTAGGCGTAGCCGCTTTCGTAGTGCACGGGCGAGAACAGCGCGATGTCGCCGGCGTCTTCTTGATGCTCGCAACCGAGCGGCTCTGGGCCGCCTTCGATCGAGGCGCTTTCAATTGAAAAAGCGCCCTCGTAAGAAGCGCCGGAACCAAGAGACAACGAATGGGAGGGCGGGATCAAAGCGCGATGCATGTTGCTTGCGATGGGGTGGGGGGTGATCGGTCATCGCTGAGGAGTGAGACGTGGCAGCATTCGAGGCTGACGGGATCATGACGGGGTCGATCATCCTGCGTCGGTTCGTCGCCCGGCACTCCGCCAAGGCAACTCTCCCGCCACAGCCCCCGCATGGTCGTCAGCAATGCTCTCGCCAACGCCTTAGCGAGGGTTTTAAACCAGCCCTTGGGCAGTGTCAACGTTGAGCCCCGCGGACATCTTGGCACTCTCAGCGATCCCTTGCTGGCGGTGCTAGCATCGACCTCCATTGCTTTGTACTTGGGCATCGGCACTTGGGCGTCGGCGCCTCAGCCGGGCGGCAGTTTAGCAGTTTACCCGTCGTTGCCTTTGCACAAAAAGACTTGACGGTTAAACAAGCGTCGCCATCGTCGAGACGAGTTCCTTGACCGCGTCGACGCTCTTCTGGAACGCCGCCTGCTCGCTCTCGGTCAGCTCGAGTTCGACAACCCGCTCGACGCCGCCCGTGCCCAAGACGACCGGCACGCCGACGTAGTAGCCGCCCACGCCGTACTCCTTGTCGCAGTACGCGGCGCAAGGGATCAGCCGCTTCTTGTCGCGGACGATCGCCTCGACCATCTGCGCCGTCGCGGCGGCGGGGGCGTAGTAGGCGCTGCCGGTCTTCAAGAGCCCAACGATCTCGGCGCCGCCTTTTCGCGCGCGGTCGACGATTTCTTCGAGCCGCTGCGGGTCGATCAACTGCGTCACGGGGATGCCGCCCACCGACGTGCAGCTGGGCAGCGGGACCATGGTGTCTCCGTGGCCCCCCATCAGCAGCGCCGAGACGTCATCGACGCTCACGCCCAGTTCCATCGCCAGGAACGTCCGGTAGCGCGCCGTGTCGAGCACGCCCGCTTGGCCTAGCACCCGCGCTGGCGGGAAG
>JBCCZD010000037.1:0-20579 GCA_039188275.1 Planctomycetota bacterium
AGCACCTGGGCCGTAACACCGCCAGCGGCATGGGCGTCGCCAATGAACGCATGCCGGTATGGGACCCTTTTGCCGACGAGCTTGGCGGTAACAGCGAAGAGCAACTCGCCCAATCAAAAGTCATCCTCTGGAAGGGCCACTGCAGCGTCCACCAGATGTTCAAGCCGGAGCACGTAGCGATGTTCCGCGAGCAGCACCCGGGCATCAAAGTCCTGGTCCACCCCGAGTGCCCGCAAGAGGTCTTCGAACTCGCCGACGAGTCGGGCAGCACCGGCAAGATCATCAGCACCGTCCGCTCGGCCCCCGCCGGCACGGAGTGGGCCATCGGCACCGAGATGCACCTCGTCCACCGCCTAGCGCAAGAGCACCCGGAGCAGGAGGTCCACTTCCTCTCGCCGGTGATGTGCATGTGCGCCACGATGTACCGCATCGACCTGGCGCACCTCTGTTGGACGCTCGAAAACCTCCGCGACGGCACGCCGGTCAACCAGATCGAGGTTGACGAGGACGTCGCGCGGTGGAGCCTGGTGGCGCTCGAGCGGATGCTCGAAGTGAAGTGATGTGCTCGACCCACCCGCCGCTGGCGGAGCGTACTTGCGTGGGCGTCCAGTGGGCGTAGCGTGCCGGCAGCAGGGCGACGAGCACAAACAGCACCAGCCCGCCAACCCGGCCGTAATCGAGGCGTGGGCTCGCCCTCTCCCTCAACTCATCGAGGTCGACCGCCTCACCGCCGTCGGCCGTCAGCAACGCAATGGCCAGCTCGCGTGACAGCGGCGTACTCATCTGGTGGCAGCTCCCGTCCGCCATCACCACGTGGCGGAACCGGCGGGCGTGGTAGAAGTAGCCGTCGTCCTGAAAATGGCCGCCGTTCTTGCTCGTCTGAATCGGCGAGGTGAGAAGCGTTACCGCTTCGTTGAACGTCAGGTCCCGGGGCTCCGCCCAATGCCGAATCGGCGCTACTTCGATGAGGAGGATCGTTGCGTGGGCTCCGTCAGGCACGTCGGCAATCGACCGGGGCTCGCCCGTTCGCCAGATCGTCTGCGGACCGGTAACGGCGAAGGGGCAGCACCCGGCGCCCGGATTGGTTCGCCAGCAGCCGGGGCATTCAAACAGGTCGACCCACGGGCTGGTTGGCGCCGTGTTGGACGGGCCGTCCCACGGCTGGCTGAAGTCGATCGCGTCGTGCAAGTTCCCGTACTCCAAGAACGGCAGGATCGCCGCCCGCCAACTGTGGAGCGGCGTTCCGTTGGCGTCGCGCGTTGTGGCCGGCGGCAGGGCGCCATGTTCTTGGTCGTGAAGGTGCAGGGCGAGGGCAATCAGCTTGGCGTTGTTGATGCACGAGTAGCAACGCGTCGTGCACCGACTCACCTGCACGGCCGGAAGCAACAGAACGAACAAGAGCAGCACGGCGAGGGCGGCGAAGACGATCCGCCTCCGGCTTCTCCAGCGTAGAAACACGGGCAGGCACCGCCAGAACAGGCAAACCACCCCCGCCGCGGCGAGGCCCCAAGCGTCGAACGCCGCCATCGCCGAGCCGGCAAGCGCGAACAGCCACAGCAGGGTTGTCAGGCGGAAGGTCATGGCTTGCGGAACCGCTTCTGCACGACGGGGGCGATGGCCAACGCGGCAAAGACCGTCAGCCCCCAGATCTTGCCCCAGTGGATGACGTGGCCGACAACCCTCGGATGCTTCGCTTCGACAAGCTCTAAGGCTTCCGGGTCGACTTTCTCACCGCCGGCTCGCGTGAGCAGCGCCCGCGCTTCTTCGCGGTCCGCCAGCACGCCGACGAACTTGACCCGGCCATCAGCGAAGCCGACACACCGCCAGTGGAGTCCGTCGCCGCGGACGATAGTCGAGGCGAAGAACCCAGGCTCTACCTGGTCGAACTCGTCCGAAAAGTCGCCGCAGAGCAGGTCAACCGCTTCGTCCAGGGTCAGGTCGCGTGGCTCGTACCACGCCACGCCGCGGCCGCCGGCTTCGATCAGGATGATGGTGTTCTCTGGGCCGTCAGTGATATCGCTAAGCGTAACCTCGCCGGTGTTGGTGAAGACGGCCTCATCGTCGACCACCGCGAAGTAGCTCGCCTCGTCAGGGGCTGGCTCTCGCGGCAACGGCCGCGGCGTGTGGGAATAGCCGAGGTCGTGCCCGACAAGCAGCCGCTGGTTGTGGGGGCTGCCCCACGGCTGGTCGGTGCGAACTTGCCGATACAGAACAGCGTCTTCCGAGTAAGGAAGCAACAGGGTCCGCCAACTATGCAAGGGCCGACCCTCATTGTCCGTGGAGTACGCCGGTGGGAATCGACCTTGCGTTGCTTCGTAGTTGAGGATGGCGAGGGTCCATTGCGTTGCAAGGTTCCGGCTCCGCCCCGCCGTCGAACCACCGCTTTGAACAGCGGGTAGCAACAACCCCACTAGGACAACAACGATCGCGGTCACACCCGCCACCTCGATCCGCGTCATCCCGCCCGCACGGAGTGCTCGACCAGCGGCGTAGGCGGCAAGCACCACGCCCACCAAGACGATTCCAACCGTCGGTCCGAAGGTCCCCATCGCCGAGGCGAAGAGCGCGAACAGCCACAGCAGGGTTGTCAGGCGGAAGGTCATGGCTTGCGGCGGAGTTTCAGGCCCGCCGGGGCGATTGTCAGCAGCGTGAAGGCGGCCGCGGGCAGCAGGCGACGCGTCGCCGAGTTGTTGGGCTGCGAGGAAACGACGCCGGCCAGCAAGGCGGCGATCGCGAGCGACGTGCACACGATTACCACGATCAGCAGCGCCGACTCGAACCGGTGCAACGCCCGCCGGCTACCGGGCCTGCCGGCGGTCAACAGCGCCCAGGCGTAGAAGACGCCGGCGACGCCGAGGAGCCCGATCGGGCCGAACGCCGCCACCGCCGTCGCGACGAGCGCCATCGCCCACAGGATGCCCGAGAGACGGTAGTTCAAGCGGTCGGCTCCTCGGCCCTGGTCCTAGGCCCAGCCCCCGGCTCTGTCCCTCGACCGGCCCTGGCCCTGTCCCTCGACAACGACGCGTGCGATTATTGCATCGGCACGCAACAACGTACACGAGCCGCCGCGGCGCCCATGCCGCGGCAACGCATGGACTGGCCCGACTACGAACTGATCGACTTCGGCGCCGACGCTGGCGGCGGGGCGGGCCGCAAGCTCGAACGCTTCGGGCCGGGCGTCTTCGACCGCCCCTGCCCGGCGGCGCAGAGCCCCAAGCAGAAGCCCGAAGCGTGGCGGCACTTCGACGCCCGCTACAACGGCGGCCGCGTTGGCGACGGCCGGTGGGAGTTGGCGCCGGGCGAGGAGTTGCTGACGGCCGACCAGCAGGTGACCGCTCCGCTCGGCGCCCGCGGCCTTTCGGGAGCGGCGGGCGACCGATCGATCGCCCTCGAGATCGAGCTCTCGCCCGCTGGCCAGGTCGGGCTCTTCCCGGAGCAGTTCGCCAACTGGCGGTGGATCGCGGGGCAGGTGCAACGGGCCCGCCGCCCGCTGCGGGTACTGAACCTGTTCGCCTACACCGGGGGCAGCACGCTCGCCGCGGCCTGCGCCCCCAAGAGTGTCGAAGTGACCCACGTCGACGCGTCGAAGCCGTCGGTCGCGCTCGCCCGGCAGAACGCCGCCCGGAGCGGCTTGGCCGAGGCGCCCGTGCGGTGGATCGTCGAGGACGCGGTGAAGTACTGCCGGCGCGAGTTGAAGCGGGGCAGCCGCTACGACGCGGTGATCCTCGACCCGCCGACCTACGGCCACGGGCCGAAGGGCGAGGAGTGGCGCCTCGCCTGCGACCTGCCCGCGCTGCTGGAACTCATCGGTGAGCTCACCGAGCGGGCGCCCGCCTTTTTGCTAGCCACGTGCCACACGCCCGGCGTCGGTCCGGCGGAGCTGTCGGCGTACCTGTCGGACGGCGTCGTCGGCCACTGCGGCGCCCCGCCCGCCAGCGGCAGGCTATGGCTCAAGACCGAAGAAGGCCGCAAGATAGAAAGCGGCGTCTACGCGCGGTGGCCACGTTGAACGGCGCTCAGCCGAACAACTCGTCGACCGCCGAGCCCTCGTCTACTAGCTTGATGGGGCGGCCGATGAGGCTTGTGTTCTCGTGGTCGGGGTCGATGCCCAGAGCGGTGTAGATCGACCGGTAGAGGTCCTTGGGCGAAACCGGCCGCTCGATGACTTTGGCGCCCGCGGCGTCGGTCTTGCCGATCACCTGCCCGCCGCGCACGCCGCAGCCCGCGAGCGCGACGTTGAATGCCCGCGGGTAGTGGTCGCGGCCGCCGCGGCCGTTGATCTTCGGCGTCCGGCCGAACTCGCCCATCCAGACGACCAGCGTGTCGTCGAGCAGGCCGCGCGACTTCAGGTCACGGATGAGCGCCGCCATTGGGCGGTCGATCTGGTCGCAGTTCGCTTGGGTCCTTTCGCCGTTGTCTTGGTGGGTGTCCCAACCGCCGCTAGTGACCTCGACGAAGGTGACGCCCGCCTCGACCAGCCGGCGGGCGAGCAGGCAGCCGTCGGCGAAGCCCCCCTCGCCGTAGGCGCTTCGAACCGACGACGGCTCGCGCTTGATGTCGAAGGTTTCCATCCGCGGGCTGAGGATCATCTCGCTCGACGCCTCGACCAGCTTGCGGTGGTCGGCCACGACGTCGGCTCCGCCCGACCTTGCGAACTCGCCCTGCATGCTGTCGAGCAGGCCGAGGCGTCGGCGGTAGCGGTCGGCGCCGGTCATGGGGCGGGTGTTTTGCGGCGGCCGTGAGGCGCTCTGCAGCACCAGCGGGTCGTGGTCGACGCCCAAGAAGCCGGCGTTGCCCGCGTTCTGCCCGCGCCCACCAACGCGGACGAAGCTCGGCAGCTCGCTCGACGCGTCGCCGATTTGGTGCGCTACGTTCGAGCCGAGCGTCGGGAACTTTACGCCCCCCATCGGCAGGTAGCCGTGGTGCATGTAGTAGCTGGCCCGCGGGTGGCTCCCCTCCTTGCTGGTCATCGAGCGGATGATCGCCACGTCGCCCATCACCTTGGCGACCTCCGGCAGGCGGTCGGCGATCTGGATTCCCGGCACGCTGGTCGAGATCGCTTTGGTGTCGCCGCCGTTTGCGTGCCCCGGTTTCGGGCTGAAGGTCTCAAACTGGCTCGGCCCGCCCGCCATCCACAGCAGGATGCACGCCTTGTGGCGACGCTTCAGCTCACTCGACGCCAGGCTGATGCGGTCGGTCCAACTCAGCAGCCCCCCCGCCGCGGCCGCGGCGCCCACGTTGCGGAGGAAGTCCCGCCGCTGGAACACGCTGCCGCGGTGGGTCGTGACGTTGATCTGGTGCTGGAGCATGGTCGGGCCTGGTGGCTCGTGTTCTGTGGCTTGTGGTTCAGAACGCGTTCGTGCGTCGACCTAGTGGGGCGGCGCCACCCCCCGGTCACTTCCGGTGGACAAACTCGGCGCTGTTGAGCAGCGCCCACAGGTAGTCTTCGAAGGCCTCGTTCCGCTTGCCGACCGACTCAACGTAGGCCAGCGCGTGCGCACGCTCGTCGCCGGTCGGTTCGCGGGACAGGCAGCGGAGATAGAGCTCATCAACCACGAGGCTGTCTTCCCGGACGCTCGATAGCAGCCGGCCGAGCATCGACCGGCGATTGCTCGAGACCGCGTAGTTGATCCGTGGCGTGTTCATCATCGCGAGGGCTTGCGGGATCGACGCGGAGACCGTTTCGCGCTGGACGCTCGGGTCGTACCCGAACGCGGCGTTGAAGATCAGCCTCGGTGTTGCCTGCCCTCTGTAGCCGCTGGCGTTGCGGTCCGCGAAGCCACGCGTCGCCGCCTCGTCGATGCCGAGGGCGGTGAGCAACGCGTTAAAGAGCTGGTCGCCGCGCAGCCGCTGCGGGACGTTGGCCGTCATCGGTGTCTCTTCTGGGCCACGGCGGGGCCGGGACTCGCGTTGGTACGCCTCGGTCGCGCAGATCGTGCGGAAGAGCCACTTCACGTCGTACCCGCTATCGGCGAACGCCTCGGAGAGGCGCTCGACCGCCTGGGGGGCGGTGGGCTCTCGGTCCGGGCCGAGGTCGTCAATCGGCTCGTAGAAGCCTTCGCCGACCAATTCGGACCACATCCGGTTCACCATCGCCGTGGCGAACCAGGGCGTGTCGGTCAGCCACTCGGCGAGCCGCCCCCGCCGGTCAGCGTCGGGCGTGCCGAACGACAGCTCGGCGCCGGTCAGGAAGAAGCGCGGCCGCGTTTTCTTCCCCGGTTTGTCCGGGTTATCGAGGTTCGGCATGTAGTGTTCGGGAGACCCACGACGGTTGGCGTTGTTGCTGTTGCCGCGGTTGCGGAACTCGGGGCGGTCGTTCACGACGACCTGATAGCTGCGGCGGGTCGGCGTCTGCAGCGGCCGCACCCCGACGCGCGGGAAGAACGCGGCGAGCTCGTGGAACTGCTCACGCTGCCACCGGTCCCAGGGGTGGTCGTGGCACTGGGCGCACTGGATCTGGATGCCGAGGAACACGCGAGACACCTCGGCGGTCGCCTCTTCCGTCTGCCCGTCTTGGGCCATGAAGATCGCCGTGGCCCCGTCCTCGCGGACGTCGCCCGTTGCGGTGATAAAGCCGCTGGCGATCTCGTCCCAGCCGGCGCCGGTGTTGAGTTGCTCGGTCAGCTTCACCACCAGCGGGTTGCTGACCAGCACCGCGCGGTCCTCGATCCGTCGGTACAGGATCACGTCACGCCAGTAACGGGCCCAGTTCTGGCCGTACTGAGCACTCTCGAGCAGGTCGCTGACAAGCCGAGCCCGTTTCTCGGGGTGCGTGTCGAGCAGGAACGCCGTCACGTGCTCGGGCGTGGGGAGGTCGCCGACGATGTCGAGCCAAACGCGACGCACGAAGGTCTCGTCGTCGCAGACCGGGGCGAGTTGTGTCGAGCCGGAGTAGACTTCTTCACCGAGCAGGCGATCAACCTGGGCTGCGACCCTCGACGCGTTCGGCGCCGCAACGGCGGGGGCCGCCAGAAAAGCGGTCAGTGGCGTCAGCAAAAAAGCCGCGAAGAATCTCGTTGAATCGCATCGCATCGGAATCCTCGATCGTGATCGTCGGTCTTGCCGCCACCCGGCCCCCGGCGTGCCACGCGCGTCGAGGGACGTCCTTCGGCGGGTCGGTCCCAAAGAGGAAGGCCCAGCCCGATCAACACGCTACTAAACCGCAGGCGGTCGGCAAAGTTTCGCGGTTTTCGCTTCGGCCGGACCGCCGTGCAGTTGAACGGGACGTTGGATTATTCCGGTTTGCCGCTTTAAACGGCCGATGATGTCTTAAACCGTTTGAGGGTCGAGAGCTACGTCTCGGAGTTCCTTGTGAGCCGGGTCTGCCAGGTTATACTGATACCTGAGCTTTCGGACGCCCGCTCCGACTTCCGGTGAGCGGCCCTGCCCCGATCGCGGGGCACCCCGCCGCCGGGTAGCCAACCCGTCGCCAGACAGCCGACCGGTCGACGAGCTTTTCTAAGTCTACCCCCGAGCTCGACCCCAGCGAGGACCCCATGAGCCAGGGCCCCACGTACAGCTTCATCTTCCCCGTGATGAACGAGGAAGACGTGATCGGCGAGCTCCACCGCCAGCTCCTGCCGTTCCTCGAGGAGCTGGACGGCCCGGCGGAGGTGATCCTCATCGATGACGGTAGCACCGACGCCAGTCTCGAGCGGATGAAAGAGATTGCGGAGCGGGACGACCGTTTCGTTGTGCTCGAATTCTCGCGCAACTTTGGGCACCAGATCGCGATCACCGCGGGCATGGACCGCGCGCGGGGCGAAGCGATCATCATCATGGACGCCGACCTGCAAGACCCGCTGTCGGTGGTCCACCAGATGATCGAGAAGTGGCGCGAGGGCTACGAGGTCGTCTACGGCAAGCGGCTCCGCCGGGAGGGCGATACCTGGTTCAAGAAGGCGACCGCATCGGCCTTCTACAAGCTATTGGAACGGCTGACCGACACGCCCATACCGCGGGACGTAGGTGACTTTCGGCTGGTCGACCGCGCCGCCCTCGACGCCTTCTTGCGGATGCGGGAGCGCAACCGCTTTATCCGTGGCATGTTCGCTTGGATCGGTTTCCGCACGACAAGCGTCGAGTTCTACCGCGAGGCGCGGTTCGCCGGCGAGACCGGCTACCCGCTCAGGAAGATGATCCGCTTCGCCGCCAACGGGATCATCAGCTTCTCCGATGCCCCGCTGCGGCTTGCGTTGAACTTTGGATTCTTGACGGCGTTGTTCTCGATTGCGATGGCCGTTTGGTTTATCGCCCAGAAGCTGCTTGGCTACTCCGTCGAGCCCGGTTGGGCGTCGCTGGCGGTGCTGATCACGTTCTTCGGCGGGGTGATCTCGATGCTGCTCGGCGTGCTCGGCATGTACGTCGCGCGGATCTACGACGAGATCAAAGCCAGGCCGCTGTACTTTGTCCGCGCCGTTCACGGCGCGCCCGAGCCGTCCGCCGAGTAGAACCCCACCCGGCGCCGCCGACGAACCAGCGAGTCCCCTGTGATTAAGCGGCTAGTCCCTCGGCAGTACGCCAAGTTCTTCGTCGTCGGGGTCGGCGTCACGCTTGCGACGATTGCGCTGCGGGCGCTGCTCGGCTGGCTTATCGACGACTCGACCCTGCTCCGGTACCAAGGGACGATCCTCGCCGCGTACCTGTTTGGCATCGTCGTGGGCATCTACGCCCACAAGGCGTTCACCTTCTCCTACTCCGAACGGCTTGGCGTTTCACACTTCCTCAGGTTTGGCGCCGTGCAACTAATCGGCCTGCTGACCGTGACGCTGCTCGCCGCGTTGCTACGCGAGATCACGGACGCGGCGGCGCCGGAGGAGCTCTCAAAGACGCTGGCCTTCATGATTGCTTCGCTGGCCGTGTCGGTGCAGACTTACCTACTCAACAAGCGGCTGGTCTTCGTGCCGGCAAAAACCACCGAGAGCTAGTCTTGGCGACCGAAACCTCATCCGAATCGACTGAGACGCGGCCGAGCGCCTCTCCCACGGCGGCCCAGCCCACGCGCCGCGCCGCGTGGGGAGAGCTGCTCGTTTGCCTCGCGGCGGTCTTGGCGGTGCTGTTGAGCCTTGTGAATCTCGCCTCGCCCTGGGAGGGCGACCAGCCCGCCAAGGCGACACAGATCGCTCACGCGGTTGACACGGGCGGCTACTTCCAATTCGGTTCGGCGCCGAACTACTATCGGCCCGACCTGTTTGCTTGCTACTACTTTGTCTCGTCGATCGGTTTCCGCTTGTTCGGCGGAGAGCTGTTTGGGTTCATGAACCTGCTCAGCGTCGTGTTTGGGGTCGTCGCGATCGGCTCCGCCGCCTACTACCAGCAGCAGGCTCTGGGCATCAGGCCGGTCTGGTCGGTGCTGACGCTGCTGTCGATGCCGCTGGTGTTTGTTTCGTTTTCGTACGGAAACGAGGTGGCGTGCGGCTGCGCGTTCTACTACCTGTCCCTGGCGATGCTAACGTGCGATCGCCGCTTGGCGTTTTATGCATCCGCGGCGCCGATGGCGGCGTCGGTCTTCTGCCGACCGGAGTTTGTCTTTCAGGCCCCTTTCTGGCTCGCCGCCGCCTGCCTGGTGGGACGGATCGGCCAAGGCGAACCGCCCCGCGTCCGCCACGCCGGGGTGCTGGTCGCCGCGCTGGCCGTGTGCGGCGTCTTGGTGTGGGCTGCCCTCGTGCGGGCGATCCCAAACCCGTCGACGACGTTCGGGTTCAAGAACAATCTGAAGCTGGTCGTCGCCTACCTGACCTATACCTTCAACCCAACCGTGGTCCTGCTGCTGGTCCCCGGGTACTGGCTGCTCGCCAAACGGCACGGCCGCTATGCGTTGGCCCACCTGTTGATGCTGGCGCCGTTGCCCTTTTACCTCGCCGACCGCTTCTCTTCGCCTAAGTACGTGCTGATGCTGGCGGTCTTCTACAGCCTGCCGGTTGCTTACCTCTTGCAGCGTGCGTCGCGCTGGGGCAGGGCGGCGATCGTCTCGGCGATCCTGGTCTGGGTCGTGGCGGCCGTTTCCCCGTTCGGCGTTTTCGGGGCCAACGGCGGCAGCGTTTGGTACGTCCCCACGGCGGACGGCCCCATCCCCACCGGCTCGTACGCCGCCTTCTTTGGCAAAGCCCGAGCCGGCGTCTACCAAGCCAAGCAGCGGCAGCACATCGCCGTCGCCGAGGCGCTGATGGAGTACAACGCCAGCGCGGCGCCGGAGACGAGGATCATTGGCTACACGCCACGCGTCGTCTACCCGTACGCCGAGCTTGTGCGCAGCCGTGCCGGCAAGCCAACATCCAAGGGGGGGCCGCTCTTCCGAGACCGCGACGCGTCAGCGACAAGCCTAGTTTCGCCGAGGACCGGCTACTTGAGAATGTTGTGGCTCAAAGACGAAGACGATCAACGCTACCGCAGCTGGCTCGAACAGGGGCGGGTCCGCGGCGTGCTGAGCGACGCGTCGGCCGTTTTCCCACGCTTGGTCGAGATCGGCGAGGCCGTTCCCGAAGCTACCGACCCCGACCTCGGTCGGCGGGTTTTGTGGATCGACGAGCGTTTCGGCGGCTACCTGGTTTGCGAGTTGCCGAGCTACGTTAACGAATACGATTCTCTGAGCTGGGTGCCCGCGGACCGCGTCGGTGAGATCGACCTAACGCCGGTCTACCAAGACGCCCGCTTCGCCGCCTACGAGCAGGAGGTGGAGGGCGCCGAGTACTTTGGCTACGTCTGGCCCCGGCGGTACTTCTCTTTCCAGCACCCGGGGAAGAAGTTCAAGAATTGACGGCCCGCGGCGACCGGGCCTGCGGTGGGCTGAGCGAGTCGGAGCCCAGCAAGGCGCAAAACCAAGCACGGCAGAGAAGCAACGAGAAGCAACTTAGCCCTGCGCGGCGATCAGCACTCGCAGAACTCAACGCTTGGAGAACTGCGTACCGCGTCTTGCGCCGTGGAGGCCAGGCTTCTTGCGTTCCTTCATGCGGCTGTCCCGCGAGAGGTAGTTCTTCTCGCGGAGTTTCTCGGCCAGGTCGCTGTCGTACTTCATCAGCGCCCGGGCGATGCCCTGCATGCACGCGCCCGACTGACCCGTGCTGCCACCGCCGTGGACGCGGATGATCACGTCGACGCTGCCGCGCACCTCGCAGTGGTCGAGCGGGGCGAGCACCGCGTTGCGGTCCTGTTGGATCGGGAAGAAGTCTTCCAGCTCACGCTTGTTGACCGTCACCTTGCCGTCGCCGGGGCGGATGCGCACGCGGGCGACGCTTGTCTTCCGGCGGCCGGTGCCGAGGGCGTCGAGGACTTGCTCTGACATGAAACGCTACTTCGCTGGGTTGTCGTTTTCGGTTTATCGTCGGGACGCGGCCTGTTGGGCAGACGGGCCGCAACGCTACTTCTTCACGCCTAGCTCAATCGCCTCTGGTTCCTGGGCCGCGTGCGGGTGGTCAGGCCCGGCGTAGACCTTCAACTTGGCGAGCATCTGCCGCGCGAGTTTGTTCTTCGGAAGCATCCGGCGGACCGCCTCGGTGAGGATCAACTCGGGGCGCCGCTCGAGTCGATCGGCCGCGGTGATCGTCCGCTGCTGCGGGTAGCCGGTATACCAGGCATACTCCTTCTGCTCCCACTTGTTGCCGGTGAACTTCACCTTCTCGGCGTTCACAACAACGACAAAGTCGCCCGTATCGATGTGCGGCGTGTACGTCGGGCGGTGCTTGCCCATCAACCGCACGGCGATGTCGCTCGCCAGGCGGCCAACCACGCGGTCCTCGCCGTCAACGAGCAGCCATTTCCGCTCGACGTCGGCCGGCTTTGCCATGTAGGTCTTTTGCATCGTCGTTATCCTATCCGCCGGGAACGCGCAATTTTGCTGGCCGGAAACCGCCACGCAGCCGCGGCTGGCTAAACTCTGCTCGGTAAGCTCCCGCCCCCTCGGCCTTCCGCGGCCGAGGCCTTCGGGCTCTCACCTTCGAGTAGCCCTTCGTCCGCCGAGAAAGTCCAAGAGCCGCGCACGAGGCGGCTGAGTTTTTGTTCCGAGAATCCAGTAACTTAGCCGTTGGCACACAGCGCAACAAGGGCTCCGCCGCCGCGGGGGCGGTTGTCGACGTCGATTCCGCCCTAGCCGCGGTAGGTCCATCACCCAAACCGAGGGATTCCGCGTGATTATTGGCGTTCCGAAAGAGGTCAAACCGGACGAATACCGCGTGGCGCTACTGCCGGTGGGGGCGGAGGAATTGGTCCGCCGCGGGCACCGCGTCCTGGTCGAGGTGGGCGCCGGGCTCGGCTCGGGGCTCCCCGACCACGCCTACTTGGAAGTCGGCGCCGAGCTCGTGGAGAGCCCCGCCGAGGTCTTCGGCCAGGCCGACCTGATCGTCAAAGTAAAAGAGCCCCAGGCCGCCGAGTGGCCGCTCATCCGGTCGGGTCAGGTCGTCTTCACGTACTTTCATTTCGCCGCGAGCCGCGACCTGACCGAGGCGATGCTGGCGACCGGCGCCACGAGCATCGCCTACGAGACCCTGTCCGACGAGCAGGGACGGCTGCCCCTGCTCACGCCGATGAGTGAGGTCGCCGGGCGGATGAGCATCCAGGAGGGCGCCAAGTACCTCGAGCGCCCGCAGCAGGGCCGAGGAATCCTGCTCGGCGGCGTTCCGGGCGTTGCGCCGGCGTGGATCACCGTGCTCGGCGGCGGCATCGTCGGCGCCAACGCCGCGAAGATCGCGGCCGGCTTCGGCGCCAACGTCTCGATTCTGGACGTCAACATGGACCGGCTTCGCTACCTCGACGACGTCATGCCCGCCAACGTCGACGTGCTGTTCAGCGACCGCCACACGATCCGCACGCAGCTCCAGCGGGCCGACCTGGTTGTCGGCGCGGTGCTGATCCCCGGCGCCAAGGCGCCCCGCTTAGTCGAGCGAGACGACCTCAAGACGATGAATCCGGGGAGCGTGATCATCGACGTCGCGATCGATCAGGGCGGTTGCATCGAGACCAGCAAGCCGACCACGCACGCCGAGCCGACGTACATCGTCGACGGGGTGCTGCACTACTGCGTCACCAACATGCCGGGCGCCGTGGGCCGTACGAGCACATTCGCCCTGTGCAATGTGACGCTGCCGTGGGTGATTCAGGTCGCGCAGCGTTGGTCGGAGACCGAGGGCATCGCCCCCGCCGCGGCGGGCTTGCCGCCGGTCGCCCGGGCGATCAACACCCACGCCGGCGAAGTGACCAACGCCGCTGTCGCCGCGACGTTCAAACTGCCCTACTCGACGCGGTTTGAATAGGTATCCGCGATCGACCCGAGTGCATCGAACACGGCGTTAGCGAGTCGCCGCTCGTTAGGCTTCCTGAATAGCCGCAATCGATAATGCACGAGTCGCCCGAGCGCCAGGGCATGCCTCGGTGCTTTCTAATCAGAGCGACCATTGCGGGCCTGGGCGGCGTGCGGTAGCCCGGTTTCTGAGCCAACGCGGGCTAGCGGCCGAAGACCGCTTGCGGCCGTTCGCGCCGATAGATCTTGCGAATATCGGGTTTGCGTATTGCACAGCGGGCCAAACGCCGGTAACATTATTGCTAATGAGAATCAGTCTCATTAGTTACTGGTTCCAGCGACCGTCGGCTTGAATCATCTGTTCCTAAGCGTAAGCAGAAGAACAAAGGGTCTTATGAGCGCATCCACAGAAACGGCGACCTACTGCTCCGCGGCCGGCCATGTCGCCAATCACGACTACCAATCAGCTATCCGCGAGCTCACCAGCGCGCTCGCCCAGCATCCCGACGCGGGGCGCCTTTGGGAACTACGCGGGCAGGTGCACCTTGCCGACAATGACCCAGTCGATGCGGTCAGCTGCCTCGAGCACGCGCAGTGCTTAGTGCCCCTATCGCCGGAGAGCGAGTTCGCCCTCGCTCAGGGTTATGAGCGGACCGGAAAACGCCAGCCGGCGTGCGAGATGCTCAAGGCACTCGCCCGCCGCGATGACTTGCCTCTTAACGTCCTCGAGCCGTTGGCCCGCGCCCTGGGCCGACACCGAAAACCGCAGCTCGCGCTCTCGATCTGTCGGCAGGCCGCGAGCAGGATGCCCGACATGCCGGCGCCGTTGCTCGGGATGGTCTTCTACCAGCGTCGGCTAGGGTTGCCGCCTGAGCAGATGCTGCCCGTACTCTTCCGCGCCTTCCACCTCGAACCGGAAGACTTCACGATCCGGCTCACCTTAGCACGGATGCTGCACGAGAGCGACCGATCCACGGAAGCCGCTCAGCTGTTGTCCGTCGTCGCGCTCGACAGTACTCGTTGCCCCAACTGCCTCTCGGCGATGCAAGCCATTTTCGAGGACGCTTGCGACCATGAGCGGGCACACCGGTGCGCCGAACTCCGGGCGGCTATCGAATCAGACGGCAAGGCTTGAGGAGCGCGCTTTGTACGACTTCGCCGCAGGCCGGACGTTCACCGCATTAGCCGTTTGCGTCGCCTCGTTCGTGGCGCCGACCATCGTTATCGGGCTCCTGTGCAGCGTCGCTACTGTCTGGTGGGTTGTGCGCCCGCCGCGTGAGACGCACGGCATCCTCAAGCCCTAGTTGCTAGTTTCCGACCCGTCCGCTTACCGCGAGCCCCCGGCTGCTGGACGCTCACGCCATTTCCCAGCGGGTCGCCAGCAGCCGGGCGAGCAGCAGCAACCCGAGCGCCGACCCGCCGAGCACCATCAATTCGGGCGCGAGGTCCGCGAGCGGCAGGTCACGCCAGAAGATCTTGTTGTAGCCGTCGATCGCCCACGCGTTGAACGTGAACCGCCCCGCCTGCTGCATCGCGTCGCTCATCAGGTAGCGCGGGACCATCGACCCGCCGAGGGCGGACATCGTCAGGATCAAGATCACGCTCACCGCGTTGAGCTGCCCGCGTGACCGGCACGCGGCTGCCAGCGCCAGGGCGAGGCCCGCCGCGGCGCCGACCGTGGCGAGCGTCATCATCGTGAACGCCGGTACGTGCCCCGTCAGGTCGACGCCGAAGACGAGCTGGGCCCAGCCGAACATCAGCGTGATCTGCACGACGCCCAAGATCATCAGCAACAGCCACTTCCCGACAATCAACTGCGTCATGCCGAGCCGGCTGCACATCAGCCGCTCGAGCGTCTGGTTCTCTTCCTCGTCGAGCAGCTGCCCCGCGTTTCCGGTCGCACTGAATAATAGGAACATGACCGCGATCCCCGCGGCGTACATCGAGACGACGGGGTTCACTTTTTCCTCGCTGAGGAGGTCGACGACCTCGACCGCCGGCGGCGGTGGCGTTGCCCTTCCGCTGCCGGGTCCTGCGCCGGGCGTGGGGCCGCCAGGGTCCGGGGTGGCGCCGGCGGTCGCCTCGCCTAGCGCGCGGGCGACGACCGCTTCGATCATCTTGGGCGCCACCGGATCGGACGTGTCGGCCAGCACGCGGAGCGGCAGCGGTTCGCCGGCGCCGAGGCTGGCGGTCCAGCCCTCGGGCACGACCACGGCGATGGTCACCTCGCCCCGCAGGACACGCTCGCCGGCTAGGTCGAAACTCTCCGCGGGGTCGTCCGCGCCGTGGCGGGCGCCGCGGTCGGCGTTTGTGGCGGGGCTCGCGAGGACCGGCTCGTGCAGCACGAGCTCGTCGCCGGCCACCGCGTCGAGCAGTTCCTGGCTCACGGCGGTGCCATCGGTGTCGACCGTCGTGACCCGGATCGGCTTGGTCTTGCCGGAGCCGAGTTGCTTGTCGAAGATCATGGCGAAGATCGTGAAGAAGACGATCGGCACAAGCAGCGCCAGAAGCAGCTCGACCGGGTTGTGCTTGAGGCGTTGCAGGCCAACGCGGACTACCTGGAAGGTCATGCGTCGCCCCCTCGCCGGCCGCGGGGTTGTGGAGGAGCGAGGCTCACGGGGAGTGGGACAAACGGGCGTGGCCGCCCGCTTGCGGTACCGTCTTCCGTAGCTCCTGGTGCGTCGTCATTCATTCGCGTAGTTCCTTGCCCGTCAGGTGCAGGAAGACCGCGTGCAGCGTCGGGGCGTGGACCTCGACGTCGGCGATCCGCCCGCCGGCGTGGTCGACCTCGGCGATGAGCCTCGGCAACTCGGTCGCGACGTCGGCGATGCGGGCCTCGACCGCCCGGCCACCCGGCTCCATAGCGAAGCCGTTGACCTGGTCGAGCGGGCCCGACAACGCCACCCGCACGCGCCGCTCCGGGCCGATCGTCTGGGCGATGAGCTCGGCGAGCGTCCCCTCCGCCGCGACCCTGCCGTGATCGACGATGACGATGCGGTCGCAACGCTGCTCGGCCTCTTCGAGGTGGTGTGTCGTGAGGACGATCGCCGTGCCGGTGGAACTCAACTCGTCGAGCATCGCGAAGATGCGTTCGCGGCTCTGCGGGTCGACGCCTACGGTCGGTTCATCAAGCAGCAGCACCCGCGGCCCGTGGAGCACGCCGCACGCGATGTTGACCCGGCGTTTCATGCCGCCGGAGAACGTCTTGGTGAGCGACCGCTCGCGTTCGGCCAGGCCGGTCCACTCCAGTGCCCAGTCGACCCGCCGGCGTAGTTCGCGGCCACGCACGCCGTGGAACCGGCCAAACGCCATCAGGTTCTCGCGGGCGGTCAGGTCGGGGTAGATCGCGATCTCTTGGGGCACAAACCCGAGTGGCCCCCGATTGCCACGCGGCGGGACCCGCTTGCCGAGCAACTCGATCCGCCCCCGGTCGGGCGCCATCCTGCCGCAAATGCAACGGACAAACGTCGTCTTGCCTGCGCCGTTGGGGCCCAGCAGGGCGAGCCGTTCGCCCTTGGAGACGGCGAGTGACACGCCCTCTAGCGCGGTGAAGTCGCCGAAGCGCTTCGCGATGTCGTACGCGGACAGCAACATGGCTCGGGCGTGAGCGGGTCGGGGCAAAGCAGGCCGGATCGCGGGTTCTAGCGGTCGCCGTGGCCCGTCGCCACAGCAAAGCTGGCTGCCTACAGTGTAAGGCTTGTCGCCACCCCCGCCCGCCTCGCCCGACGCAATTCGCCGCATTGTTACGCGTGTACTACAGCGATGGGGTCGACCTCCCCCTTCCGGACAAGCACCCGTTCCCGCGGAGCAAGTACCGGCTGCTCCGCGAGCGGGTGGAGCGGCTCGCCCGGCGCCTGCCGATCCTGCTGGCGCCGGGGCCCGACGCGACCCGCGAGGAGTTGCTGCGTGTCCACACCGAGGCCTACGTAGACGCGGTGTTCGAAGGACAGCTTACCGAACAACAACAGCGGGCGATCGGTTTCCCGTGGTCGGAGGGCTTCGTCCAGCGGTCGCTGAGATCAACGGGATCAACGCTCGCCGCGGCAAGGTGGGCGTGCGACGCGGCAAGCGAGTCAAACTGGGCAGCCCACCTGGCGGGGGGGACCCACCACGCCTTCGCCGACCACGGCCAAGGATTCTGTGTCTTCAACGACGTCGCCGTTGCGATCCGAGCGCTGCAAGCGGCGGGCGTCGCCCGGCGGGTGCTCGTGCTCGACTGCGACGTTCATCAGGGCAACGGGACGGCGAAACTCTTTGCGGGCGACGACTCGGTCTTTACCTTCTCGATCCACGGACGCAAGAACTTCCCGCTAAAGAAGGAAGCCGGCGACCTCGACATCCCGCTCGAGGATCAGACGGGCGACGAAGAGTACCTCCGGCTCTTGACGCCCGGGTTGGAGCGGGCGTGGTCCGCGGGGCCTTACGACGCCGTATTCTATGTCGCTGGCGCCGACCCGTTCGTTGACGACCGGTATGGTCGGATGGCGCTGTCACGCGAAGGGCTGCGCAAACGCGACCGGGCGGTACTGGCCGGCTGCAAGCGGTCGGGCTTGCCAACCGTCACGGTGATGGGGGGCGGCTATGCCCGCGACGTGGAAGCGGTGGCCGACATCTACGCGGCCACCATCGAAGAGGCGGCCAGCTTGGCCGCCCAATGAGTCCAGCCAAAGGCCCTTCGAGATCCTCGCGCCGCGTCTCGTCAGGCGGCGGGGGTTTCGGCGATCTCTTGCTGCTGCTTGTCTTCGATGTATTGGTCGATCTGGTCTTCGTACTGCCCGGTGTCCATTAAGGCGAAGCTGATGAACAGCGCAGCGAAGCCGAGCGTGAAGAGCAGGATCAGCCCGTTGAAAGCCTTGTCGTGAACTAGGTGCATGAAAATCAGCGCCACGAGAGCGGCCTTCACCGTGGCGATGCCGAGCGTTACCCAAATGTCGACCCCGCTGATGCCGATCAGCTCGTCGAGGTTGACGTAAGCCATCGCCGACGTCAGTACCGTCAGGGCGACCAGCGCGCCGAACGTTGCGAACAGCGTCGCCAGGGGCGTGACGTGGTGGGCGTGAGCACTCATTGTTTCGGGCGTCGGCTTCGGGCTGCGGGCAGTCTGGCGGCGGCCGGGGCCAGGCGCCTGAGAGCCGACATCCTCTCTTTCGATCAGTGAATCAAGTAAAGGAGCGGGAATAGGTAGATCCAGACGAGGTCGACTAAGTGCCAGTACAGGCCAACGAACTCGACGGGGCCGTAAAAATCGGGGCTAAAGTCGCCGCGGGCAATGCGGCCGATGATCCAGGCGATGACCGCAATCCCCGCGAAGATGTGCAGCGCGTGGACGCCGGTCATCGCGAAATAGATGCTGAAAAAGTTGCCTTGCGTCACGGCGCCCTCGACAACCGGGGGCTTGCCGTCGGTGGCGGCTGTCGCCCCGAAGCCGGCTACCGGGGCCGCGTTGCCGGGCGAATCCTTCTCCTGGGGTTCGTCTTCGCTGTGTCCGTCTTCGCTGTGTCCAACTTCGCTGTGCGGGGCTTCTTCATGCGAAGTCCCAACGGCGTGGCTGTCGTGCGAAGCGGACGAGTGGTCGCCGGCGTGCCCGTCACCGTGGGCGGCGTGGTCGTCCCCGTGGTGGGCTGTGCTGAGCTGAACTCCGCGAGCAACGACAATCCCGACCGCCATGCCGACGATGCAGCCGCCCAAACCAAGCCCCACGGCCCCCCAGGCGTGGCGGTCGCCGCGGAAGCAAGTGGTAAACCAGTACATCGCCGCGCAGCCGACCGCTGTGAATAGAACGGTCACAACGCCCGTCATGAAGGAGACCATGCCCGCCGACCAGATCGCGGACGCGGCGCGGCCGCTCGCGGCCGCGGCCTTGGACGCCTTCTCGGCCGCCAGCTCGGCGTCTTGCTCGGCGACCACCGCGTCCGCGGCGTCGGCGCCATCAGCGGGCGCCGCGGCAGCCTCTTCTGCCGCCTCTGCGGCATTCTGCGCATCAAGTGCCGCGGCGTCGGCAGCCGCGACTTGGCTGCTGTGGTAGCCGCTCACGGTCGTTCCGGCGAGAGCAGAACCGAAGACGTACGCCATGACCGTCCAGCCCACCGCGGCGATGGCGACGCCCGCCGCGCTCTGGAACCGCTCCATCAGCCAGCTGCCGAACATCACGAGCCCACCGACAAGCATGCTGCCAACAAAGACCCACGGGAGCTGGGCGTTCAGCCCTTCGCCGTCGACCAACGCGGTCGGGGCGAAGCTGCCGGCCCAGTAAAGCCCCTCGTCAAACTTGTAGGAGTACTCGACGACTTTCACGCCCATGAATAGGCCGGCGCAGGCGAGCGTGAAGATGTGCAGCCACATCATCAGCTTCTGCTCGTTTCGCTGCGCCGCGCGCACGGCCCAGGCGATGGCCAGGCTGCTGGCGAGCAGCACGATCGTGTTTAGGGCGCCGAGCGTCGGGTTGAGGAACTTAGATGCGCCGACGAACACCTCGGGGTGATTCGCACGGTACACGGCGTACGCGACAAACAGACCGGTGAAGAACAGTACTTCCTGGGCAAGGAAGAGCCAGATCCCGAGCTTGCCGGCGTCGAATTGCTGGTCGGCGTTGTCGAAATGGTGGGCGAGCCACTCCGGGTGGTCGTGATCGCCGTGCCCGTGGCCGCCGGGCGTCGATTGCTCGCCGGTTTCAATCGCTTCAGCAGTCGCCATAGTCTTGTAGCACCGTTTCTCCTGCCGCCAACCACGGCGACTGCGGGATCGTCGTGGCCGCCGGGCTCCGAGGAGCTGGGGACCTCATCGCCGGAGACAATCGCTCCGCCGAGCGAGCATCCGCGTCAGGTCGCCACGGGTTGTTGTGCCGGTTTGGTTGTTCGCGTTAGGTCAGGGAGCAGCTCGACATACCCCTCTTCCTCGTCGTCGTACACGAAGTTGTCGTAGACGTAGGGGCTGCCGACCCAGGGGGTGGCCTCGAAGTTGTGGTGCGTCGGCGGTGAGCAGGCCTTCCACTCAAGGGTTGCCGAGCCCCACGGGTTGGCGGGCGCCCGGCGGTTGGAGAAGAAAGAGGCTACCAGAACGCCCGCGGCGAGGAACAGCCCCAAGCCCAACACCATGGACCCGATGGTCGACCACTGGTGCAGCGTCGTGAAGAGTTCGACGGTCGCCTTGCTGAATTTTTCTCCCCCCTCGCCCGCCATGCCCTCGTACTGGGCGTAGCGGCGGGGCATGCCGTTCGTGCCAAGCAGGAACTGCGGGAAGAAGGTCATGTTGAATCCGACGAAGATGATCAGGCAAGCCAAGCGTGCCCAGAACTCGCTGTACATCTTGCCGAACATCTTCGGCCACCAATAGTGGACGCCCGCCAGGA
>JBCCZD010000038.1:0-20528 GCA_039188275.1 Planctomycetota bacterium
AGCGGAACGTGTCCCCCTCGCTCACCACCAGACGCACCGCGTCCCGCTTGAATTCCTCGCTAAAACGACGACCGCTAGACTTCTGCTCGTTGGTTGAATCTCGCACCTCGGACCTCCTGTGGGGCTATTACCCAGAGCCCACCGGTGTCCGAAAGTACTGGGATATCGCAGGAGAGGCCAGCGGGTTGGTCGCCGGTCCGCGGTCAGCCGTCGCTCTCGGCCACGGCGTACGCGGTGGCGTGGCTGCGGCAGTGGCTGATGGTGAGGTGGATGCGCGCGGCGCCGGCCAGTTCCATCACGTCACGCGCGCCGCCGTAGAGGCGGACGAGCGGGGCGCCGGATGGAACAACAACTTCCTCGCCAAAGTCCTTACCCCGCAAACGACTTAATGGACGCCGGCCCCGACGCCCCGGTCGATATCGAAGTGGGTGGGCAGCCGCCAGGCGGAGCGGCTCTCGCCGTTGCGATTCTTTAGATACGCGGCCTCGGCAATCGTCGAGAGCGTTTGCGCCACGCTGCCGTCAACGGCCGTCAGCAGGCGAGAAACCTTCTCGCCCGCCACGTCGCGAACGGGCTTCGTCTGCTCGGCCAGTTCGCCGATGATCTCGCGAAGCCGTTCGGCGTTGAACACGTCGGTCGCTTCGGAAAGTGAACCGAGCGAAGCCCGCGGGCAGCCCAGTTTCCGCTGCACGTTCTTCAGCTCCGAAGCCTGCTGCAACGCCCGCAGCGAACGCAGGCACGGGTTGAACACAAAAAGCAGCACCAGCGAGCAGTACTGGTCAACGTTTCAGCAACCCTGTGCAGCTCCCGGTTGCCCGCCCGGTCCCACCCGCAGCCGTTCTCGTGAAGCCGACGCAGCAGCGGCTGAACCTTCTGCAAGTGCTTCAGGCCGAGCACCTCACGTTCGTCGAGCTCTCGCTTGCCGCTCATCACCCTAAAATGAGCAACCAACACAAACCGCGCAAGACCAAATCACCCGCGCAAATCCCGCGCCGAACAGGCGTGGAATCCGACGCGATACAACCGCCCTCGGGCGGGGCTCTGCGATCGGCGTAAGTCGAGTCGCTACGCGGCTGGGCCGGGCGGCTCTTGGCGGGTTCTCGCCGGTTTCGAGGCGGAAAAACGAGAACTTCGCACGGGGCGTTGTGTCGATAAGATACTTTTGTGCCATTCACGCCCGGCGAGCGCCCCGGACGCAACCGACCGCCATCGTCTGACGCTTGGGTGGTGACTCTTGACGGAACGCCGGTCTTGGGATGCGATGCTGGCTCCGCCGCCGCCCGTCCTCCCGCCGAGTCCCCGCCATGCGTCTGTCGCTCGCCGCTGCCGTGCCGCTTCTCGCCCTCGGCCCCTGCGTGCCCGCCCTCGCCGCCGGGCCGGTCAACCCGCAGACGCTTACGACGATCGCGTTCGGCTCGTGCGCGCAGGAAGACAAGGCGCAGCCGATCTGGGGCTCGATCGTCGCCCAGCGGCCCGACCTGTTCTTGTTCATCGGCGACAACGTGTACGCCGACCAACCCGACCCGGTGACCTCGCCGGGGCAGATCGCCAAGGCGTACCGCGACCTGGGCGCCAAGCCGGGCTTCCAGAAGCTGCGCGTGGCGTGCCCCGTGATCGCGACGTGGGACGACCACGACTACGGCCAGAACGACGCGGGGAAGGAGTTCCGGCTGAAGAAGCCGGCCCAGCTCCTGATGCTCTCGTTCTTTAAAGAGCCTGCCAACTCGCCCCGGTGGACGCGCGACGGCGTGTACGGCGCCTGGGTGTTTGGGCCCGCGGGCAAGCGGGTGCAGGTGCTGATGCTCGACACGCGGTACTTCCGCGACCCGATTACCCGCGACCCGGCGTGGCGGCCCGGCGGGCCGGTCGGCCCCTACAAGCCCAAGACGCTGGAAGACCGCAGCACGCTGTTGGGCGATGAGCAGTGGGCTTGGCTTGGCGAGCAGTTGCGCAAGCCGGCGGACGTACGGATCGTTGCTTCGAGCATTCAGGTCGTCGCGGGCGAGCACGGCTGGGAGGGCTGTTGCAACTTCCCCGCAGAGCAGCAACGGCTCTACGACTTGATCGGCAAGACCGGCGCCGGCGGCGTCGTGTTCATTAGTGGCGACCGCCACTTGATTGAGATGTCCAAGCGCTCCGACGCGAGCACGCCGTACCCGATGTGGGACTTCACGTCGTCCGGCTTCAACTGGGAGCCCGGCGAGGTCAACGAGGCGAATCGCTATCGGCAGGGCCCGGTGCTGCGGCAGCCCAATTTCGGCGTGATCCGCATCGACTGGTCGGGGAATCCTAGGGTGACGCTCGAAGGCCGCGGCGGAGACGGCGCGGTGCTGATGAGTCAGGAGGTCGAGCTCGCGTCGCTGCAAACCTCAGCGCCGCAAACCTCAGCGCCGTAGTGGGGCGGGCCGCTACGCCGGCGGGGGTTGTTCGGCCTCGGCCGGCGTTGGTTCGAGCTCTTGTTCCAGGTAGATCTCCAGCACCTGGGCCCGGGCATGCGCAATGCCGACGGAATAGCCAGCAGCGAAGCCGACCAGCAACGCCGTGGTCGCCGCCAGAGCGATGACCAACGCCAGGGGCCGCTTCTTCGCTAGCGCGGGACCCGACTCCGGCTTCCCATTGTCGTTCTCGACGTAGAACGATCCTGCGCAGCTAGGGCAGCGGACAAACTTGCCCATCTGCCGCGCGTAGACCTTGAACGCCGCGTCGCAGGTCGGGCAAGTCACCCGGACGTGCTGTTCTCCCTCGATGGTCACACCAAGCCGCCCGGCTTCTGACTTGTCTTGCACGTCCGTCTCCTGATCCATCGCGACGGGACGGAGCGTACCGCGACTCTGTCGGTCGGTAAAGCGATGGGCAGCCCAACCGCCCCGCAGGGCGATTCCGCGTCTTCACCCCACACACGTGCCGGGTGCTACAATCTCGGCACGCGCGGGCAGAAGCGAGGCCGCGACTGGCGCCCGCCCGGTATGCGTCGCCGGCGACATGCCCCCGCCGCCCTCCCACCCGCCGACCAAGCCGCCCGCGCCGTGGGCAGCCGATCCTTATGACCGACAACGACTCGGAAACGCAGCCTGCTCAAAGCGGCGCCGCTGTTCGTCAGGGCCTGATTGCCGTGGCTTGTTTGGCAAGCGCTGCGGCTGGCGCCTACGCCATCGGTAACGGTTCCCCATCGCTCGAGCCGGCGGCGGTGCGAGCGATGTTTATCTTGCTCCTCGCGGCGAGCCTGTGGGTTACCGATGTCGTGCCCGCGTTTGCGGTTGGCATCTTGGTCATCGCGCTGAAGATCGCGCTGCTCGGCCGGCCGCAGGGGGTGTTCGCCGAGACCTCGAAAGACTGGGAGGCGTTCGTCGCCGTGCTGGGGCACCCGCTGGTCTGGCTGTTCTTCGGTGGCTTTGTCCTCGCCGCGGGTATGCAGAAGTGCGGCCTCGACCAATTGATCGCCGTGCGGCTGCTGGGGCGGTTCGGCAAGCGGCCCGGCGCGGTGCTGCTGGGCGTTATGTGCGTGACCTTCGTGCTCTCAATGTTCATCTCGAACACAGCGACGACCGCCATGATGCTGGCGATCCTCTCGCCATTGGTCGCTTCGGCAGACCGCTCCGACCGGTTCACAACCGGGCTGCTGATCGGTTGCGCGGTGGCCGCGAACCTGGGCGGCATGGGCAGCCTGATCGGCACGCCCCCCAACGCGATCGCCGTCGGCGCCCTGGCAGAACGTGGGATGACGATCTCGTTTCTGCAATGGATGTGGCTGGGTCTGCCGCCCGCCATCGCGTCGTTGCTCATCGCGTGGGGACTGCTACTCTGGCTCTTCCCGACCGCTAGGACCGAGATCGATACGTCGGCAGAGATGCCGTCGCTCAAGGGCCGTGGCCCTCGCGATTGGCGGCGGTGGGTCGTCTCGCTAACGCTCGGCGCGACGCTGCTGATGTGGCTCTCTTCGCAGTGGCACGGCATCCCGACCGCGGCGGTGGGGTTCCTGCCGATCGTCGTCTTCACGACGCTCGGCGTGCTGTCGTCGGAAGACATCCGCGGCCTTAGCTATGACGTCTTGTTCTTGCTGGCGGGTGGGTTGGCGCTCGGGCAGACGCTCGCGGAGACCGGCCTTTCCGACTGGCTTGTTGGCCTGCTGCCGATCGATTCGCTCGGCCCGCTGGCCACGGTCGCCTTGCTCGCCCTGGCGACCGTGGCGCTCTCCAACGTGATGAGCAACACGGCGGCCGCCAACGTGATTGTGCCGATCGGCGTTTCGGCGGCCGCCGGCTTCGAGCCGCAAGCGGCCGTTGCGATCGCCTTCGGAGCCTCGGCGGCGATGTGCCTTCCGGTGGCGACGCCGCCCAACGCGATGGTCTACTCGACGGGTAAGTGTCGCGCGGCCGACTTCTTGACGATCGGGCTAGCAATGGGTCTTGTTGCCCCGTCGCTCGGTATCGCTTGGCTGCGTCTGGTGCTGCCCACGTAGTCGCCGGGGCACGGGCGGACCCAGCCCAAAAAGCGGGCCCCGCACGCCGGCGCCGGAGCGCGATCGCGTGCGGGGCCACTGCCCCAAACGCAGTTGTTCCTGCGGCGACGACCGGCGTCCGCTCGCACGAAAGCATGGCTCGTTCATGCGACGGTTGCCGGACCCCTTGAACGTTGTGGACGCATTGTCGGCTGCCGCGGCGCGATCCCAACGATTGTGCCGGCGGGGCCGGGTCCATCGGCCGCCGATGCTGAATTGACCGCCTCGGCGCGACGACTAGACTACAATCGTGGCAGCCAAGTCGCCGCGAGGCTCCACCGCCCCTCCGACTCATCTGAACCGCTGCCGCCGACGAATCCGCGGAGGCGTGCGATGCACCGCGAGCCCCTTGAGCGTGGCAGCCCCCAACCCCTCATCAGCCGACGACAGCGCGCGGGCCGACGACGACGTGACGGCGCCGGCCTCGAGCCTGGGCGTCCCCGTTGGACGGTCCACGCCGAACAGCGGGACCGATCCCGCGGCGGCGACGCCGGCGGAGTTGTCCGAAGCCGACGCGACTTATGTCTCCGAGGGGGCGCTCGTCGCTCCGGGCAACGCCTACGCCGGCCTGAAGCCGAAGGACCTGGGCAAGGCGCTCGTCGGTCAGATGATCGACTCGGTGCTGCTTGAGGAGTTCGTCGGCGGCGGTGGCATGGGCGCCGTCTTCCGGGCCCGAGACGTCGCGCTGAAGCGGACGGTCGCGGTGAAGGTGCTCGCCACGCACAACTCGAGCGGCGGTGACGTCACGCGGCGCTTCGAGATCGAGGCGCAGTCCGCCGCCCGCCTGGACCACCCGAACATCGCCCGCATCTACCACGTCGGCGAAGAGCGGGGGCTGCAGTACATCGTCTTCGAGTTCGTCGACGGGCAGAACCTGCGAGACACCGTGGCCGACTTGGGGCCTCAACCGGTAAGGCGTGCCTTGAGCTACGCGATCCAGCTTACGGACGCGTTGGCGCACGCGTGGTCGCGGCAGGTGGTTCACCGCGACATCAAGCCCTCGAACATCTTGGTGACCAACGCGGGGCAGGCGAAGCTCGTCGACATGGGTTTGGCACGCCTGCACCAGTCCGAGGCCCACGACCAGCACGATCTCACAGCGACCGGCGCCACGCTGGGGACGTTCGACTACATCGCCCCGGAGCAGGCCCGCGACCCCCGCGAAGCCGACATCCGCAGCGACATCTACTCGCTCGGGTGCACGCTCTATTTCCTGCTGGTAGGCAGGCCACCGTTCCCCGACGGCACGGCGCTGCAGAAACTCCTCCAACACCAGGCCGACCAGCCGCCCGACATCCGTACCGAGCGGCCCGACGTGCCGCGCGGGCTCGCCCGCGTGCTCGAGCGGATGCTTGCCAAGCGGCCGGCGTCGCGGCACGCCGACCCGGTGGAACTGATGCGGGACTTGCTTGCGCTTGCGCAGCCGATGGGGCTCGCGGCGTCGGGGTCGGCGGTGGTCACCGCGGCCACGGGCGGCGGCCAACGCGGTTGGCGTCGGCACGCACCGTGGGTGGCTTCCCTGGCGTTGTTACCGGTGCTGGGCTGGGTCCTCCCGGGCCTTCTTGCGCCCCCGGCCCCGGCAACCAGCTTCCAGCCGCTCCGCACGACGCCCGCGACGCCCCCGGCGTTGGCTGTCGACCCGAGCGAGCCCCCGGCGTCGGGGCCGGGTGTCGGCGGCCGCTCGGGTGAAGAGGCCTCGCCGATCGCCCCGGAAGACCGCGTGTATGAGCAGCGCGGCGACGACGCGTAGTCCGCCCCGCCCTTCGAACCGCTCAATTCGCGCGCATCGGATGGCGCCTCCGGTTGCGCACGGGGCTCAGTGATCGGCTGCGGCCCCCCTCTCCTGGGCACGGGGCCGGCGAGGCGGCTAAACTGCCCGTCAAGTGTCTCGGCCGTTTCACAGCGACACCGGGGCGCTCCCCACTCAATAGGCCCTACCAAAAGGCCCCGCCCAACACCCTCCGCCGCTCCCCGAGCTGTTGAAGGAACCGGATGCCCGACGCCAACGCCGACTCCGCCGCCGCCGAACACGACGTCAACGGCCCTTACCGAACCAAGCCCGAAGACACCGCCCAGATGCCGGGCGGCATCCCTTACATCATCGGCAACGAAGCCGCCGAGCGATTCAGCTTCTACGGGATGAAGGCGATCTTGACCGTCTACATGACGAAGTACTTGGTCGATTCGGCCGGCCGGCCCGATCACTTCTCACCGGAACAGGCGAAGGAAGCCGTGGGATGGTTCGGCGCGGCGGTCTACGCCACGCCGATTTTGGGAGCGCTGCTCGCCGACACCGTGCTGGGGAAGTACCGCACCATCATGGCGTTGTCGCTCCTCTACTGCCTGGGGCACGGCGTGTTGGCGATGATCGATCTTCAGATGGGGGGAATCGAACCCCGCTGGATTCTGTTCGCGGGCCTTGCCCTGATCTCGCTGGGCGCGGGCGGCATCAAGCCCTGCGTTTCGTCGCACGTCGGCGACCAGTTCAGCCACCGCAACCAGCACTTGATGACGCGCGTCTACGGGTGGTTCTACTTTTCCATCAACTTCGGTTCGACGTTCGCGCAGATCCTGATCCCCTTGCTGCTGGCTTGGTACGGCGCGGCGGTAGCATTCGGGCTGCCCGGGGTCTTGATGGGGGTGGCGACCCTCGTCTTCTGGCTCGGCCGGCGTCAGTACGCCCACATCCCGCCGGCGGGCATGCGGTTTTGGCAAGAGACCTTCAGCCCCGACGGCCTGCGTGCGCTTAAGAACCTGTCGCCGCTGCTCCTCTTCGCGGCGCCGTTCTGGGCCCTGTTCGACCAGACGGCATCGGCCTGGGTGATCCAAGCCGAGAGCATGGACCGGTTCTTTCTCGAAGTCGGCGGCTGGCGTCTCGAGCCGACGCCGGAACAGCTGCAGGCGGTCAACCCGATCCTCGTAATGCTGCTCGTGCCGCTGATGAGCTACGCGGTGTACCCGTGGCTCGAGCAGTTCATTAAAGTCACGCCGCTTAGAAAGATCGGCGCCGGGTTGGTCTTCGCCGCGTTGTCGTTCGCCGTGGTCGCCGTGGCCGAATCCAAGATAACGGCGGGGGAAACGCCGCACGCATGGTGGCAGGTCCTGGCCTATCTCATCTTGACGGTTGGCGAGGTGCTGCTGTCGATCACGCTGCTTGAGTTCTTTTACACCCAGGCGCCGAAGTCGATGAAGTCGGTCATCTTGGCCGTCTACATGCTGTCGGTCTCGCTGGGCAACGTGATCACCGCGGTTGTGAACCGTGTCATCCGAGCCGACGACGGCGCCGTGCTCCTGCCGGGGGCTTCGTACTACTGGTTCTTCGTAGGGCTGATCGCGGTCACGGCCGTGCTCTACACCATCTGGTCGCGGTTCTACCGGGGCCAGACTTACATCCAGGGAGACGGTCAACCGACCGGCGAGCAGCCGGCGGCCGAGCCGGGCTAGTTGTTGGGCCGCACGACCGCCGAAGTGAGCCGGCCCCGGCGTTCGAACCGCAGCAGGATTTCCTCGGCGCCGGCGGCGAGGCTGCCCTGCAGGCGGGCTTCGAAGTCTGCTGAGTTGGTGAACGCCTCGCCGTCGATCCGCACCAGCCGGTCGAACACACTCAGTCCGGCTGATTCTGCCGGCGAGCCCGCCGCTACCCGCGTCAAGAAGACCGTGCCGGGCTCCGCCGGGTCTTCCCGCCACGAGATGCCGACCCGCGGCGGCGCGCCGCCCACCGGCAGCGGCGGCAGCGGGCGCTCGCGAGACTTCTGCACCGCGGGCGACTCCGCCCGCCCGCCGGCGCGGTACCGGGGCAGTTGCCCCACGTCTCCCGCGGCCGCGACAAAGTCGAACAGGTAGCGGCTAACCTGGCGGATGCCCTCAACATTCAGCAGGTCGACGTCGTCGCTCGGCCGGTGGTAGTCGTCGTGCAATCCGGTGTGGAGCATGACGGTGGGCACCCGGCGTTCGATGAACGTCCAGTGGTCGCTGTTCGGCTCAAGCTCCCAGGTGAAGTCGAGCCACAAGCCGTCGTCCGCCGCGACGCTCGCCAGCCGGCGGAGCCCGAATCCGGTCCGCGTGCCCGCCACCTCGAGCCGGCCGTTGCGGAGCCGGCCGACCATGTCGATGTTCACCGCCAGCTTAACGTCGCGGAGGGGGACGGTCGGTCGGCGGGCCCAGTGCTGCGAGCCGAGCATGCCGATCTCTTCGCCGTCCCAGAAGGCGACCAGCACCGGCCGGCGGAGCCGCACGCCAGTGGTGGTGAGCGCCTCGCACACTTCGAGCAGCGCCGCGACGCCCGAGGCGTTGTCGTCGGCGCCGTTGTGGATGTAGCCCACCGGGCCGAAACTCGTCCGGCGGTTGCCGTAGCCGACGTGATCGTAGTGGGCGCCGACGACAATCCACTCGCCGGCCAACGCCGGGTCGGCGCCGGGGAACTTGGCGAGCACGTTGCGGCGCCCGCCAGAGAAGACCTGGTAGTAGCCCCCGTCAGGGCCGCCGCCGGCGACGCCGATCGCCTCGAGCCGCTCGACGAGATACGCCGCCGCTGCGCGGCCTCCGCGGCTGCCGGAGGCGCGGCCCTCGTAGGCGTCGCCCGCCAGCACCTCCGCGTGGACGAGGATCTGGTCAAACCGGATGGAATCGAGCGCCGCCAGGTGGGCGCGCTCCTTGGCCACACAAACCGAGGCGACCAGGCAAGCCGCCCCGACTGCTAGCGCTTGACGCGCAAACCGCATGCGCCGAATCCCCCTCGCTTGCCCCGCCCTTGATGAACTCCACCGCCGCAGCACGCCCCGAGCCGCTGGGCGCGTGACGACGCAAGAGACGCCCGGCTTCGCACCCGCCGGGACGCACGCCCCGCGCGTCCCGGCCATGGAAGGGGTGATCGACCCGCGTCGTGTTGAGACTAGCGGCGACGTCGGCGTTGGCGGGTTGATTCTCTTGCAATCGGCACGCACAGGCCGCAAAGCCACGCCAACCCGCCAACGCTTTACTTGCCGATGCAGAACTGAGAAAAGACGCGGTCGAGCAGGTCGTCGGTCACGACCGCGCCGGTGACTTCGCCCAGGCAGTCGAGCGCTGAGCGGAGCTCGAACGCGACGAGCTCCGGCTGGTCCGCCCGCGCGACCGCGATCGCCGCGGCCAGTCGAGCCGCGGCGTCGGTGAGCGACTGCCGGCACCGCTCGGCCGTCGCGGCGACGAAGCCGGTGGCGGCCGCGTCGGCGGAGCCCAATCGGGCAGCGACCGCCGCCATGAGGTCGGCGATGCCCTCGCCGGTCAGGCTGCTCGTCGGCACGCCTGGCGGTAGCGTCGAGCCAGCGGGAAGCCGGTCGACCTGCGTCACGACACGCAGCCCGTCGCTTGTCACCGGCGCCGGGCTCGCCTCGGATCCGACCGGCTCGCAGACCAGCCGGAGGTCGGCCCCGCCGGCGTCGCGGTTGGCGTGCCGAGCGGCGAGCGCGTCGATCCCCAAGGCGTCGACTCCGCGGCCGGCGGTGTCGATCAGCATGAAACGTGTGCCCCTGAAGTGGACTTCGGCGGCTACGCTGTCGCGCGTCGTCCCGGCGAGCGGCGACACGATCGCGCCCGCCGGCGCCGCGTGGCCGTCGTCGTCTCCGCCGCGGGGCCAGCCTGCGAGGATGGCGTTGAAGAGGCTGCTCTTGCCGGCGTTCGGCGGGCCGACCAACGCCACCCGCGGCAAGGCGCCGCGCTGGCCCCGCCTGCTCGCCTGCGAGGACGCCGATTCCACCGCGGCGAGCGCCGTCTCAACTCGGCGGAGCAACTCGTCGGGCTCGATGAAGCGGACGTCTTCTTCGTCGACGAAGTCGAGCCCCGCTTCGATCTCGGCGAGCAGCTGGATGACGTCTTCGCGTACGGCGTGGAGCGGCTGGGACAGGCCGCCAGCGAGTTGACCGAGGGCCGCCCTGAGCCCACCCGCGTTGGGGGCATCGATCACGCCGAGCACCGCTTCGGCCTGCACCAGATCGATCCGCCCCGCCAGGAAGGCGCGGAGCGTGAACTCGCCCGGCTGAGCGAGGCGGGCCCCGGCCCGGCAAGCGGCGGCAACGGCGGCTTCGACAACCGGCGTTGAGCCAAGCAAGTGCAGCTCGGCCGATGGCTGCCGGGTGTAGCTCTGGCGACCGGGCCACAGGTACAGATCGCACGGCGCCCGGATAGCGCGGCCAGCGAGTTCAACGCTGAGAGACACCCCCGGCCGCCGCGTTGGGCTAGGGCTGCCTGTGAGGCCGGCGCCGCTTAACGCCTCGACGATGGCGATCGCTTCGGGCCCGCTCAGCCGAACCACGCCACGGGCGGCGCCGCTGCGGGCCGTGGCGATGGCGACGATCGTGTCTCGTTCGTCGGGGATCATCGCTCGTCGTCGATCATCGCGGGGCCGCGGCCGGGTCAGCGCTTCTTCTTTTTCTTCTTCTGGTTCTTCTTTGCCGCGCCGCCCTGCTTCGCGGCGCCGGCGGGTTTCTTCTTCGCCGATTTCGACGCCGCCCCGGAGGAGGGCTTGCTAAAGCCCCGCCCCGCCGGCGCGCCGCCGGACGGCTGCGGCTTGGGAAGCAGCTTCCGCTCGGTGATGCCCCACAGGCTGGACGCGATGAAGTACAGGCACAGCCCGCTGGGTACTTTGAAGAACATCAGCCCGAAGATGATCATCATGTACTTCATCAACTTCTGCTGCAGGACCGCCTGCTCGGTCGTCGCCTCGGGCATGAACATCTTCTGCTGCAGCAGGAACAGGACGATCGTGAAGATCGGCAGCAGGTTGAAGTACGGGCCCAGCCCCGGGAAGAAGCCGAAGCTCTGCCCGTTGTCCCACCACAGCGGCGTGTAGGCCGACCAGTCGAGGAACTGGTCCGGCGCCGCGAGGTTCGAGCAGAAGCGGACCGATTCGCTGATCAGCGGCGCCTGCCTCAGCTCGATGTCGACCGCCAGCGCCCGGTAAAGGCCAACGAAGATAGGCAGCTGGAAGAACATCAGCGCGCACCCGCCCATCGGGTTGTAGTTGTGCTTGCGGAAGAGCTCTTGCTGCGCCTGGCTCCGCTTCTGCATGTCCTCCTTGTACTTCTCGGCGATGCGGTCCATCTCCGGCTTGAGCTCCTGCATCTTCACCATGTTCATCGCCTGCTTGCGGCTCAGCGGCACCATGCAGCCGCGGACGACGACCGTCAGCATGATGATGGCCAACCCGTAGTTGACGAGCGGCAGCGACTCGAAGAAGTGCAGCAGGCCGAGCATCGGCTTCACGACCGGGCTGAAGTAGCCGTAGTAAAGCAGGTTGTGCAGGCTGTAGTTTTCGTCGCCGGCGGCGGTGTACTCCCCCAGCAGGTCGGGCCGCTTGGGACCGGCGAACACCCGGAAGCCGTCGTTGTGCTCGGCGCCCTCCGCGCCCGCGGGCTGGAGCGTGACCGCCTTGCGGTTGGCGGTGAACGTCGTGTTGTTGTAGGTGGGCAGCGTCCCCTCTTCGGGCAGCTTGTCGCCGGCGAGCCGCGCCTCTGCCGAGTCGAACCAAACCTCGCTGAACGAGGCCTTGCGGGGCATCAGCGCGACGGAGAAGTACTGGGCATCGACCCCCAAGTACGCCATCGACGCGCCCTGCCCCATCGGCTTGGCGCCGCCGTCGACGATCTTCGAGCAGCGGTACTGGATGAAGCTTGTGCCGTCGTAGCGGGCGACCACGTCCCGCAGGCCAACCGCACCCCACGAGCCCCAGCCGTTTTCTTTCCGCCCGATCCGCGTGGCGTACCACCAGCCCTCGATCGGCAACCCGTTCGGTCCGTCGATGGCGTACGCCACTTCTTGCGGCGTCGGCAGCAGGTTGCGGACGCGGACGTCAAACTCGAAGTGGTAGGCCGCGAACGCGTGGTTTTCGCGCTCCGACTCCGGGACCTCGGCAAGCATGAACCGCTTCTCGACCTCGATGCCGAGGTCGGCGATCCGCTTCCTGAACACGGCGGTCTGCACGTCCGATTCGACGACCTCCCACGCCCCGCCGGCGAGCTGCTGGTTGGCGGCGGCGAGCTCGGGTGCGTCGCCACGCTTGCCGCCCGCTTCGGTAAGCCGGACGACGAACGAAGGGACGTCGGCAACCCCGTCGGCAAGGCCCGGGCTGTGCAGGCGGACGTTCTCGCTCTCGGGCCGCATGACCGCCAACGGACGGCGCGTCAGCTCCACCTTGATTGGCAGCTCTTCGTCGCCACGTCGGACGGTCAACGCGGCTTCGGCGCCCGGCTCGAGCTTGCTGAGCTGCGCCCGGAAGCCCGCCACGCCGAGGAAGCCCTCAGCTTTTTTGGCGCCGTTGACGGATACGATCACGTCGCCAACACGCAGCCCCGCCTCGGCGGCAGGTGTTCCGGGGCCGACCACGCCGACAATCGCCCCTCCGTTCTTGGCGTCGCGGAGCCCCAACTCGCCGAGGTAGCCGCTGCGGTCGTCCAGGTCGCGGAACTCGTGGGTCGACAACTCGGCTCGGGTTACCGCGGCGCCACGGTTGTCGAGCGTCAGCAGCATGCGGTAGGGGCCGTCGACTTCGGCCGAGCCGATCGCGACGAGTTGCGGCGCCACGTCCGGCGCCGCGGCGATCTCGGGCGCTCTGGCGTCGGGCGCCGGCTGGTCGGCGGCGGCGTCAGCTTCCGCGGCGCCCCCCTCGTCGGCGTCACCCTCATCGGCGTCACCAGCGGCCTGCGGCGCCGGCGCCGGCTGCGGCGGAAACATCGACTGGCTGAATAGGAAGATCGCCCCCGCGAGCAGCACAAAGGTTAGGAAACGCTGGTCGTTCCCTTGCTCGCCGCGGGGGGGAAGGCTCCGCCTCTGGGTCATTTTGGGTGGCTACTGGCTTTTGGCTTACGGGATTTTGGCTGCCGGCTGCGCGCCGATGGCTGCGTGAGCTGCAAGGCGTTGCGTCGATCGGCAACCGGGGAAGCAGCGGTCATCGCCAGGCAGGCGCCCGGGGGCCGACAGCAGCGTCCTAACGTCCCTGCTTGATCCGATCCCCGAGGAAGTCGTCGAGGTCCGGTATGGCATAGATCTTGTTGGCGGTATCGTCACACGGGTACTCAACACGATGGAAGGTCACCGTCCCGCCACCCCCTTGCTTTACCTCCTGCACGACGTAGCACGACCGCGGGTCGCCGTCGCGTGGCTGGCCGACCGAGCCGACGTTGATCATGAACCGCTTCTCGTCGACCTTGTAAACGTAGTCGGTCTCTTCGGGGCTCAGGAAGTTCCGCGATTCGCTGAACACTCCCGGTACGTGGGTGTGCCCTTGGAAGCAGCCGTTCGGCACGAGGCTGAACAGCTTGTCCATCTTCTTCTGGTTGTAGATGTCTTCCGGGAAGACGTACTCGTTCACCGGGTTGCGGGGCGAGCCGTGGACGTAGAGGAACTCCCCGTCACGCTGCACGCGTGGCAGGGCGCCGAGGAAGTCCCACCGCGCGTCGATGGCGTTGCGGTCCCCCTTGGCGTTCTCTAGCTGGTCGCGCGTCCAGAAGATGGCCCGCTCAGCGCCCGAGTTGAACCCCTCCGGGTCGAACAAAGCCGCCTGGTCGTGGTTGCCCAGCAGGCAGAACTTGCAGTGCTTGATCACGAGGTCCAGGCACTCACACGGGTTCGGGCCGTAGCCGATGATGTCGCCCAGGCAGACGATCTCGTCGACGTTCTGCTCGGCGATGTGCCCGAGCACGGTCTGGACCGCCTCGAGGTTGCCGTGGATGTCGCTGATAATTGCCCGTCGCAAGGCCGAGCCGCCTTTCCCGTCGTCGATCGATCGGTAACGATACCCCGCGTCGGCCCGCGTGCCGGCGGGCGCAGGTCGCTCGCCGCGCCGCGGCCCGCTGCCGGTCGCGAAAGCGAGCGTTAAGCCTAGATACGGGTAGCACTTCGGTCAAGGTGGCCGATTCTTGCCGAGCCTCGCTTATCGGACCGCCAACAACGACTCGCGCATGAGACTTTTGGCAGTTGAAACCGCGGTCAGCCCCGGATCGCTCGCGTTGCTCAACGGGGCGGCCGGCGGCGGGCGGGAGACAATCTCGCGCGAGCTGCCGGGAGATCAGCGGACGGCGCAGTCGCTTGCGCCCGTTACGGCGGCGTTGCTTGCCGAAGCGGGATGGAAGGCCGGTGAAATCGACGCCGTCGCCGTGACGGTGGGACCCGGTTCGTTCACTGGGTTGCGGATCGGCGTCACCGCGGCGAAGACGCTCGCGTACGCCGCGGGCGTCGAGTGCGTTGCCGTCAACACGCTCGCGGTGCTCGCCGCGCAGGTCGACACGCCGGCCGCAGCTGGGTGGGCGGTGCTGGACGCGCAGCGGCGGGAGTTGTTCGCCGCGAGGCTCGACTCGCCGAACGGGGTGCAAATCCTTGCTCAGGAAGATTGGCTAGCCCTGCTCAAGCGCGACGAGCTAGTAACTGGCCCGGTGCTGAGCCGCCTCGAAGATCGGCTGCCTGCGGGCGTGGCGGCGGCCGACGAATCGGCTTGGGCGCCGCGGGCTGAGACGGTTGCCGAGATCGCGGCGGCCAGCTCGCAGCGTGTCTCGCCCTTCGAACTGCTTCCCAACTACTACCGGCTGAGCGCGGCGGAAGAGAAACTGCTGTGACGCCCGCCTCGCCTGCGATCGGCGGCATAGCCAACGCCATGCCGATGCACTCGCTCGGCAATCAACCAATCTCTGCCAGCGTCTCGCGCGCGGCGGCGATGGTCTGGTCGATATCGGCTTCGGAGTGGGCCGCCGAGACGAAGAGCGCCTCGTACTGGCTACACGGCAGGTAGACGCCGCGGTGCATCATGCCCCAGAAGTACCGGCCGAAGCGGGCCGTGTCGCAGCGGCTCGCCTCGTCCCACGACGTGACGGGCGCCTCGGAGAAGAAGAGCGTCATCATGCTGCCGACGCGGGCGAGCCAGAACGGTAGGCCGGAATGCTCCGCCGCTTCGCGGAGCCCGGCCTCAAGCCGAGCCGATAGCGCTTCTAGGCGTTCGTAAGGCGGGTTGTCTCGCAGGGCGCCGAGCGTCGCCGACCCGGCAGCGGTCGCCAAGGGATTGCCACTAAGCGTGCCGGCTTGAAAGACTTTGCCTTCGGGCAAGACGTTCGCCATCAGGTCGGCCCGCCCGCCGTACGCGCCGACCGGCAAGCCGCCGCCGACGATCTTGCCGAGCGCCGTCACGTCCGGCTCGATGCCGAGCCGCTGCTGAGCCCCGCCGGCCGACAAGCGGAAACCGGTCATCACCTCGTCGCAAACCAGCACGGCGCCGTGGTCTTTGGCGCGGTGGAGCGCGGCGAGGAACGCCTCGCTCGGCACGACGACGCCCATGTTGCCGCACACCGGTTCGAACATCACCGCGGCAATCTGATCGCCCCGCTCGGCGAGGGTGCGGTCGAGCGCCTCGGCGTCGTTGTAGGGCACGACGATCGTGTCCTTCGCCGCGCCGGCGGTCACGCCTGGCGAGTTCGGGACGCTGAGCGTCGCCGCCGCGCTGCCGGCGGCGACCAGCAGGCTATCGACGTGGCCGTGGTAGTTGCCAGCAAACTTGACCACCAGGTCGCGGCCCGTCGCGCCGCGGGCAAGCCGCAGGGCGCTCATCGCCGCCTCGGTGCCGGAGTTCACCAGCCGCACCTTCTCGATGCTCGGCACCAGCTCGATGATCAGCTCGGCGAGCTCGTTTTCGCCGAGGGTCGGTGCGCCGTAGCTGGTGCTCCGCAGGGCCGCGTCGCGGACCGCTTGGACCATCGGCGGGAAGGCGTGGCCGAGGATCATTGGGCCCCACGATCCGATGTAATCGACGTACCGGTTTCCGTCGACGTCCCAGAGGTAAGCGCCCTCTGCCCGGTCGATGAAGATCGGCTCGCCGCCCACGGCGCCGAACGCCCGCGCGGGGCTGTTGACGCCACCCGGCATGAGGCGTTTTGCCTCCGCGAACGCGGCGTGGCTTTTGTTCAGGTCGAGCTCAGCGACGGTCATCAAGGGGGTCCTAGGGTGGTGACGACGCGGCGTTCGAAGGCTCTTCTAGCGACTCGAGCAGTTCACGGGCCTCCGAGACGACGCCCTCGGCCCAGGGCCGGTCGCCATACACGGCGATCAATGCCCGGCAGACGCCCGCGGCCTTTTGGGGTTCGTCCCGACCGATTGCCCGTGCGGATTCTAGCCGTGATTGCGCAAACGGCAGCGACCGTTCGGCGGCCGCTTCGCCCCGCTGTTTTAGCCGGCCGAGCTGCTGTTTCGCCAGGGCGAGCAGCTGGCCGCGCAGGACGCGCTCGTCGCCGGCGTCTTCGAGCGGGAGGTCCAGCAGCACGACCAGCTGCGTGTAGCGCTCCCTTGCCGCCGCTTGGCTTGTTTTTTCCAAACGGAGCGCCTCGACGTAGAGCCGCTCGCCCGGCGATAGCCGCGTGTTGAAGCGGTCGTTGCGCAACGACGCCGCGCGTAGCCGCCGGCCTAGCTTGGAGTCGGCGACGCGCAGCGACCGGTCTCGCAACGATTCGGCACGCGGGTCATCTGGGAACCGGCGGAGAAAGGACTCTAGGTCCTCGCGCGCCGATTTATCGCCTCGTTCCCACTCTTCTTCGCTCACAGCGGACAGCGAGGCGTAGAGGGCGTCCGCTGAAGGGGGCTGCATCATGAAGTAGGCGACGCCGCCGGCGCCGGCCAGCAACAGCAGGAACAACGCGAGTTGGGCGGCAGCAGCCCAACCGGCGCCTTGGGGTTCGGGCTCGTCATCGCCTTCTCCGACGACGGTAAACCGATGCGTTGGGGAGTCGCCACCCGCTGCCTCCGGGCTTTCGAGATCGGAGCGGCCCGCGTCGGTTGGGTCATTGGCGCCGTTCGTGTTTTCAGCCGAGGCGTTGTCGGCCGGGGCAACGCGGGTCGGTTGGCTGCGGATGCCGCTCGCCGAGGTGCGCCCCGCCGGCGTGCCCGCCGCGTCCGCTTCCCGCGGGTCACGGCTCGCGCCACCCGGCCGGGTCTCGGCTCGGGTCATTGTCATGTCGGCCATTGACTCACCGTTGGGCGTGGCGCTATCGCCGGCGTCGCCATCGCGGTCGTCGACCAGGAAGTCGTCCGCCGCCGGCCTCGACAGCGCCTGCACCATCGCTTCGAGGTGGCGGGCCAGCACGAGCGTATTGGGGAAGCGGTCGTTCGGCGCCTTTGCCAGCAGTTGGTCGATCACCTTCTCCAGGTGGATGGGCGTCTGCGGGGCGTACCGGCGGATCGGCTCCGGGTTGGCGAAGCGCTGCAGCTGGAGCATCTCCGGCAACGTCTTGGCGCGGAACGGCGGGCGGCCCGCAAGCAGCGCGTACATGACCGAGCCCAACGCATACTGGTCGCAGCGGTCGGTCACCGGCCGGCCGTCGGCCTGCTCGGGCGCCATGAAGTCGGCGGTTCCCAGGATGCCGCCGGCCGTGGTGAGCTGCGTGGCGCCGAACAGCCGGGCGATGCCGAAGTCGGCGAGCTTCACCGTCTCTTCCCGGTCGAGCAGGATGTTGGCCGGCTTGATGTCTCGGTGGATCACGCCGTGGTCGTGCGCGTGCTTGAGCGCCCGGCAGACCTGGATCGCGATCTGCGTAACCTCCCGCCAGTAGAAACGCCGGCCCGCCCGCAGCTCTTCTTCAAGACTTGCGCCGTCGACGAGTTCCATCGCGTAGAAGTGCGTGCCGGCGTCTTCGCCATAACCGAACAGCTCGACGATGTTTAGGTGCCGCAGCTTGCGGAGCGACTCGATCTCGGCCTCGAAGCGCTCGCAGAAGCCTTCGGCCATGGCGAGCTCGGGGCTGAGCGCCTTGACGGCGACGCGGTCCCCGGTGTGTTCGTGCGTGGCGGCGTAGACGTAGCCCATGCCCCCTTTCCCGAGGGGCTCGCCGATGCGGTACGGGCCGAGGCGTTCTGGCCGGGGCATGGGGCTGTCGAAGAGCTGGTTGACCGTGCCGGCGGCGCCGGCTGCGATGGCACGCCATCGTATCACCCTTGCACCGCACCGGCGATCCAGCGTGGCCGACGCCCGCGACGCCGCGATCCGCCTTGAAGGCGACTAGCTGATCACGTACAAGCCCACACGGATGCGTCCAAATCGCCCCTTGCCGCCCCGCCCTGTACGGGAACTTTGCCGTGAAGAGTGCCTCCGCCGCGCTGGCCGGGCTGCTGCTCGCCTCGATAACCGCGCCCTCCCCGACCGCCGCTCAACCGCCCGCCGCGCCGTACGAGGCGATCGTCCGCCGCGGCAAGATCGACGTCTTCAGCGGCCCGGGCGGACAGTACTACCGCACGAGCATCCTCACCAAGGGCGAGGCGGTTGAGGTCCACCACAAGGTCGGCGGCTACCTCGGCATCCGGCCCCCAGAAGGCAGCTTCAGTTGGGCGCCCGGTTCCGATATCAAAGAAATCGACCCCGGCGTCGCGGCCGTGCAGCGGGAAGGCGTCCCCTCGCGGGTCGGCAGCCTGCTGACCGAGGAGCGGAATGTGGTGCATGTCCGGCTCAAGCAGGGAGAACGCGTCCGCGTGCTGTCGCGGGTGATGATCGACGGCTCGGAGTGGGCGCAGATCGCGCCGCCGGCCGGCGAGTTCCGGTGGGTCCGCGCCCAGGACGTCGGCGATGGCGACGAGCCGGTGCTGCCCGACCGAACCGCATCGATCGTCACCGACCCCGTGCCGCCGCCGGCGACCCTGCCGCCCGCTGCGGCTGCTCACGTTCCCGCGTCGATCACGCCGGCGGTAACCAACGACGACGAGGCCCACGCGACCGCGGGCGACGGTTGGGTAACGTCCACGTCGCACGACTCGCCGGCTCCGGCGCTGGCCGTCACGGCGCCGGCGGCGACGCCGCCCACCAACCCCCATGCCGCACCGCCCACCAACGCCACGGCGATCGCAGGCGGGCGCCCACTCACGCCGCCTGCCGCGACCACCCCCGCGAGTTATGCGGCGGGGGCCTTCCCCGGCGTCGCTCCGGCGCCGAGCCCGCGCTCACCTGCCGGGTTCAACCAACGGCTGGCGTTAGTCGAAGTCGAACTCTCCCGGCGGGTCAGCCAGGCTTCGAGCTTTTGGCGACTGGACGACCTCCAACTCGAGGCTTCGCGGTTGCTCGCCGGGGCGACGAACCCGGAAGAACAGGCCGCCGCCCGTTCGTTCGCCTTGCGGGTCGGCCGATTTGGGCAGCTAGCGCGTCGAGGCCAGCAGCTGACGCAAGTCGCGCCGGCGACGACGCCGGCACGGCTGTCGTCAACAACCGTGTCGCCGTTGGCGTCGCCCCCCGCCGCGCCGCAGTTGGGGACAGCGAGGGTAGGCACAGGGCGGCTTGGCACAGGTCCGATGACTGTCAGCCGCGACGTGACGGGCGAGCTCCGCTCGGTTGTGTCCAAGCGGCCCGACGCACCGAAGTTCGCTCTTGTTGACAACACCGGACGCGTCACGACCTTCCTAACACCGCAACCCGGCATGGACCTGCAACCCCTGCTCGGCAAGCAGGTCATTGTGACCGGCGTTCAAGGCGTGCTGCCGTCAATCAATCAACGGCACGTCGCGGCTTCGCGCGTCGCCCAGGCGCCTCCCCCCACTACGCTCCGCTAGCGGCGTTGAATCTCTTCCGCGATCGCCGCCACACGCGGGTCCGGGTCGCGGACAGCTAGCCGCCAAGCGGCGTCAATCAGCGCCGGGTTCCCCGACGCGGCCAGTGCCGAAAGCGCCCGCGTCCGGACGCGCGGCGAGGGGTCGGCGCCGAGCAGCAGCAAGAGCCTGCCCACGGCCCCGCCGCGCGCGGCGCGCCGGTCGGCGACAAGCGTTAAGCGATCCGCTTCGTCCGTCGAGATTGCGGCGGCGAGCATCGCTTCGGACGCTTCGCCGAAGCCCCGCCGAACGATCGCGGCCCAGGCGATCGGCTCGTCGCCCGCCAACGCCTGGGCCAGCAGCCAGCGATCAGGCAGCGAGGCAACCGTCGTCAAGTGCACCGGCAGCGCTAGGAAAGCGTGCGGCGCCGCGGGGCGCTCGCGCACGAAGCCGAGCGGCCCCCGCACCGACGAGGCTTCACTGCCCGGCGTACGCCAGCCGAGTGGCTCGGCGTCGG
>JBCCZD010000039.1:0-20321 GCA_039188275.1 Planctomycetota bacterium
CCCTGGACGAGCTTCGGCTCGACCCACTCTTCCGTGGGGCCGAGGTCTCCGAGGGTAAGGTCAACAGTAGCCATAGGGAGGGGCGTTGGTTAGCAACGGGGGGCGTTTCAGTTCGCGGCGAAGCCCGGCTCTACGATTGCTCTTGGCAACCGCTCGTTTCAGGAGACGATCGGCAGTTCGAACAAGAGACCCGTGTCACGGCGGTGGGAGGCAACCGGCTTGCCGTGGCCGTGATCACCGCCGTCGTGGTGGCCATCGCCATGATCGCCGCCGTGGTGGCCATCACCGTGGTGGCCATCACCGTGGTGGTCACCGTGGTCGTGAGTCTTGATAACGCTCGGCAAGTGGACGAACGGCTCGAGCAGCTTGTGCGGGTTGAGCACCTTCGCCAGGTACTTGGTGCGGGGCTTTAGTCTTAGGCCGTCGAGGAGCGTGTAGGCCCGCTCGTTCTTGTGCCAGGCCGCGACTTCGCTCGTCTCGTCATTGAGGTCACCAAAAGCGATGGCGTTCGTCGAGCACGCGCTCTGGCAAGCGGACACGACGTCGCCGTCGCGGATCGGCCGGTTCTCGTTCTTCGCCTCGATGCGTGCCGCCGCGATCCGTTGCACGCAGAAGGTGCACTTTTCCATCACGCCGCGGCTGCGGACGGTGACCTCGGGGTTTTGCACCAGCCGCATCAACTCGTTCTCGGGGTTGTCGAAGCGGTCGGTGTAGTGGAAGAAGTTGAATCGACGGACCTTGAACGGGCAGTTGTTGGCGCAGTAGCGGGTGCCTACGCAGCGGTTGTAGACCATGTCGTTGAGCCCCTCGCTGCTGTGCACTGTCGCCGCGACGGGGCAGACCTGCTCGCAGGGCGCCGTTTCGCAGTGCTGGCACGACAGCGGCTGGTGGGCGATCCGCGGGCGCGAGTAGTCGATCCCGACCACGGCGCCGCTGGCGTCCTTGACGGGCTCGCCGGTGAAGTAGCGGTCGATCCGGATCCAGTGCATCTCCCGCCCCCGGGAAACCTGGTCCTTGCCGACTACCGGCACGTTGTTTTCCGCTTGGCACGCGACGCTGCACGCGTTGCAGCCGATGCACTTGTTGAGGTCGATCGCCATGCCCCACGCCCGGTTGTCGTCGTGGGTCAGCTCGCTGAACAGCTCGACGTCGGGCACGTGGACGCCCGACTGCGTCGCGAAGTCGGGCGTCTCGATGTAGTCGTCCAGCTTCGCCTCGCGGATCAGCTCGCCGCTGCGGCGAGCGGTCTCGTCGGACGCCAGCTCCTCGCCGCCGAGGTCCTCGTCGATCGCGTGGTGGTCCTGGGTCGTCGCCAGCTTGTACGGCTCGCCGGTCGGGCGGACCGTGACGCCCGTGATCACGTCCATCGCCGCGGAGGTGCGCACGGCGTAGCTGTTGAAGCCTACCGGGTTCGCGTCGACCGCCAGCGGCCAGAAGTAACGCCCCCAGTTGCCACGCTCGCCGACAATCATCTCGCTACGCGCCTTCGACCCGTCCTCGTAGACCATCCCGCCAACCCGCCCCGCGGCCGTCCGCCCGTAGCCGAGCGCCACGCCGATCGAGCCGACGGCTTGCCCCGGCAGGACGAACACCGGCAGGGTGATCTCGCGGCCGCCGGCGGTGAACGTCGCCAGCTCCGCCTGCTTGACTTTGAGTTGCTTCGCCGTTTCCGGGGCGACGATCGCCGCGTTGTCCCACGTCAACTTCGTGATGAAGTCGGGGGTCTCTTGCAGCCAGCCGTTGTTGGCGAATCGGCCGTCGTAGGTGTGCGTGCTGGGCGTTAAGACAAGTTCAAGCCCATCCGCCGGGGCTGGCGCCTCGAATCCTTCGCGGACCAACTGCGGCGTTACGGCGGGGTAGGGCTTACCGCCAAAACCATCGTGGAGCAGCTTCTTCCAGGCGTCGTTCTCAACAGCGTTGCCTCGCCCGTCAGGGCCAATATCCTCAACGAGCCCAGCGATAGCCTGCTGAACCAACGCCTTGGGGTCGAGGCCCGGTCCCTCCACAAGCAGCGACACGACTTCCATTGCCGAGCGACCGCCCAGCAGCGGTTCAATGAGCGGCTGCGTTGTGCTAACCAGCCCATCCCACGCCGCCACGGCGCCCCACGCCTCGAGGGCGTGTGACTCCGGCAGGCTCCACTGGCACTCGCGCGAGGTCTCGTTGTCGTACTCGCTAAGGTGGACGGTGTGCGGCACCCGCTCGAGGCAATCGCCTATCAGGTCGTAGTCGGCGGGGCCATCGTAGACCGGGTTCCCGCCAAGGATCAGCAGCGTGTCGACCTTCTTCTGCACAACATCGCCGAGCAGCTTCGCGATGGAGCCCGCTTCGACCGCCGGCGCCGGCTCGTCGGTGTAGACGATCGTTCTGCCGACGTTCCCTAACAGGGCGTTAATCTCGTGGGCGATCGCGTGCGACTCGGCCGGCTGCCTGGGGCCGACGACGACCAGGCTCTTCCCCTTGGCGGCCGCCAAGTCGTCGGCCAGGGCGTACGCAAAGACCTCCTCGTAGCCGGCGTCCTCGGCGGGCGCCGCCGCCGACTCGCCGGCTAGCCGTGCCGCGACCGCCTCGCGAACGGCGGCGAGCATCGCCGGGATCGCGGTCGACTTGATCGCCAGCCGGTGGTCGGCCGTGCCGCCGGTGATTGAGAATTGGCTCTCGACGGCGTACAAGCGATTCATACCGGCCGGGTTCTTATCGGCGTTCGGCTCGCGACGATCGGCGTACCCTCGCGCGGCGGCGATCGAGTCGGGAGCGTCCGACAGCAAGTCAGCGTCGAAGCAAGCAATCACGTCAGCGCCGTTCACCGTATGGTGCGTCCGCACCGGCTTGCCGAATGCCAATTCGGCGCCGGCCAACTCGTTATCGCGTGACAGCGGGGCGTACTCGAACAGCGTTGCCTTGGGCATCGCCTCGAAGAACTTGGCCAGCGCGGCGTTGGTGGCGATCGAACTGGTCGGCTGCATCAGCACGGCGAGCCCTTCGCCCGACTTCGGGGCCAGCCGCTCGATCACGCCGCGCGCAAAAGCCTCGAACGCCGACCAATCACGCTGGAAAGTCGCCCGGCCGTCGCGCTCGATCACACGGTCTTGCCGATCCGGGTCGTAGAGCGAGAGCGTCAACGCCTGGGAGTAAGCGTCGCTGCCGCCTTGGCTGGCGGGGTGCTGCGGATTGCCATCGACTTTGATGGGCCGGCCGTCGTAGTTGGTGACCAGCAAATGGCGTGGCTGCCCGGCGACCTCCGCCGTCGTGGCGAACTTGGTGTGCGAGCCCGGGACGTAACCCTCGGGCCGCTCAGCGAACGCCGCAAACTTTTCTGTCTGCCAGCGGCAGCCCTGCGCCCCCGCCAGCGTGAACGAGGCGCCCATGATCTGAAGCCACCGCCGGCGGCTCACGCCTTCGGGCAGTTCCGACGCCGCTTGCGGGAACTCTCGGTGCAGGAACTCCTGGAAGTCGTCGGAATCCTCAAGCTGGTCGAGGCTCCGCCAGTACTTGCTGACGCGTTGCGTAGTGCTTGGTTCTTGCATCTCTCGCCCACAAGATCGCCGCGCCAGGAATCGGCACGTGCGACACCTATCAAATCATCCGTCGACCTCGTTGCCCGTCGCCGACGCACCGCCATGCGTTAAGCTCAGCGGTGGCAAGTCGAGCAGTTGGTCGACGCCTTGATCTCCGAGCCGTCGTGGCTGTACTCGTCCCGCATCGCTTGCTCGTACTGAGCCTTCGTTTCGAAGGAGTCTTCCCAAGTCCAAGCAAGGTTGGTTATCTCGCTCCTAGGACGCATTCGACCTTCCGGATTTCGGTGGCATTCTAGGCACCAGCTCATCGACAGCGGCTCCGACTGATAGACCTTCTCCATCTTGTCGATGCGGCCGTGGCATTCAACGCAGCTCACGCCGCGATTCACATGAACGCTGTGATTGAAGTAGACGTAATCGGCGAGGTCGTGAATCCGCTCCCACTCGACCGACTCGCCGTCGGCGAGGCTGTCGCGGACCGGCTTTAGCTTGATGCTATTGATGTGGATCGCCGTTTTCGCGGTGCCATTCACGACCTGGCCGCCGTGGCAGTTGCCGCACACGTTCGTCGCCGGCACCGCGGCGTGGGCCGCCTGGTCGACGGTGTTGTGGCAGTACCGGCAGTCCATCTTCAGCTCGCCCGCGTGGAGCTTGTGGCTGAAGGGTACCGGCTGCTTCGGGGCATAGCCGGTGTTCATCACGGCGGGCCAAGTGCCACCAGCGAGCAAGATGCCCGCGTAGGCGCCGCCGCCGCCAAGTCCTGCCAGGACCATCAGCGTGAAGGTGTTGACCCACGGGGGGAATACAAATCGGTTCACTGCCGCAATCCGATGCGCAAGTTGAGAGAAGTCGAACCGGCGATGATTCCGGGCGCAACTACTCCGGACCCAGCCTTCTGTCGCCGCATGACTGAACACTGTAACCGAGACCCGGGCAGTCACCGAGTAGCTAAAGGGTCACACCCGATCGGGGGGTTTGCACATTGGCAAGCCCCTTGCTTAGCCCCAGCCGGTGGTGGTTGAAGGCTCAGCCGGCCGACCGTTTTTCCGGCTGGGCAAGCCGTCTCACCAGCAGCACTGCGGAAAAAGTCTGTGTGACACCCTTCACGTGAAATCCATCACGACGCAATTTCTCGATGCCGGACGCTTCTGCGTGAAAGATTTCACAGCAGGCGGGGTGTAAACGTTTATTTCACAACAATTTGCATCGACACAACCGGTGGTAGCATGGCTATACTTAGCGACGACCCGGTCGGTCGCTGGGCGCTTTTCCTGTGTTGGTTGTTTCCCGCAACTCTGTCGGCTCGTTCAGCCTCCGCGTGTTGCCGCTTGCCCAGTCTCGTGGCAGCCGCGCTACCTCTTTCTGGATCGCCCGGGTCGCAGCGCTCGGCGGGCCAGAAGCGGTTGCTCCCCACTTTTCTGGAGATTCTTGCGATGGTGTCTCTCACAGCAAGCGACTTCATGGTCACTCGTTTGGTCAAGCTCCGCCCGGAGATGGACGTCTTTGAAGCCGTCCGGCTGCTGCTCCGCAACCGCATCTCCGGGGCGCCGGTCGTCGACAACGACGGCCGCTACTTGGGGATTTTCTCGGAGAAGTGCAGTATGCAGGTGCTGCTCGACGCCGCGTACGAGGGTTTGCCGACCACGCTCGTCGGCCCGTTTATGGACACTCAGGCGACGACGATCGCCCCGGCCACGCAACTGCTGTCGATCGCCCAGGTCTTTCTGCTCACGTCCCACCGCCGGCTGCCGGTTGTGGATGACGAGGGCATGCTGTTAGGCCAGGTAAGCCGGCGTGACGTGCTGAACGCGGCGATGAAGGAGGTCGATCGGCAGCCGGCCCGCGGGCGGTCGCTGCTGTACCTGAGCGCGTTGGTGGAGCGGGAGCACGCCCCCGTAAGCTGACCTCCGCGGCGGGCCCTAAAGGTACTCGTTGATCAGGTTCTCGATGCGTTCCTGACGCCCGCTGCGATTGACGGCGGCGTTGCCCTTGTCGAGCATCAGCGCTTCGAGGGAGCCGAGCGAGTGCTTGCCCGACTCGATCTCCGCGCCCAGCCCCGAATCCCAGCTCTCGTAACGCTCGGTGACCATCGAATCCAACCGCCCGTCGGCCCGCATCGCGGCGGCGATTTTCAGGCCCCGCGCGAAGGCGTCCATGCCGCCAGTATGGGCGTAGAACAAATCGATCGGTTCGAAGCTCTCGCGGCGGACCTTAGCGTCAAAGTTCACGCCGCCGGTCAGCAGGCCACCGTGCTTGAGTAGGGCGTGCATGCACTGCGTCGTGAGGTAGATGTCGGTCGGGAATTGATCGGTATCCCAGCCGAGGAGGAGGTCTCCCGTGTTGGCGTCGATCGATCCGAGGGCGCCCGCGGCCCCGGCGACTTCCAGTTCGTGCTGCATCGTGTGGCCGGCCAGCGTCGCGTGGTTGGTCTCGAGGTTGAGCTTGAAGTGCCCTAGCAGGTCAAACTGGCGTAAGAAGTTCAGGCAGGCCGCGGCGTCGGAGTCGTACTGGTGCTTGGTGGGCTCCTTCGGTTTCGGCTCGATGTAGAACTGCCCGCTAAAGCCGATCGCCTTGGCGTGGTCGACAGCGAGGTGTAAGAACTTCGCTAGGTGCTCCTGCTCCCGCTTCAGGTTGGTGTTCCACAGGCACTGGTAACCCTCGCGGCCGCCCCAGAACGTGTAGCCTTCGCCGCCAAGGGTGTGGGTGACCTCGATCGCCTTCTTCACCTGCGCCGCGGCGTAAGCGAAGACTTCCGCGTTGCAGCTGGTCGCAGCGCCGTGCACGTAGCGAGGGTGGCTGAACAGGTTGGCGGTGCCCCACAGCAGCTTGACGCCGGTGCGTTGCTGCTCCTCCATCAGCACGGCGGCCACCGCATCGAGGTTGGCGTGAGACTCGCCGAGCGTGGCCCCCTCGGGCGCGACGTCACGGTCGTGGAACGCGTAGTACGGCGCTCCGAGCTTCTCAAAGAACTCGAACGCGACGCGGGCACGGCGTTGGGCATTGTCGATCGAGTCGCTGCCGTCGTCCCACGGTCGGTGCATGGTCCCGGCCCCAAACGGGTCGGCGCCGAGGCCGCGGAACGTGTGCCAGTAGACGACGCTGAATCGCAGGTGGTCCCGCATCGGCTTGCCCTCGACGAGCTCACCGGCGTCGTAGTGGCGAAACGCGAGCGGGTTGCGGCTGTCGGGGCCCTCGAAGCGGATGGGGGCGATCTCTGGAAAGGCGGGGGCTGGCATGAATGGGGCCTCGGTGAAGAGCCCGCCACGCGGCTGAACCAACGCGGTTGCCGCACCGATCGCGTGGCGATGGAAAAGAAGATAGACGCTGGCTCGCGACGCCGCGAGCAGTCAACCGCCTCGAACCGCCTAGCCCGGTTTGCTTTGAGCCTGGCAAGGAGTCACTACCGCTTGATCAGCCGACGCCGGGTTCGCCGTTCCAGCGGACGAAACCTTCGATCGCCTCGTACTCGGCCAAGCCGAGTCTGTCGTACAGCTCGGCGGTGCCTCGGTTGCGGTCCTCGGCCCGTTGCCAGAACTCGCGGGGGTCGGGCCCGGGGAACAGGGCCCGGTCCTTCTGCGACTCGTGCTTGAAGATCGCGACCCGCTTCCGCATCAGCTCCTGCGGGCTAAGCGGCACCGCCATCTCGATCTTCTCGGGGCCCCACTCCTGCCAGGCGCCGCGGTAGAGCCAGACTTGACAGTCGGCCTGCCAGTCGTCGCCCCGCGTTTGCAGGCAAGCACGCAGCACCGCCGACAAGCACGTGCGGTGAGTCCCGTGGGGGTCCGACAGGTCCCCGGCCGCGTAGACCTGATGAGGGCGTACTTCTCGCAGCAAGTCAACGGTCATCCGCAGGTCGTCCTCGCCGAGCGGCTTCTTGCGGACCCGGCCCGTCTCGTAGAACGGCATATCGAGGAAGTGGAGCTGGCCCTCCGAAACGCCACAGCAGCGCGCGGCCGCCCGGGCCTCGGTCCGGCGGACGAGCCCCTTGATGAACTGGACTTCCGGGCTGTCGACTTGACCGGGTCGCTTGTTCTTGAGGAACTCCTCGACGTGCGCTTCGAGCTCGGCGGTGCGGTCGGGGTCGATGCCGAACCGCCGGTTGAATGCGCCCATGAAGTCGGCGAAGCGGATGGCGTCGTCGTCGAACACGGCGATGTTGCCCGACGTCTGGTAGGCAACGTGGACCTCGTGCCCCTGGTCGACCAGCCTGATCAGCGTGCCCCCCATGCTGATGACATCGTCGTCGGGGTGGGGGCTGAAGATCAGCACGCGTTTCGGGAAGAGGTGGTCGCCAGGCTGGGGGCGGTCGCCCGGCTGCTTGGCTGAGGCGGGCTTTCCACCGGGCCAGCCGGTAATGGCGCCCTGCAGCCGCCGGAAGACCCGCAGGTTCAGGTCGTACGCGCCGCCGCTGCTGGCGAGGAGGTCTTGCAGCCCCTCCTCGTTGTAGTCTTCGCTGGTGAGCTTTAGCAGCGGCTTGTCGAGTTTGCATGCGAGGCCGATCACCGCCTTGCGGATCATCGGCTCGTCCCACGGCACCGGCCCCAGCCGCCACGGCTCGCGGCGACGGGTGAGCCGCTCGGCGGCCGCCTCGTCGAGCACGAACTGCGCGTCGGCGTGCTCCTGCAGGAAGCTCGCCGCGACGCTGGTCGACACGGGCCCCTCGACCGCCCTCGCCACGACGTCCGCCTTGCCCTCGCCCCAAGCCATGATGACAACCTCGCGGGCGTCGAGGATCGTGCCGACGCCCATCGTGATAGCGCGGGCCGGCACGTTCTCTTCGCCGAAGAAGTCGCTCGCGGCGTCACGGCGAGTGACGCGGTCGAGCGTGATCAGCCGCGTCCGACTCCCCCGCCCCGACCCGGGTTCATTGAAGCCGATGTGCCCCGTGCGACCGATCCCCAGCAGCTGCAGGTCAACGCCGCCGGCGTCGGCGATCGTCGCCTCGAAGCGGCGGCAGTAGTCCGCCACCTCGTCCTCGGCGAGTGTCCCGTCGGGTACGCACGCGTTCTCTGGCCGGAGGTCGACGTGGTCGAACAGGTGCTCCCGCATGAAGCGGACGTAGCTCTGCAGCTCCTCGGGCCGCATCGGGTAATACTCGTCCAGATTGAACGTCACGACGTCCTGGAAGCTGAGCCCTTCCTCGCGGTGCATGCGCACCAACTCGTTGTAGACGCCCGTTGGCGTGCTGCCGGTCGCGAGGCCCAGCACGCACGGCCGGCCCTCGGCGGCGCGGCCGCGGATCAGGGCAGCGATTTGTTCGGCGACCGCCCGGCTGGCGTCGCGGGCGTGGTGGAAGACCCGGCAAGGGATCTGTTCGATCATCGCCAAGGCGTGCGGGTTCATGGCGGGCCTGTGGGGCGCGGGGTGGGGCTCAGCTCGGCGCCTCGGATCGGGCGATCGACCGGCGGAGGCACTCCGACTGGCGCTCGCACAGCCCGATCGCGTCCCGCGCAAGCACGCCGGACAATGCATCCGCGGGCCTGCCCGACTCGATCGACGCGGCAACGTCGGACAGCTCTGCGTGGAACGCTTGCATCGGATCGGCGTTGCCCAGGTCGACGGTTGTGGCCTCGCCGGCGTCGCAGTACACGGTTGGCGGACAGGTGTATCCGGCGGACTCGCCCTGAACCAGGAACTCGAAGGCGAGCGTTGTCCGCTCGAACCGGATCTCGAAGCCGTGGACGAACTGCCGGCCCTGCTGGCGGAGTACGCCGCTGGTCGCCTCGACGGTAAGTCGCTCGCGCGACGCGCCGAACTCCATCAGCGTGTGCCAGTGTTCGGGGAGGTCGCCACGCATCAGGCCACGGGTGGTTACCTCGGTGGGGTCGCCGAGCGTGAGGCGGATGAAGTGGGCGTCGTGAACGTGCAGGTCGAGCATCGGCCCACCGACGACGTCAGCCTCCCAGAATTGGGCGACCCACTCCGGATCGGCAACGACCCGTTTGAACGACGCCCCCAGCACTCGGCCGTGCCCGCCGCCGCGGACCTCGCGCAGCGCCCACGCGTACTCCGGAAAGTACGGCAGCACATGCCCGATGAGCAGCTGCCGGTTAGCGGCGTCGGCCGCGGCGAGCATGCGGTCGCAGTCGCCCAGCGACAACGCCATCGGCTTCTCGCAGAAGACGTGCTTGCCGGCCGCCAGGGCGGCCGTTGTTACGCGCATGTGCTGAGCGGGGGGCAGGCAGATGTCGATCAGGTCGACCGACGTGTCGGCGATCATTTCCTCTGGCGATGCGTAGGAAGCAACGCCGGCGAGGTCCATCTGCTCACCGGGCGGGCCGAAGTTGCCACGGATGGCGGTCCAGTCGCCGGCGAGCCGCTCGGGGTGTCGGTCGGCGATCGCCACGACCTCGACGCCGGGCAGGTCTCGGTAACAGAGGTAGTGCACCATCCCCATGAAGCCGACGCCGGCGATGCCCACTCGAATCATGCGGTCGCCTCGCTGGTTGGGGCGGCGGCTTCGGGGCCTTCGGTCGCCTCGGCGTTGTCGGTCGAGCGGTCCCAGAACGCGAGGAAGAAGACGACCATGATCGCCGCCGCCATGTACGCGGGCAGGAGCCAGAACTCCTTCCACTGTGTCATGGTCTCGGCAAGCAAGCCAGCGTCGAGGCCCTCCGGCAAAACGCGGCTGACCATGCTGCCGAATGCCTCGAAGAACCCGACCGCCGCGTCGGGGCGCGCGCTGTTGATTGCGGTTTCGAGCTCACGCTGGCTCACCATCGTCTCGCCGAAACGCCAACTGGCGATCCGGAAGCCGAAGAACATGCCAATGCCCTGCGTGAAGAAAACTAGCATGCTTTGAGCTTGGCTGCGGATCTGTACCGGGGCCTTCTGGTCGGTGTACATAAAGCCGGTGACAAAGAAGAAGTCGTAGCAGATGCCGTGGAGCAGCACGCCCAGAAGCAGCATCCAACTTACTTGCTCCGGAGCCCCGAAGGCGAAGAGCAGATAGCGGAACACCCAAGCCGCCATGCCGATCAGGATCATCCACTTCACACCGAGGGCGCGGAAGAAAAAAGGGATCAGCAACATGAAGATGATTTCGCTCATCTGGCCGAGCGTCATTGTGGACGCCGGCTGCACAAACCCCGTTTGGAAAAGGATCTTCGAGGCGAAGCTGTAGTAGTAGGCCAGCGGGATACAGATCAGCGTCGAGCAAGCAATGAACACCGCAAAAGGGGCACTCCGTAGCAGGCCAAAAGCGTCGACCATCAACAGGCTATTCAGGTCGAGCGGCTTGCCCTCCGACGGCGGCGGAGTGTGAGGGAGCGTGAAGCTGTACAGCCCAAAGGCGGCCGAGGCGCCGGCGGCGAGCCACAAGATGTTGATGCTCGCCGACCAGCCCAGCCCTCCGACCAACAAGCCCGCGGCGATCCAGCCGATCGTCCCCCAAACGCGTATGGCGGGGAACTTGTCCTGGTCGTCAACATTCGCAAACGCGATGGAGTTTCCAAGTCCGAGCGTAGGCATGTAGCACAGCATGTAGCCGATGAAGAGACCAACCGCGAGCGGCCCGTTTCCAGAACCAACGGCGTTCGCGGCGCCCGCCATGAGCCCGGCGCCGATCAGCATCAAGGCGCCTTGGACGAGTTGCGACGGGAAAAGTCGGTCGGCGACTAGGCCCAGGAACAGCGGCGCGATGATCGCGGCGATCGGAGCGCTCTCGTAGGCGTATCCGATGGACGAGTCTAAACCTTGACCTCCGAGGCACAGCGCTAGCGTGACGAACCACGCCCCCCACGTGAAGAACTGCAGGAACATCATCACCGACAGTCGGACCTGGATGCTATTCAACGCCGCCTCCTTCGCCAGAGGAAGAATCAAGAAGAGTGTTTTCGTGGAAGAGTATTTTCCGCCAGAGAGTGCTCGCGCAGCGTCTCTTCGCGGAGCCGCGTCAGCAGCCCAACCGCTTGGGCGATCTCCGCCTGTTGCCGCTCGGGTTCTTGCGAAATCTCGCGTTCGATCGTGAGCGGCCCGCGGTAGCCCAACCCCGCCAGCGTCGCGAGGTAGGCGGGGAAGTCGACGTCGCCCGAGCCCAGGGGCGTCTCTTCGCCCCAGGTCTCGCCGGGCCGGTCCGACCATCGGGCGTCCTTGCAGTGGACGCTGCGGACGTACCGCCTGACTGCCTTGAGTGCCGCGAGGGGTTCGCCGCAGCCGTAGAGGATCATGTTCGCCGGGTCGAAGTTTACAAAAAGATTCGGTCGGTCGACCGCTTCCAGGAACGCCACCAACACATCGGCCGGCTCTTGCCCCGTTTCGAGGTGGATGGCGATCGACTGCGCCGCGGCGTAGTCACACACCTTACGCACCGCCCCAACAAGGGCCGTGAACTCGGGGTCGGCTGGGTTGTGCGGAACGAAGCCGACGTGCAGCCCGGTCGCCGAGACACCAAGCATGCCGGTAAAGTCGATAATGCCCCGCAGGTCGTCGAGCCGGGCGTCGCGTGTTGCGGGCGGGGCGAGGCCGACCGTCTGCCGCACGGTCGGGATGTCGGCGTAGCTCTCGCCGTCGAAGCCGGCGAACACAACGGAAACACGCATTCCGAGGTCGTCGATCCGCCTGCGGAACGCATCGGCTGTGGCCCGAATGCGCGGTGTTTGATGCGGCGCGTGCAGGTGCATCGTCGGAACGGTCAGCTGGCGGGCGACGTCCAGGTGCACCCCGTACCCGGCGTCGATGCTGGCGAAGACGCCTAGCGGCCAGACGGACGGAAGAGGATCGGGCGTAGGCGGAGCGGCGCTGCTCATGCCGAACAGCGTAAGCGCTGCCGTGGTGAGTCGCCACCCGGTAGGCCCGCCGTGCCGGCGGGCCTTAACCGTCCGCGACGGTAGGCGCGGCCGACAAGGCCGTTTCGATCGCCTCGGCAAGGGTCGCGCGCGAGCAAGGCTTCGGCAGCACAGCGGAGATCGCGGGCTCGGTAGCCGCGAGCCTCTCGGTCGCGGGGTCGATGTCACCGGTGAGAAGAAGGAACCGTGCGTTGGGCGCCAACGGCCCCGCCCGCGTGATGAACTCAAACCCATTCATCTTCGGCATCCGAAAGTCGCTGACGACGATATCGAACGGCCCGCGGCGGACAATCGTCTCGAGCGCTTCGGCTCCGGAGTCGGCGGTCGCGACATCGTACCGATCGCCGTGGGTTCGGCGCATGACGCCTAGCACCATTGACTCGTCATCGACGAAAAGGACACGCGGTCGCACTTGTGCGGACCCTGCAGGAGGGGTTGGCGGCAAAAAAGACGGCTTGCCAGAGGCGGCGCTTCGCGGGGACCGCGCGGTAGACGCCGACAAGCCTTCGAAGAAAAGCTACGCCATGCGTTGGGGCGGCGCCGCTGCGGACTTCCTCACGGCGTTCCGGTCGCACCGGTAACACGAGTAACGCGGGGCTGGCGGGCGTCGGTTGACGCAAGGTGTTCGCGGCGCCGGAGGCGCAGGGAGCGAGCGGGAGGGGCCGCCCGTCCGAATTGCGTGGGGTCGGCACGCCGGCTCACTTCTGCAGCTTCGACCAGTCCCGGCGTTGGCGACTGCTCGGGATCTTCATCGCCTTGCGGTACTTGGTGACTGTCCGGCGGGCAACACTGATGCCGTTCTCTGAAAGGAGAGTAACGAGCGCATCGTCGGAGAGCGGCTTGCTCTTGTCTTCCGCGTCGACTAGCTCTTGCAGCTTTAGCCGCACGCGATCCCACGCGATGTCTTCGCCGTCGGCGCTTGTCGTGCCGCCAACAAAGAACCGCCGCAACGGATAGATACCCCGCGGCGCCTGGATCCACTTGTCATCGACCGCGCGGCTGACGGTCGTCACGTGCACGCCTACCTTGTCGGCGATTTGTTGCATCTTGAGCGGCTCGATGAACTCGGGCCCGTCATCGAGGAACCTCGTCTGGTGATCGACGATCGCCTGCGCGACGCGCGTCAGCGTGCTGCGGCGTTGCTCGATCGCCTCGATCAGCCACTGCGCGGCGTTGATCTTCCGCTTGATCCATTCGATCGTCTCTTGCTGCTTCGCGGCGACGGCCTGCTGCAGCATCCGGCGGTGGCCCGGGCTGATCCACACCTCGGGGAGCTGGCCGTCTTCCAGCCGCACGACGTACTTGCCGTCGTCGTCCTTCTCGACGAACACGTCCGGCGTGACCGCCGGCACGGTGTTGTCGTTAAACTCCGATCCCGGCTTGGGGTTCAGCTTGCGCAGTTCCTCCCAGGCTTCGTTGATCAGGTCGATCGAGTAGCCGGTCTTCTTGGCGATCACCGGGAGCCGGTTGTTTTCCAGGTCCTCGAGGTGGTCGGCGATTAGCGTCTGCAGCTCTTCGTGCATCGGCATGCCGGGCGTTAGTTGCATCAGCAGGCACTCCCGCAGGTCGCGGGCGCCGACGCCGCGGGGGTCGAGGTGCTGCACCAGCGTTAACGCCTGCTCGGCGACCTCCCGCTGCGCCGCCCGGTGAGCGTCGGCGGAGCCATTAAGCTCTTCTGGCGACGGCGGGATCAACTCCTCAAGCGGCGACTTCAGGTAGCCGTTCGAGTCGAGGCTGTAGATGATCCGGTCCGCCATGCGGCGGACCTCGTCCTCGGCCTCGAACCAGCCGAGCTGGTGGCTCAGGTAGTCGGCAAGCGACTCGGCGCGGGCCACCATGTTCGCCATCTGGTCGTGCGCCCGGTCCGCCTCGGCCTCCAACTGGCCACGCGAAGGCCTGCTCCGCTCTTCGTAGTCGTCGGGCAGGTTCTCCGCCATGTTCAGCAGACGCTCGAAGTCCTCCTCGTTGTTTTTCGACTCGTCGATGACGAGCTCGCGCTCCTCATCCGACCCTGCTTCGGGGGCGTCGGGCTCGGCCGCCTTGGCGTCGATTTCAACGGAGTCCGCGTCGACGGAGTCCGACTCGCCGGGCTCGTCTTTCTGCTCCAGGCAGGGGTTCTCTTCCATCTCCTGCTCGATCCGCTCCTGGAGCGCCATGATCGGCAGTTGCAGGATTTCCATCGACTGGATCATCCGCGGTGCAAGCACCTGCTTCTGAGCCAGCTGCATCTGTTGTCCGAGTGACAACCGCATGGAAATCGCCTGCTAAGGGAGTGGATCCGCCCGCGTCGGTGCGACGAGCCGCCACGATCATGTGAGGACCGGGGCGGTTGCGCGGTTTAGCATACCGACGCAAAAACCGTAAGGTCAAACGATCGGCGGCAGGCAAGTGTACCTTCCGCGGGCGGCGCTCGACGCCTGGATTCGCCCAAAAACGGGCGGCTCCGCCGCCGTTCGCCGGGTCCGAGTGGCCGTAGCATGGTCACTGCCGCGCGGCTACTTCCCGCCGGTGAACTGCTGGAGGGCGTCGCCCAGGCCGGGCAGGTTGAGGTCGCCAGTCAGCGACTGCATCGCCTCGGCGTGGAGCTGCTTCGCCTTGGCAGATGCGTCGTTGAAGGCGGCGGGCAGCAGGCCCTCGATCATCTCGCGGTCGGGGCCCCCTTCTTTCGCGAAGAGCGAGGCATCGATCTTCACCGCGGCGACTTCGCCGGCGCCATTGGCCTCGACCTCGATCAGCCCGCCCCCCGCAGCGCCGGTGACGCGCTTCTCCTTGAGTTCCGTTTGTAGCGATTGCAGCTTGCCCATCGCTGCGCCCAGGTTTGCGAGATTGCTTAAGCCTTTGAACATGATCCTGCTCCGGTCGCTCGCGGGGGCTTGGATGAACTGCTGGGCGCCGGGAGGCCCACGCGGCCGTAGCCGACGGGTCACTTCGTCTCTTCGCCGGGAGTATACCGCAGCTTGCCGGGTTCGACGTCGAACAACTCCATCGCCGCCTGCACGAATGGCCGGCTCGCCACCTCGGCCTCCTGCCGTCGCCGCGACTTGCGTGGCGACGCTGGCGGGCCGATTGCGTCCGGCGTGGAAAGCCTGGCGTTGAGTTGCTCAGTCAGGCTCGGGCCGTTGTCACCCTCGCCCCGTTTGCCGCCCGCCTCTGTAGTGGGCCCATCCTTCTTCGGCGGCGGCGTACCAACTCGTTCGGCGAGTTGATCGGTGAGGCTTCTCGGCGGAGCGTCGGGCGGCAAGTCGGACGAAGGGTCAGGCAGCGCGGTCGTCCGGGGACCCGCGGTCGCTGCCGTTCTAGTCGGCGTGCGGGGCGGCGGCGGCGCGTTCGGCGGGGCGCCGGGCCGCTCCGGCATCGGAGTGCCGTCGCGCAACGTGGAGACCAAACCGGCCAGGTCGTCGAGGTCCTCTAGCGTTGCGATCCGGACGACCGCCATCTCGGCGAGGGTCCGGCCGTGGACGCTCACACGCAGCCGCGCCGCGGTTTGGTCGAGCACCTGGAGCACCGCCAGGATGGTTTGCACACCAAGCCGATCGGCAAGCGATCGCATCTCGTCGGCCTGGGTCGGCAACGCGTGCAGCATCCGGTCTTCGCTACACCCCGCTGCCAGCGTCATCAGGTCGCGGTAGCAGCCCAGCAGTTGGTCGACGAGCTGCCCCGCGTCAGCCCCGCCCGAAAGCGCCGCGTCGAGCTCTCCCAGGGCGCCGGCGGCGTCGCGGTCGCTCAGCCGGCTGGCGAGCGCGGTCACCCTTTGCGTCGGCGCGATGCCGAGCAGGCGGTTCACGTCTTCCGTGGTGATCCGCGCATCGGCTGCGGCGAGCAGCTGCTCGAGCAGCGACTGGCTGTCACGCATTGAACCGGCGGCCCGCATGGCGAGCGTCTGCAACGCCGCCTCGTCGATGTCCACGCCCTCGGCCGCCGCGATCTGGGCCAGCCTCGCTTGGATCGATCCCGCTTCGATTCCGGCGAAGTCGAACCGCTGGCACCGCGACAGGATCGTGATCGGGATCTTGTTCGGCTCGGTCGTTGCGAAGAGGAACTTCACATGCTCGGGCGGCTCTTCGAGCGTCTTGAGGAGGGCGTTGAACGCCTCCTTGGTGAGCATGTGCACTTCGTCGATGATGTAGACCTTCATCCGCGCACGGCTGGGGCGGACGCCGGCGTTCTGGCGCAGCTGGCGGATCTCGTCGATGCCGCGGTTGCTGGCGCCGTCGATCTCGAGCACGTCGACGTCGTCGCCGCTCGAAACGCTCCGGCAGATGTCGCACGCGTTGCAAGGGCTCGGCGTCGGGCCATCGGTGGCCGAGCAGTTTAGCGCCTTGGCGAAGATGCGGGCCGCCGAGGTCTTGCCGACCCCGCGGGCGCCGGTAAACAAGTAGGCGTGGCCGATCCGGCCGGCGGTGATCGCCTGCGTGAGCGCCCGCGCGATGTGCTCTTGCCCGATCAGCTCGCCGAACGCCTGCGGGCGGTACCGGCGGGCGACGACGACGTAGTCGCTGCCGCAAGCGTCGCCGCTACCGGTGGCGTGGGATTCTTCCATGCGGGGCGGTCACAACTTCCATTGGCAAAGCGGGGCCCCCATCGGCGAGGCGGGCGGCGGGTCGATCGATGCCCGTATCGGTCAGCAAAACCGGGTCTGGTCCGAAGGGACGAAAAGCGGCGCAACGTTCAAGGGCGCCGTGCGTGAGGCGGCGGTAGGCGAGGGACCCCCACACCCGTGGACGCAAGCTTATGGCTGCTGCGTTTCCACCCTGACCAGGTTCGCGAGGCCCCCGTCGCAGAGGCCCCTCGCCAACCGCCGAGCAGGGCATTATGGCGGCGGCGCCCCGGGGCCGTCAAACGCCTATTGATTCCTGGCCGCCACGGAACCGAGGGCGGCCAACACGGGGGCCAGGACCACGCTCAGGGAAGCCCGACACGCGGGGGCCATGGGCAGCGCAACCATCAATCAAAGCATCGCTTCACGGCGAAGCCTCTTGAAGGTACTCGGCCCGGGCCCGCTCAGCGGCCGAGAACTCGTTTTGCTCCGCCTCGGCCGCGACCGACGCCGCGTCCGCCTGCGCGAGTTTTTCCCTCAGCAACGCCACGCGATCAGCGATCGACCTCGCCTGCTCTTCGGACGCACGTTTCGAGGCTTGTTGCCGCCTAAGCTTGGATTGCAGCGTTGCGATCTGGTCCGCCAGCCGGTCGACTTCCGTCTGCTGCGTCGCGAGCCGCTTGCGGGCCAAGGCGTCTGCCTCGACGGCTTGGGTCACCTCGTCGGCCGCGTGTGCGCGGGCTCGGGCGAGGCGATCGGCGCGGGCTGCTATCTGCGCCGAGGCGTTTAGGTAGTCGGCCTGCTCCGCGCTCGCCTCAGCAACCGATTGCTTCGCTTCGGCCAGCTTGTGCCGGAGCGTCTCAACTTGCTGCTTTGCTCCCTCGGCGGCGGCCTTTGTTGCCGTCAGGTCCGGCAACCCGGCACGCCGCTTGTTGACTCGGGCGAACACCTGATCAGCGGCGCGGAGCGCTTTCACGGCCTTCTTGTTGACCGCCACCGCTCCCGCCTGCTTTTGCTTTACCTCTTCTAGAGTTTGCCGGGCGGACGCCACGTCCCGCTTGGCGTGATCGACCGCTTGGGCCAGCGCTTGCACCACGCCGCCGGGCGAATCGTTCGCCGTCGTGTCGCTGCTTGCCGTGTCGCTGCCTGAGCCATCGTCTCCGGCTTCGGCGAGATTGTCGCTCGCCACGCGCAAGGCCGCTTGGGCCGCCGTGAGCACTCTCTCCGCGGCAGCCACAGCCGCTTCGTCGTTTGCGGCTTCGGCCCGGTAATCGGCAGCTTTCCGAGCGGACTCCTCAACGCGTGCTTGCGCCAATCGCCGCTTCTGCCTGGCGGCTTCGAGCCGGTCGGCGTACGCTTCGTGGGCATGCTCCGCGGCCGCGTTGGAGGCCTCGGCCGCGGTGACGGCTTGTTCGGCGGCCGGCAGCTCTCGGTTGATCGCCGCGGCGCGCGCTTCGGCGGCCGCGAGCCGGCTGGCCAGGGTGGGCGGGTTGGCCGCCAGTTCGCCGAGGGTCTCGCCCGACGCGACGTCCACAACCCGCACCGAGCCGTTGAAGTCACTCACCACGAGCCGTTCGGCCGATCCGCCGCCGGGCGCAGCAGTAAAGACTACCGCGAGCGAGCTGTCGGCCATCGGCTCGGCGTTTTGGATTGGCTTGCCTTCGGGCGACCACACACGGACCTTGCGGTCCCGGCCGGTCGTCGCGATCCGTCCGTCGCGCGCGACGGCGACCGCGGTGGCTTGGTTGTGGGCCCGGAAACCCTTCACCGATTTCCCGTCGCGCTGCCAGAGGCGGACGTCGCCGTCTTCGCTGGCCGAAGCCAACACCGCCGAATCGGCCCGCCAAGAGACTGAGGTAACCGCCTGCTTGTGGCCACGGAGGTCCGCCCGCGGGTTGCCCGCCGACGCCTGCCAGAGTAACAAACCCGCGCTGCGGTCGGCGGTGGCGAGTCGCCTGCCGTCGGGGCTGAACTCGATCGCGGTGATCCAGTCGGTGTGCTTCCCCGCTTCGTACGCGAGCGAACCGTCGGAAGTACGGTAGACACGGACTTTCTTCCTCGGGCCTCCCAGGGCGACCAGCGACAGATCGGGGCTGACGTCCGCGGTGAGCACCGTGTCGAGTTCGTCCCCGACGGTCGCGAGCCGCACGCCGGTCTTGACGTCGAACAGCGAGGCAGAGCCTCGCTTCGCATCAACGCCGCCTGCGACCAGCAGCACGCTGCCATCGCGGCTGAATCGCACGACGTTGGGCGCACCATCGGGGTAGGGCAAAACGCCCAGCAGCCGGAATTCCTCGGTGTCGTACAGCGAGACCTGCCGCTGCCAGGGGACGGCGACGATCGGCGCCCAGGGGCTGGCGGCCAGGGCGGTGACCGGGCCGACCCGCGGCGCGGTGACGACCGGCTGCCGGCGCCAACCGACAGGCGCCGCGGGCTCGCCCGCGGGGCGGTTGTCTTGGGAGACCTCCACTTGGGCGATCGCCGAACGCTTGGCCTGCTTCGGCTTCGAGCCGGTGTCGTCGAGCAGACCCCCGTCGATCCACTTCCTGAGGATGACGAGTTGCTCCTCCGGGATCTTGTCTCCCGGCGGCATTTCGGGGCCCTCTTCGTGGGCCACCAACCGCCAGAATCGCGAGGCGGCCGCGTCTCCGGCGGAAAGTATTTCGCCGCCGGCGCCGCCGGCCATCGTCGCCGCGTAGCTGTCGAGCGCCAGCCCGCTGCTGGCGTCGCCTTGGCTGTGGCACACCAGGCAGTGCTCGCGCAGGATCGGCTTCACGTGTTCCTGGTAGGTCACCTCCTCAGCGCCCGGCGCGGGCGCGGCCGCCAACGCCAGGGTGACCAGCGTCGCGGCGCAGGGCTCTAGCGGCTTTCGCTTGTGGTGGGGCATGATTCGCGTGGGTTCCGATGCGTCCGGCTAGTGGTTGAACAGGAACTCGCGTGAGTTGAGCACCGCCCAGAAGACATCCTCGAGCGCTTGGCGTGGCGCCTCGGCCCCGGCGATCAGCCCTGCGTAGCCGTCACGCTCTTCGGGCGTCGGCCTGCGCGTGAGGCAGCGGAGGTAGACCCGCTCGATGACCTCCTCGGGCGTGGCGCCCTCGGCCAGCCAGTGCTTGACCAGCCCACCGCCTTGGATCTTGTTGTTGGTCGCGGCGCCGTTAATGAGGTGTAGCGCCTGAGAGAGCGTCGGCTGCGTGTCCGACTCGCAGGCGCAAACGCTATCACGCCGTGCACGCCCAAAAGTATCCAGGAAGTAATGCCGGGCCCGGCCGTCGGCGATCCGGTTGGCGCTGGCGCCGAGCGGTACGCCCGGCAGCTTCCCCGGTGAGCCGGTGACTTGGCCCAGGCAATCCAGCAGCGTCGACGCCGGCAGGCGCCGAGGGACACACCGCGCAAAGTTGCGGGTGTCGTCTCGGTTCGAGTCGTTCGGCTGGGACGACCTCTGGTAGGTGTTCGAGTTGCAGAGGTCGCGGATGAGCCGCC
>JBCCZD010000040.1:0-20255 GCA_039188275.1 Planctomycetota bacterium
GGAGAAGACGACACGGTCCGTCTTTGTTGGTGATGCCCAAGGGAGCGGCTCGCAAACGAACCGAAGAACCCAAAGGCTTCGCCTGAAGGCGAGGGTTTGTGACCCATCGCAAGGACAATAAGGCAAGTAGGCCTTGGCGAACGATCCGGCGGTTACCCAAAACGCCGCCCCGTCCCCCGCCCCCAATGGAGCACCCTCATGGCATGGCGACTCCTGCTGCTCTTGCTCGTCGCGGTTCCCCACGCAGCTCGCGCTCAGCAAGGCGCTGAACCCTCCAAGCCGGCGCCGCCGATCGTGTCGGACGAGCCTCGGACGGTCGATCCGGCGGGCCTGATGCCCGAGGCTCTAGCCGTGGAGTCGACGGTAAGATTCGATGGCGAGTCGCTCCTCGAAGTCGCCGATTGGCTCAAGGCGCAGGGCGTCACCGTGCTGTTCAATCGGGCCAGGCTCGAGGAGATTGGCCTCCCGCTTGGCGAGCCCTTCTTCAACCGGCTGGACAAGGAACCGCTCTACTTATTGCTCGGCCGGCTCAAGACGCTAGGGCTCGCTTGGTGCTACGAAGACGGCGTTGTCACGATCACCAGCGCCGAGGACGCCGAGCAGCGCCTGGAGACCCGCACGTACAACTTGAGCGACCTGCTCGACGCCGACTACGACCGCGACGTGATCACTGACGTGATCCTGTCCACCATCTCGTCGGAGACATGGGCGGAAAACGGCGGCGGCGAAGCCGAGGCCCGGTGGTTGGGTGACGTCCTCTTCCTGAGCCAAACCGCGGACGCCCACCGCCGCGTGGCCGGGCTGGTCATCGCGCTGCGTGATCACGGGCGGCAGACGTTCATTTTCGATCCGCCCCAGCACACCGCCATCCGCCGGAGGCTCGCGGAGCCGGTCAGCATCGCCCTCCGCCAAACGCCGCTTGTCGTGGCGATCGACGAACTCAGCAAGGCTTCGGGCGTGTACTTGCGGCTCGACCGCGGCTCGGCCGCACGGGTCGGCGTCAGCCCACGCGAACCCGTAACGCTAGCGCTGAAGGGCCGTAGCCTGCGGACGGTGCTGCGGGCCACGCTGCGAGACCTTGAGCTGACTGTCATGATGCGTGACGGGATGCTTTGGGTCGCCAGTGAGGAAGAAGCTGAGCTGCTGCTGAAGACCGCGGTCTACGACGTCCGCGACTTGTGCATGAACAGCGACGAGAGCGAATCGCTCGCGGACGCGATTCTCAGCCAGCTGGCTGCCGAGACCTGGGCTGAGAACGGCGGCGGCGAGGCCGAGGTCCGCTTCGCCAAGCCGGGCGCGATGGTCGTCAGCCAAACCGAAGAGGTCCACCGCGACCTGCTCGCACTGCTCCAGCAATACCGCGATGCGCTAGAGAAATCGAAGCCGCGTACTGAGCCCGGCCCCGACCCCGACGAGGTGCTAACCCGCTACTACCGCCTGCCCACGGCGATGGCGACGAGCCTCCGTGAGCTCTTGCCTACGCTCGCCGCAGGTGACTGGTTCCACCCGAAGACCAACCGCGACGGCATCGGCACCGTGCTAATCGCCGGCTCGGAAGACGAATTTACCAGCGTGGGCAGGGGCGAAACGGTACGAACCCCGCAGGCAGTGCTGGTCGTGAAACAGGCTCGTGCGACGCACCTGACGATCGAGTCGATCATTGACCGCCTGCGTCGGGGCGACGGTAGCTTGAGCTCGCCCGCTAGCGGCGGCGGAGGCATGGGCGGCGGAGGCGGCGGCTTTGGCAGCGGCTACTTCTCGGTCGAGTAGCCGTCCCGGCCGAAGCTCTTGCCAACCGCTACGCTCCGAATTTTGCCAGGCGGCCGGCGTTGGCCAGCGCGAGGGTCATCAGGTGCTTGGCCTCGAACTGGCCCAGGCCGCCGGTCAGGCACTCGCGCTCGCCGAAGCTCGTGGCGCCGTCGCACCGGCAGTTCTTGGCCCACAGCAGCGTCGGCACCGGGTGCCACGAGTGGCTGGCGAGCATCGCCGGCGTGGAGTGATCGCCCGTCGCGATGAAGACGTCGGGCGCCAGCTCCATGATCCGAGGGACCGCGGCGTCGAACTCTTCGGTCCGCTTCACCTTGGCGTCGAAGTCGCCGTCCTCGCCGGTCGAGTCGGTGTACTTGAAGTGGATGAAGAAGAAGTCGTACGCGTCCCATTTCTCCTTGAGCACCTGCACCTGATCGTCGAGCGTTTGCGCGGCGCCGATGACGTCCATGCCGACAAGCTGCGCGAGGCCCTTGTACATCGGGTAGACGGCGATCGCCGCTGCCCGCAGGCCGTAGACCTGCTCGTACGTCTGGATGGACGGCGGGTTGGTGATGCCCCGCAGGGTGCAGAAGTTGGCCTTCGGCTGGTCCTTGAGGTGGTGGTGCGCCGCCTTGAGGAACTTGGTCAGCATCTTGGCGGTCTTCTCGCTGCCCGGTTCAAGGGCCCGCGGCTCGAGGGCCGTGACGCCAGTAGCCTGCGGGTCCGTGTCCGCTACGGCGCCGCCGAGCCCTTCGCCGCGTAGGACGATCACGAAGCGGTGCTCCTTGACCGGCTCGACGAAGAGCTCAATGCCCGGCAGCTCGATCGAGCGGAGTGACTCGGCGATCGGTGCGCTCTCGTCGGTCGGCAGGCGGCCTGCCCGGCGGTCGACGATGTTGTCTTGCTTGTCGATCGTGCAGAAGTTGGCCCGGATCGCGACGTCGCCCGGCTGGAGCTTGAAGCCGATGCCGGTCGCCTCGAGGGCGCCCCGGCCGATCATGAACTTAACCGGGTCGAAGCCGAACAGCCCCAAGTGGCCCGGTCCGCTGCCCGGGGCGATGCCCGGCGCCACGGGGATGCTGCTCCCCAGAACGCCCTCGGTCGCCAGCTTGTCCAGGTGCGGCGTCTTGGCCGTCTCTAGCTCCGTCATCCCGCCCGGCGACTGGGGCAAACCCCCTAGCCCATCGGCAACGAACATCACAATCTTCGACTCGTTCTTATGCAGCAACGGCTTGATAAGGGCGTGCGTGTCCATCGAAGGCGTAAGGGGGAAGGCGGGAGGCGGGGGAACCGATTCGGCCCTGATTCTACATCGGTAAGCGCACGCCGTCAGGGTCCGGCATCTTGCCGAGACGAGCGATTAGCGAGACGATATCGCACAGCGTTACGCACGCCGCGCGTTCGCCGATAAGCATCACACGTCCGCTTTCCGCCTTCCCCCTTTGACACATGCTCCGCTACTCACCCAACGGTTCGTTCTTTAATCACGGCGGCGCCTCACGCGAGGAACTCGACGGCTGGGCGCCGCGGGTCGAGGCGGCTCGAGCGGAAGTGCTGGCCGACGCCGAGCTGTGGGCGAGTGGCGACGATGCGCCGCAAGAGAAGCAGCCGCTCGACGCCGGCTTCCACTTGCTCCCGGACCGGCTGCTCGCCGAGCACAAGGATAAGGGCGCCGACAGCGAAATCGGCCGGCTGCAGGCGACCGCGGACCGGCTCGCCCAGCAGTGCGGCAGCGTCGTCGTTCTGGGCATCGGCGGCAGCTACATGGGCGCCCGGGCGCTCTTGGAAGCGTGCTGCCACCCCTACTACAACGAAGTCGCCCCGACGCTCCGCAACCAACGCCCCAAGCTCTACTTCGAGGGCAACAACGTCGATAACGACGCCGCGCACGGCCTCCTCGATGTTCTCGAGAGCGACACCCAGCCGTGGGGCGTGGTGGTGATCAGCAAGTCGGGCGGCACGCTCGAGACGGCCGCTTCGCTGCGGATTTTCCTGCGTGAGCTTGACAAGTCGCTATCGGGCGACGCCAAACTGGCCGACTACGTCGTCCCCGTCACCGGCAAGAGTGGCAAGCTGTTCGACTTGTCGGCGGCGATCGGCTGCCAAGAGGTCTACGAAGTGCCCGACGGCGTCGGCGGCCGGTTCAGCGTCCTCTCGGCGGTTGGTCTGCTGCCGGCGGCGCTAATGGGGCTGGATATCGTCAAGCTGCTCGAGGGCGCGAAGGCGATGAACGAGCACTTCGCCTCGGCCCCGCTTGGCGAGAACGCCGTGCTCGACTACACGGCCGTCGGTTGCCTGCTCGAGGAGACCGAGGGCTGCACCACCCGCATCCTCAGCACCTGGGGCAAGCGGCTCGAGGCGCTCGGCTTCTGGTACGACCAGCTGCTCGCTGAGAGCATCGGCAAAGAGGAGCGAGGGGCGTTGCCGCTGACGATCGTCAACACCCGCGACCTGCACAGCCGCGGTCAGCAGCACCAAGAGGGCCGACGCGACAAGCTGATCACCAACGTGGTTGTCGAAGACCACCAGCGCGAAGCCCTGGCCGTCGGCGAGAGCGACAACAACCAAGACCTGCTCAACGAACTGGCCGACAAAACCCTGCCCGACATCCTCTCGGCCGCCATCGCCGGCACGAACCAGGCTTACCGCGAAGACAGCCGCCCCACCGCCGACATTGTCCTGCCGACGCTCGACGAGTTCCACGTCGGCGCCCTGCTGCAGATGCTCATGCTGGCCCCCGTCGTCGAGGGCCGCCTGATCGGCATCAACCCCTACGGCCAGCCCGGCGTCGAGGCGTACAAGAAGAACATGAACGCGATTTTGCGAAGCTGATTGACAGGATAACAGGATCGACCGGATTTACAGGATGACAGCGAGCCGCCGACGTAAGCCGCTGTTGGATTCACCGCAGAGGTAGCAGAGGGCGAAACGCCATGCGCGCTGTATTTCTCTTGCTTGCAACGTGTTTAGTCGGGGTGCTCTTCGAACCAAGACGATGCCGAGACCCTTCGTACGGATCGATCGGCCTCTGCGAAACCGATTGCTTCGGATCAGCTTGACCGGGTTGTGACCTTAACCGACAAAGCAACCGCTAAAGTCATCGAACTGAACACTGAAAAGATGCCTGTACTGCGTGTCGGAGTAGCCGATGACGTGTCACCTGGATTCGGTTACATACTCGGCTTTGACTCTGGCTCCGACGCTGCCAACGACCATTCCTGGCAAATCGAGAACCCACGCATTGCTGTCCGTAAAAAGAGCACGATTTACACCGAAGGAACAACAATTGACTGGGGCGCCAAGGGGGGAGCATCCGGGTTTGTGTTCGACAATCCTAACGCGGTCAGCACTTGCGAGTGACCCCTTCGCGTCCTCTGCGACCTCCGCGGTGAATCCCACCGGTCGCTAACGCTAACAACTGGCCATCCTGTAAATCCTGCCTGTCCTGTTATCCCGTCAATCGTATGAACATCACCTGGCTAGGCCACAACTGTTGGTCGATCGACACCGGCGAGCGCCGTCTGCTGATCGACCCGTTCCTGGACGATTCACCCACGGCGCCGGTGAAGGCGGCGGAGGTTGAGGCGGACTTTGTGCTCGTCTCACACGGGCACTTTGACCACATCGCCGACGCGGTGAGCATCGTGACGCGGACGGGCGCGACGGTATGCGCCAACTTCGAGGTTGGTGAGTGGCTGAAGGGCCAGGGCGTCGCCGGCGACAGGGTGCAGCAGGGCAACCCGGGCGGCGGCTTCGAGCTCACCGATGAAAACGGCGCCATCGGCAGGCTGACCTTCACGCCGGCGATCCACTCCAGCGGCCTGCCGGACGGGTCGTACGGGGGCGTTGCGTGCGGGTTGCTGATCGAAGCGGCAGGCAAACGCCTCTACTTCGCCTGCGACACCGCGTTGTTCTCCGATATGAAGCTAATCGGGGCGAAAAGATTGGACTTGGCCGTCGTGCCGATCGGCGACCGGTTCACGATGGGCCCCGCCGACGCAGTCGAAGCGGTCAAGCTGCTCGCGCCCAAACACGCCGCGCCGTGCCACTACGACACCTGGCCGCCGATCGCCCAAGACGCCGCGGCCTGGGCCGAGCAGACCCGCCGGCAGACCGACGCCGAGCCACTGACTCCCCGCCCGGGTGGCGCTTTCGAGTTGGCTTAGCCGCAGGTTGTGGCGCCGGGCCGCTATGGCCTTCGCTGCGGGCACGCACTTACAATCGCGTCGTTGCCCCTCTAACCCCGTAGGCCCCTCGATGCCCCGCCAGTCAAAACCAACCCGCGTGGCGTTCGCGGTCTGTCTACTTTGCTTTATCGTTGCTCCACAGTCGCGGGGTGAGGAGACGCTCCGCTGGAAGTTTGGGCCGGGGCAGGTGTTCACGTACCAGCTTGTTCAGGAGACAACCAACCAGCTGTCGGCCGGCGACGCCGGAATTATCCAGACGAGCACCGTTCAGACGATCGATATGACCTGGACGGTCGAAGAGGTGAAGGACGACGGCTCAGCCCGTATCAAGCACGACATCAAACGGGTGCAGATGAGCATGCAGGCGCCGATGAACCAGGGCTTCCAGCTCGACACCGCTTCGCCCGAGCCGCCCGAGGGGCTGGCGACCATGCTCGCGCCGGCGTTCAACGCGTTGGTAGAGCACGGCTACACGGTCACGATGGCGCCGACGGGCGAACTGAGCGACGTCTCGGCACACGAGGAGCTGGTGGCCGCGATCAAGCGGCTGCCCGGGGCGGGGGGCGCCGCGACCGGAGAGGACGCGATCAAGGCGCTCGCGCTGCCGATCGCGGTGCCGCTGCCGACCGACCCGGTCGAGGCGGGCGCCGACTGGTCGAGAACGGCTGGCGCGGTCGAGGTGCCGATGTTCGGCAAGATGCAAGTCGAGACTAGCTACACCTACAAAGGCCCCCGCGAAGCGGAGGGCAAGAGCCTTGCGGCGATCGAGCCGGCGTTGACCCTTAACGCAACAGGGGCCGAGGGGGGCCAAATGACCGGAACCGTAAAGACCAAATCAAGCAGCGGTGAGATCCTGTTTGATCGCCAGGCCGGTCGGCTCGAGGCTTCGACGGTGCTTCACACGATCGACCTCTCGATGACCGTTGGGCAAAACACCATCAGCGGAACGATCGATCAGACCTCGAAGGTAAAGTTTGGCGTCGCGACCGAACCACCCGCCGGCGCCGGGGACGCCGCGGAGCCAGCGGCCCCGTGAGCGTGGGGGTTGACCCCGTGGGGCCGTGTCGTTGTTGTGCGTCTTTACGCCCCGTGGGGTGCGACCCGGACTTGGATCTCGTCGCCGTTGACACGGACCTCGAAAGTGTCGACGCCGAGCGTCGGGTTGTCGCACCACTTGCCGGTCTTGATGTTGAACCGCCAGGCGTGCCAAGGGCAGGCCACTGCGCCGTCTTCGTCAACCTCGCCCGCACCGAGCGAGGCCCCCTGGTGGGGGCAGAGGTCGTCGATCGCGTAGTACTGGCCGCCCCGGTTGAAGAGGGCGACCAGCCGCCCGTCAACGGTAACGGTCTCGCCGTGTCCCTCGGCGATCGACCCGACTTTGGCGACGGGGGTGAAGTCTGCCACGGGGCGGCCTCTCGGTTCCCAGAGACGTTTGTAATAGCCGTCGCCGCGGGCGATTTACGCCTTCTCGACGACAAGCATTTGGTACTGGTGGGCGCCCGCACCGACGGTGTACGGCATGAGCAGGCCGCAGATGCTGTTCTCCAGCAGCAGCGGAGGGAAGGCCCGAGCCATCGCGCGGACCACCGCCGACATCGTAAAGAATCTGCGCGACAGCGAGTAGAGCCGGCGGAGGTTAGCCTCGGTCTCTAGCGAAAGATCGCGGGTCTCGACGAGCGACAGCCCCGCTTCGGCGGCCGCGTCAACCCATTCGTCGACCGTCGCGAACGCGTTGACGGCGGTCGTCTTCTCGACGAGGTGCATCGCGCGCCGCATCGACTCGCCGTAGAAATCGGGTTCGCCGCTCCGGAAGCAGTCGATCACCACCAGCCGCCCGCCGGGCCTAAGCACCCGGCGGGCTTCGGCGAGGGCACGCCCCAGCCGAGGCGTCTGGCACAGCGTCTCCACGGCCAGGACCCCATCGAACTCGGCGTCGCGGCGGGCGAGCCGCTCGTAGTTTCCCTCAATGAACTCGGCGTTCGGCAGCCGCGCCGCGCGCTTCCTGGCGTAGCGGACGTGCGACGCGGTTAGATCGACGCCGACGAACCGCCGGTCGGGGCAGTGCTCGGCGAGCCAGCGGGTGTTGAAGCCCATGCCGCAGCCGAACTCGATCGCGCTGCGCCCCGCCGCCGGGTGGGCTCCGACGGCTTCGAGCTGCTCGTGGAAAAGGTCGGCTTGGCGGGCGTAGCCGCTGGTATCGCGGTGCCCGTCGCAGCCGAGCGCGATGTGCAACGCCCCCTCCCGCGAGTGGAATAACCGGTAGCCGCGGTCGCTCTGACGGTAATACTCGGCGACGCCGTCGAGATCGATCGTGCGATCGACGATCGCCGCGGTGTCGAACTTACGGGCGGCGAGCGCGAGCGCCTCGTCGATCGGCAGATCGGGGATCGCCTCGATTGGCGGCAGCGGAGACGGGGTGGGAGTCACGGCCCCTCCACGGGTGTTTCGGCGTCCACCCGCTTGCCGAACCTCAGAACGATCGCCACGAGGGCCGTTGTCTGCAACGGCAGCAGCAGCCAAACACTCACGCCCGCGGCTAGTGGCGCAGTCCCGAACAAGATGGTTACCGCGGCGACGACCAAGGCGTAGGGCATCTGCGTCACGACGTGGGCGATGTGGTCGCACCCGCTCGACTGCGAAGAGAGTACGGTCGTGTCCGAGATGGGCGAGCAGTGGTCGCCAAAGATGGCGCCTGAGAGAACCGCCCCGAAGGTGGCCAGCAGGAGCGGCTCGCTGAACGGTGCGCCCGCGGTCGGTCCGAGTGCGGCGAACGCCACGGGCGCCACGACCGGGAACAGGATGCCCATTGTGCCGAAGCTGGTGCCGGTGCTGAACGCCACGACCGCGGCGGTGAGGAATGTCACGGTCGGCAGCGACAACGCGACCGCACGGGCCGACGCGCTGCTATCGCCTAAAGGCAGCAGCGACTGTAAATAGTCGCCCGTGTAGAGCGCGACGTCGGCGTGTTGATATCCCGCATCGGCGGTGACGCGTTCGCCGCCGTCGCGTGTCATGCCGGACATCGTGCCGGCCAGCCACAGGATCATCATGCCGGGCAGCACGGCGCGGACACCGGCGAACGCGGCGTTGCCCGCCTCGGCGTGGCTAAGCAAGCCGCGGCCGAGGGAGACCGCCATCGCCACGCCCAGCCCGACAAGGGCGCCGTAGAACAGGGCGACGTTCGCCTCCGCGGCGCCGAACAGGTCTTGCCAGCTTGGCGCCACGCCGGGGTTGTCCGCCGCCCACGCGGACCGACCCGTCTGCACGATCAAGCCGATCACCACCGCCAGCGTGGCGCCAAGCGGGAGGATCGCGTTGGACCAGTGCGTCGGCGCCACGCCCAATTTATGATCGCCGGCAGGCGGCGGCGATCCGCCGCTCTCTCCATCGTTGCGATCGCGCCGAGCCGACCGCTCCGCGTGGAGCATCGGCCCGAAGTCGCGGCCCAACGCGGCGAGGATCGGCACGAACAACAGGGCCTGAATGATGTAGAACCGGTAGGGCAGGCAACCGAGGAAGAGGCCGACCGCGTTGTACTCGCCGACAAGATCGGCGCCGCACGCGTCGAGCCCTTTCTGCAAGAAATCGATTTCGACGGCGACCCATGTCGACAGCAACGCGATGCCGGCGACGGGCGCAGCCGTGGAGTCAACGATGTAAGCCAGCTTCTCGCGGGAGACCCTCAGCCGGTCGCAGGTCGACCGCATCGTCGCGCCGACCAACAACGTGTTGGTGTAGTCGTCAAAAAAAACCAGCAGCCCGGCGAGCCAGGTTGCAAGCTGGCCGCGGCGACGGGTCTTGGCGAGGGGGACGATTATCCCGACGAGCCCCTGCATGCCGCCGCTGCGGTTTACGACGCCGATCATCGCTCCGATCAGCACCAAGAAGCCGAACAGGCGAACCTGCCAGGGGTCGACCAGCGTGGGCCAGAGGTGCGTCTCGAGCAGCCGCACGCACGCCTCGACGGGGCGCCCTGCGGACAGGATTAGTGCTCCCACCATCAGGCCGGCGAGCAGCGACGCCACGGCGCGACGCGTCACGATCGCCAGCAGAACCGTCGCGAGCGGCGGTGCAAGGCTTAGCCAACCGTACGGGTGGTCGGGCCATCCGGAAGCGGGTTCGGGCATGCTTGGCGCCGGTTACTCTTCGTCGCCCGCGGTCGCGGGACCGCCGGTCGCCTTGGCGTCGTGGTCATGATCGTCGTGCCCCTCTTCGCCGTGGCCGTGATCGTCATGGTCGTGGCCATCGTGATCGTGGCCGTCATGATCGTGGTCGGCATGGCTATCGTGGTCGCCGTCGGAATCAGCCGTTGGTTGCGGCAGCGACAAGCCGGCGGGCAGTGCGGCCTCCATCGCGCCGAGCGCTTCGTCGATCGCGGCGCAAACGGCGTCGGTATCGATGTCGTCGATGCTGCCGTCGGCGGCGTGGGCCGGGGCGTGGACGATCCTGAGCTGCGCGACGAGTCGATCTTTCGCGGCTAGGATCACCCCCTTCGCCTCGGTCGGCAGCCCCGCCTTCTCGATTGCGACCTTCATCTTGTCGAAGGGCGCATTGAACCCCTTGCCGTGCATGACCGCGTCGATCGCCTGGAGGTCGCGTGCCTCGACCGCTGAGCGGACGTCAAGCATCGCCTTCTTGATTCCGCCGAGCGAGTCGAGCAGCGGCTGGGGGTCCGGCGCCGGGCCGCATCCGGCGACCGCCAGCACGGTAATCAGTACAGCATAAACAGTCAGGCCCTTCGTGCGCATCTTAGTCTCTCCTTGGCGTCTCGCTTGGCGGTTCGACGGTTGGTGGTCGCCCATGCTTGGACGGACCGTGGGACTCTTTCTCGCTAGGGCAACGCCTGTGGGGCGGAAGCCTTGGTCGATCGGGCGATGCCTTTATTCACGAACCGGGTCGTGTACGCCTGAGACACGGCGACTTCGCCTGGCTGGTAAACGCCGGCCTCGACCATCTTGGCATAGAACGACTCGACGCGATCGGCCCGCATGGCGCCGATGCCGTCGGTTAGGGAGTCGCCCGAGTCGATGAGCCCGCGGGCCCGCATCGCCCCAAGCGAGTAGGCGATCTGGCCGTCGGTCATCGTCGGGTTGTCCCGCTTGATCCACGCGTTCGCGGCGGCCGTCTGCTCGGCGTCGCCGTCCAGGTACGCCCGCCAACCGATCAGCGAGGCGTCGACGAACCGCTGGACGAGGTCGGGCTTGTCGCGGATCATCTTGTCAGTCGTTTCGATGAGCGTCGAGTAGCTGTTCCAGCCGTAGTCGGCGAGGAGGAAAACCTCCGGCTCGCGGCCGATCGCCTCGGCGACGCGACGGGGCTCGGCCGTGGCGTATCCCTGCTGGACCCAGTCTTTGTGGGCGAGGAAGGGCGCGAGGCTGTGGTTGTAGGGGCGGAGGTTCCGACGCTCGAAGCCGTGGGCCGCTTTCATCCAGAGGAAGAAGCTGTAGCGGCCCGAGTTGGACATCAGCAGCGGCGCCCGCGCGAGGTCGCTCCACCGATAGTAACCCTGACCGGGATGGGCGATCAGGCACTGCGGGTCTTTCTGGAACACCGCGGCGACCGCTCGGGTGGGGATGCCCTGCTTGACCGCGTCGAATGGTTGCAGGAGGTTGGTGCCCATCAGAAAGTCGACCCGCCCCGCCGCCAGCAGCGGCCGATTGTGCACCATCGGCCCGCCCGGCTTGATCGTGACGTCCAGCCCGTACTTTTTGTAGGTACCGTCGGCGGCGGCTTGGTAGAACCCGCCGTGCTCCGGCTGGGCCTTCCAGTTTGTCGCGAAGGTGACTCTGTCGAGCGCCGCCGCGGGTGTGCCACCCAGGGCGAGGGCCGTGACGGCGGCAGCGGCGAGCGTGGCCATGGAGTTCATGATCGTCATCCTAGCGTGAAGATGTCGGAGCCGGGAGGATCCTGGCGGAGGATGCCCGCGGCGGAAGGTTGGTGATTGAGGGGGATTGAGGGGGCTTGTGGCGTGCTCATGGGTCTGAGTTGCCCGGTGTCTTATGGCCTGTCCGGTTCGAGGCTGCTCGCGTGCCAGCCCCCCAGCAGCCAGCGGCTGAGCAGGTGCGTGGCGAAGTACATGGCGATGCCGGTGCCCGAAATCAGCCCCAGCGCGGCGAACGTGAGCGGGACATTCATGGCGTACTGGCCCTCGAAGACCAGCGACGCGAGGCCCGGGTGATCGGTCGCGGCGCCGGTAACGAACTCTGCCACGACCGCGCCCACGAGTGCGAGGTTGACCGCCACCCGCAGCCCGGCCAGGAAGTACGGCAGGGCGGAAGGCGCCAGCAGCAGCCGAGCACGCTGCCAGGGGCTCGCGCGATACAGGCGGAACAGGTCACTCAGCCCCGGATCGGCAGCCCTCAGGCCAAGCGCCGTGTTCGAAAGGATCGGGAAGAACGCAACGATCCAGGCGCAGACCAGCTTTACGATCCATGGCGTGTTGATCCAGATCATCAGCAGCGGGGCGATCGCCACGAGCGGCGTGACCTGCAGCACCACCGCGTAGGGGAACAGGCTCAGCTCGACGATCCGCGACGTTGCAAACACCGCCGCCAGGAGCACCCCGAACAACACAGCCGCCATCAGGGCGACCGCCATGGCGCCGAACGTGACGCACCAAGCGGACGCGAGCGTGGCCCGCTCGGCGCCCATCGTCTCGACGATCGCCGACGGGGGCGGCAGCAGGTACTCGGGAACTTGCCAGTAGCCGACCGCGAACTCCCAAACGCCCGCCACCACCAGGCCGACGCCAAGCGGGGCAGCGAACGGCGCCAGGCCCCGTTGGAACCCGTGGCCGCGGCGTTCTGCACGCTCGGCAGCCTTCACGGGCGCGGCGTCGACCGCGGCGTTGCTCGCTTCTGCTGCGTCACGCATCGCGGGTTCCTCCCTGCGCGTCGGCGGCCCCATGCTGACCGGCGCCTGCCATCGATCGGCGCAACGCGTCCGAGACATGCCGGCACAGACTAACGTACTCCGCGGAGGTCCGCGTCGCGTCGTCACGAGGATACGGCAGCGGGACGGCAACTTCCTCTATCACCCGGCCAGGCCGACCCGACATGACGATGACCCGCGAAGACAGGTAAACCGACTCGAAGACGCTGTGCGTGACAAACAATCCAGTCCACGCCTGCTCGCTCCACAGCCGCAGCAGGTCGTCGTTCAAGCGGAAGCGGGTGATCTCGTCGAGCGCGGCGAAGGGTTCGTCCAGCATGAGGACTGCCGGACGGGCGACCGTAGCCCTGGCGACGGCCACGCGCATCTTCATGCCGCCGGACAGCTCGCGTGGCAAGGCGCCGGCGAAGTCGGCGAGGCCCACCCGCGTCAAGGCCGCGTCAACACGGTCCTGCGCCGCCCGCCGGCGTACGCCACGTAGTCGGAGCGGCAAGTAGACGTTGTCCCAGACCCGCGCCCAAGGCATAAGCGTTGGCTCTTGGAAGACGCAACCGAGTTCCGTCGGCATGGGAACACCGGGACTTCCGCCGCCTGCCTTGCCGCCGCGGACAACCTCGCCGGTCGTCGGCGCCGCCAAGCCGGCGACGATCCGCAGAACCGTGCACTTACCGCAGCCCGAAGGGCCCAGCAGGCTAACGAACTCACCCGGCTCGAAGCGGCAGGTAACGCCGTCGAGCGCACGGGTGCCGCCGGGGTACACCTTACCGACACGCCGCAGGTCAATTGCCGAGGGCGGCGGCGATCCCGGCGCCGGGGGGCGGCCAGACGCGGGCGTGGCGGCGGGGGGCGTCATGCGATCAAGCGGGGTAGCGGTGCGGCGGTGGGCGCGCCCTGCTTGCCAGCGGGGCGAACAATCACTTAACGCGGCTCGCCACAACCTTCTTCTTCGCCTTCGCTTTTTTCTTGGCAAATTTCACGACGGGCGACTCGACGTGCGCGTCATCCATCGCCGCGATCACCGCCGCGACCACGCCCGGAAACTGGTCGGCAACGTTGCGCTTCTCGGCTGGGTCCTGCCGCAGGTTGTAGAGCTCTACCGGCCCTCGGGGGTCTTTGGCAACGCCCAGGCGAACGCCCTTCCAAGCGCCGTCCTCGCGGCCCACCAGGCGAACAGCCTGCCTGCCGCCTTGTTCGTAAAACTCCCAGTAGAGGTACTCGTGTTGTCGCTGCTCATCGCTTCGGCCGAGGAGCGTCGGGGCGTAAGAGATGCCATCGGTTTCTGCCATGGGCGAAACGCCCGCAAGCTCGCACGCCGTGGGGGCGAAGTCCCAAAACGCCGAGACGTGCTCTGACTCCGATCCCGCGGGCACCCGGCCCGGCCACCAGGCGATGGTAGGTGAGCGGATGCCACCCTCGTAGAGGTCACGCTTACCACCGCGGAGCGGGCCGCTGGAATTGAAGTGCTCGCGGCTCCAGCCCCCTTCAGACATGGCGCCGTTGTCGCTCGCGAAGACCACCAGCGTGTTCTCCGCTAATCCGAGCTCCCTCAACTTGTCCAGCACCTGGCCGACGCTCTCGTCCAGATAAGTCATCATCGCCGCGTAGGTCGCCTTAGGGTTGGCCTCGTGGCGGTACTGGCCGCTCGCTACCCTCTCGGGCTCGTCGAACTTGCCGAGGAATCGTTGGCGGTACGCTTCGGGAACCGCAAGGTCAGCGTGCGACTGCTGAAGTGAGAGGTGGAGGAAGAACGGCTCCTCTCCAGCCGACCGTTGCTCGAGGTAAGCCATCGCCTCGGCCCGGAATAAGTCGCCGCTGTAGGCGTCGCCCTGCTTGCCGTGATTACCGGGGAAAAAAACCTTCTCGTCGTTGCGCCACAAGTAGGGCGGGTAGTACCGGTGGGCGTTGCCGTGGCTGGTGTACCCGAAGAAGTAGTCAAAGCCTTTGCGATTAACCAGGCCGCCGTCGGTGCCGATGCATGACAGCCCGCTCTTGCCAATCAGTGCCGTGTGGTAGCCGGCGGCTCGGAGGTGGCCCGCGATGGTCGGGTCGAGCGGGTCATCGCGGAAGTGGTGCGGACCGTTCGTGCGCTGGAAGACCCGCCCCGTGTGGCGCCCGGCGAGCAGGCAAGCCCGCGACGGCGCACAGACCGTGCTGCCGCAGTAGTGCTGGGTGAGGCGCATCCCTTCGGACGCCATCTGGTCAAGCCGGGGCGTCGCGAAGTTGGTTTGCCCGAAGCAGCCGAGGTCGCCGTAGCCAACGTCGTCGGCAAGAATAAACACGAAGTTGGGACGAGAATCCGCTAGCACGCCCTCCGGTTGCAGGGCGCCCGCGGCGGCGGCAGCCATCAGGCAGTACTTGAGCAACGCCCGACGCCATCCGGCGGACGACTCGACTGGCTTCTCAAGATGCATTGCCGCTCCGCGGGTAGTAAGACTATTTGGGGATCAACACGACCCCAGTCTAACCCGCAGCGGGCTGTGGGGCGAAGGCGTCGCGACCAGTAGCTGTGCGTTGCGGGGCGACCGGGCTATCGCCAGCGGCGCCACGGAGGATCGCCTCGAAACGGTCGCCAATCTGGCCGATGTCAAATGTCGCCTCAGCGTAGGCCCGGCCCGATGACGCGGCGGACTGGCGCAACGGGAGCGACTCGGCAAGCCGCCGGGCCGCCGCGACAAACGCCTCGGGGTCGCCGGGGTCGACCACCTCGCCGGCTGCCGCGGTTTGGATCGTCTTGGCGGCCAGGTTTTCGCTCGGTATCGCGGCCAAGATCGCCCGGCCAGCGCAGAAGTAGCTCAGCACCTTCGACGGCACCGAAAAGACGCTGGCGTCGGGCTCGAGCACCGCAACCAGCACGTCGGCCGCGCCGAAGGCGTCCGCCAACTCCTCGTAAGGCTGGAAGCCGAGGCAGCGGATGGAGCTCACGCCCCGCTCGCGGGCCTGCCCCGCCAGCCACTCGACCGCTGCGCCCTGCGAGTTGACCAGCAACTCGCCGGCGCCCGACTCGTCGAGCCATTCGCCCAGCGCGAGCAGCAGCGCCGGGTTGTGCTTCATCGACAGCGTGCCGGAGTAGATGAAGCGCACGCGGTCGTCGAGCCCCTGCCGGTGAGACCAGGCGTTGTCGCGCGGCCGACTCGGCAGCTCGGCGAGCGGCGCCCAGTTCGGCACGGTGTGGACTGCGGTGCGGTCGATGCCCCAGTCGGTCAAGAGCGGGGTGAAGTCGTCGGTGATGACGACCGACGCCGCGGCCCGGCGGTACGAGCCCTTGTCGAGCTTCAAGAAGTAGCCGCCGATCACCTCGCCCGCGACGGGCAGCTTCTTGCGGAGCACCTTGTAGGCCGCCAGCCCGTAGAGGTCTTGCACCCAGTTCACCCAGGGTACCCGCGCAGACGCGGCCCAGTCCGCGAGCTTCGAAAGCACCACCGACGGCGTGTTGGCCGAGATCACCACGTCCGGTCGATAGGCCGCCGCCTGCCGAGCGAGTTCCGCGGCATAGCGCCGTTCAAATACGAACCGCTTTAGCAACTGGTGCTTCTTGTGCGGGCAATTGACCTTTAGCCCGCGGATCTGCAGATCGTTGGGGTCGGTGGGCAGCCGGTTGAACGAACCCTGCGGCGTATCGAGTTCGGCCGAACACAGGTGTAGCACCTCGGCGCCGCGGTCGGCGAGCTCCCGGCTAAGCTGCAACTGGAACGGGTGCCCGGCGAAGTCGTGGACCAAGATACGCATGGCGGCGGCTCTGAAGTTAAGCGGGGGCGAGGAGTGCGGGAGCGCCTTGGGCGGCGAAGGCGGCAATCCTCAAGGCGGGACATCCGGGGCGGGCGTGTCGCTACGGACATTAAAGGCGGCTTCAAACGACCGCCGGCTGCTGCTCTAAGGTCTGCGACGCCAATTCGCGGAGCGTTGCGATCTGCGTCTGCCGTTCCTCGTCTAGGTAAGCCAGGTCGAGCTCGACCGGCTGCTCGCGGATCTCGGTCAGCCCGACTCGCTCGAAAAGCCGCGCCCGGGGCGTCGGGTGGTACAGCATCGCCGGGCCGCCCGCGGCGAGCGTCGCCACGCAGGCATGGACCCGGTCCGACAGCGTGAGCTGCGTTTGGCTGTACATCGTGAAGTACGTGAACGGTTCGTCGCTGCCCACGGCGTTTGCCTGGTTGTAAACCTTCCACGTGATGTGAGGGTTCACGCGGTGGTCGGGGCGGACGACCAGGTGGTCGGCGATCCGCTCGGGCAGCCGGCGGAAGTCTATGAGCGCGCCCAGATAGCACTGCCACTGCCCCGCCTTCGAGAACCGCTTTTGAAGCCAAGGCTGCTTGGCGCCCCACGCCCTTCCGAGCGCCGAGAAACGCTTGTCGAACTTGCCTTTCAGATCAGCCTCGCTCTCGGCTACGGTGAAGTCGGGCTCCGGGTACTGGTCGAAGTTGATCGTGATGTAGGGCTCGATAGCCAGCGGCGCCGGTCGGTAAGCGAGGGGCCAGAAGAACGCGCTGTCGATCCCGCTGTACGTCAGCTCCGCCAGGTCATGGACGTGCTCGTACGAATCGCCGTCCCGGGTGCTGATCATCACCGGCGGGTACTCCTTGAGGAACCCACGAACGCTGTCGATCTCTTCGTCGTCGTAGTGGAAGAACGCGGCGCTGAGCAGCACGACCTTAACGCCCCGCGCGCGGAGCTTCTCGAAGGTCGGCTCCCACAGGGCGCGGAAGCTCTTGGTAAACATCGGCCCCTGCAGGACGACGTAGTCGGTATCGAGGTAGTCGAGCAGCCCGAGGTCACGTTTCGGGTTACCCTTGGACTGGTTGTGGAAGGTCCGGTAGCCTGGCTGGTCTTGGATCTCGATGACGTCGTGCTCGGGGAACATCTGCTCGACGATCCATTTGCCGCCGACGTTGAAGAAGGCGTTGCCGATGTTCTGGCCCCAGAATCCGTAGACGAGGGCGACGGTAGGGCGGTTGGACTGTTGCATGGGCTCGCGATTGATTGGAATTTGGAACGGCTATTACGGAGACAGGCCCGAGGCTGGTGTAGCCATGCTCAGAAGTCGTAGAGCTTGCGTACTCTGGGTCCGACGGCGTGTTGCAGTCGCTCCATCAGCTCGTCGTCGAGCTTCTCTTTCCACCCGCCCGACCGCCCTGAGCGGTAGTGAGAATTCGCTACCACCGCTCCGGTCTTCCCTCCACGCATCTTGGTCAGGGAGTACCGGTCGAGCAGGTCCGCGTAGTCGGGCTCAGGTACTTTCACGTCCATAAACTCAAGCAGCTCGCCCAGGAAATCGACTTGTTGCGGGCCGGTGATGTCTTCATACCGACACAGGCGGAGGCGGTCGGGCTGGGCCTCGATCTCGTTCAGCCAACCCTCGATTGACGAAAACATGCCATCGGATTCGTTCCACTCGATCATCTTGAGCATTCCCTCCCGCTCGTCGATCGACCCCAGCACGTGCCGCCGCTCGCAGATCATGGGGTTGAGCCGGTGGGTGTCGCGGGTAGAGAAATAGTGCGAAACAATGATGTCTCGTGGGTCACGCAGGACGAAGACTGCCCGGTAGCTGTCCGGCTTGGGGACAGCGGCGAAGGACTGGTAGTCGTAGTACAGCGGGCCGACGATCGAGCGGGTCCGCACCGCCGGGGGCCGGCGTTCGCCGTTGCGGGTTGGCAGTCGGTCGGGCAGCTGCGGGTAGGGCTGCATGGTCAGGCCGGAATACCGGTACACGGTGGGGTCCGAGAGCACACGCAGCAGCCACCGGCTGCCGGTCCGCTGAACGCAGCACTGGAGGCAGCAGTCGTAGCGTGAGAGCCGCTCCGGGCGGTAGCGGAAGCTGGTGATCGCTCCTGAGAGGCGGATCTTGGCGTCGCGTGCGGGCAGCACCGCCATGTTGAAGCGAGCGTGGACACGGTCGAATTGTTTCTTGACGTTCAGCATGGTTCGGTGTTTTCCAGAAGACGTTCTAGCCCCGCCACGCTGCGGCGGGCGGTAGCGATGCCTGTTGGGGCCAACAGCGCATCGGTCCGGACCCCTAAGCCGCCCCGGGCGGCTCGCCAGCACACCAAGGCACGTACCGTAGCTGCTGCTGCTTGGGCCCCCGCCATGGCCAGCAAGCCGGCGAGCGGCGTGACAACCACTGCCAGTCCAACCGCGGCGGCGGCCCAAGCGGCCACGATCATCATCACCATGCGTTGCCGTCCGGCCATACTAAGCAGCACGTCGGCCGGGCCGATGATTGTGGCGAGCACCCGTCCGGTCGCCAACGCCGCGAGCACCATGGCTAGGCCGGAGTACTCACCCGGCTTGGCCCACTCCAGCGCGACACAGGCCCCGAAGCCGATCGCCGCCAATATCATCCCCGCCAGGGAGCTGGCTTGGGTCATCCACCGCAGTTCAGTCTCGGCCATCGGCAGCCGTCCGACCGCATTCAGCCGAGCGATGACCGGGGTCATCGCGCCGGAGAAGATCGAGACCGGCAAGTTCACGAACTGGCTGGCCCGGAACGCTAGTCCGTAGACCGCCACGTCCCGCGGCACGCCGACCAGCCCGACGACGGTTATGGTCAACTCGTTGGCCAGCCTCGGAAGCCCCTGGGCGAACAACATCGGGGCGGAGCCAGTCACCAGCCGCGGGGCGATCTTTGCCGCTTCGCCCGAGTGGGCCAGCAGCGTCGCGGCCCAGCGGCCCTTGGTGAATAGCAGCAGCAGGAGGGGGGCGGTCGAGAAGGCGTTGCACGCAACGAGTAGCTCGCGGTAACCCGGTGTTGTACCCGACACGGCGAAGCCCACCAGAAGCAAGACCAGCAGGGCGTTGAAAGATACCGATTCGGAAAGCACCGCCCCCCGCAGGTCACCCTGGGCTCGGAGCAACCCCGCAGCCGCCAACCGCAGCGACCAGGTCCAGGCCCAGGTCGCCACCAGGGGCCATCCGCCGGCGCCGCTGTTGAGCCGGGGCCGCCAGAGCAGCCCGAGCTCATCAACGGCGATTACCGAGGCGGCCAGCGTCGCTAGGCCGAGTGAAACGAATACCGCCGCCGCGGCGATACCGCGCCGAGCGGAGCCGCGGGGCAAGCCCGCGGCCCGGCCCGGCAGCAAAGCGGGGTTGTTCAGGAAAAGAATCACGCCGTGGCTGATCCCGAACAGGCACGAGCTGCCGACCACAAACGCAATGCTCTGCGCGAACAAAAAGCGGCCCAGATCGTCGGGTGTGGCGAGCAGCGCCAGCAGCAGGCTGCTGAGCGCCGCCCCGCAGACGGCGGACAGGCGGCCGAGGGCGGACCACGCAGCGGCGTTGGCTACTTTCATGATGGCGCCTTCTCGTAGATAGGCGCCGGGGGGCTTTGTAGTTCGCCCCGCGTGATAAGGAAACCGGCCACGCAAAAAACCGTAACCGGGTTCTGCCAAACGTTATACACAAAGCTCGCGCAAAGGGTCCCGAACGTGGCGAGTA
>JBCCZD010000041.1:0-20084 GCA_039188275.1 Planctomycetota bacterium
GCCCATTCGGGCCGGCTGCCGGGCAGGCTGTCTCGCTGCCGGGTCTTCCGGCGGAACTCGTGCGACTCGACGTTGGCCTCGTCCATGACCAGCAGCCCGTACTCGTCGCACAGCTCGTAGAACCGCGGGTGGTTGGGGTAGTGGCTGGTCCGCACGGCGTTGAAGTTGTGCTGCTTGATCAGCTTGATGTCCTGGACCATGCGGCTCTCGGGGACCGCCCGGCCGTGATCGGGGTCGTGCTCATGCCGGTTGACGCCCTTGAGCTTGATAGCTTTCCCGTTGAGCAGGATCTGTTTGCCACGGACCTCGATCTCGCGGAAGCCGATCCGCAAAGCAGTCGCGTCGAGCACGTTGCCGTCAGCATCGAGCAGTTCGATTCCGAGCTTGTAGAGATAGGGCGTTTCGTCGGTCCATAACCGCGGCGAGGCGAGGCGAAACTCGGTCGCAAGGTCCTGCGAGCCATCGGGCTGATTCACGATCCGCGGGGCACCTGCCACGACCGGATTCCCCTTCGCATCGAACAGCTTGTAGTTGATGCCGTGCCCGATAGTGTTGGCGCCCTCGGCCTCGCCGAGCGTTGCGGTCACAACAACCTGTGCATCGGTGTACGCGTCGTCCAAATCGGTATGAACTAACAGGTCCCGCAGGTGCACCAGCGGCTTCGCTATGAGGAAGACGTCGCGGTAGATGCCGCTCAGGCGCCACATGTCTTGGTCTTCGAGGTAGCTGCCGTCGCTCCAGCGGATCACCTGGCAGGCGATCAGGTTCTTGCCCCGCTTCAAGTAAGAGGTGATGTTGAACTCCGCCGGCGTCATGCTGCCTTGGCTGTAGCCCACCTTGTTGCCGTTTACCCAGACGTACATCGCGCTCTTGGCGCCGGCGAAGTGCAAGAAGACCTGCTTGCCCCCCGGCTGACCAGCGCGCCACGTTTCGGGCAAGTCGAACTCCTTCCGATAGCAGCCGGTCGGGTTGTACCGCTTGCTGACCTTTGGCGGATTCGGCGGGAACGGGTAGGCGATGTTTGAGTAGATCGCTTTGCCGTAGCCCTGCCGCTGCCAGTTGGACGGGACCGGAATCGGTTGGAATAGCTTCTCGTCGTAGCCCGGTTTCCAGAACCCGCGGGGCACGAGGGCGGGCGTCTTCACCCAGCGGAACTGCCAGTCGCCGTTGAGCGACACCAGCAGCGGGTTTGTCGCGGCAATCTCATCGATGCCGCCACTAGCAACGCCCGCCAGCGCCGCTTCAACCGTCGGGTAAGGCAAGAAGGTTGCGTGCGGCGCCTCGGTGTTGACGTCGAAGACGCGAGGGTTCTCCCAGTCGACGGGGCCGGAGTCTTCCGAGTCCACCGCCGACGCGCAGGCAGGCAGCAGCGAATAGAACAGAAGAGAGCAGCCGATCCGACCGATCATGGCGCACAGTCTCCGCGGGAGATGCCGCGAACCGCGGCGTTGGAAGTGGCGTGAAACGGAGGACGCACCGCGTCGCGCGGACCGATTATAATCCTGCCGGCCGAGGGGCACTACTTCGTCTCTTCGGCAAAACGGTGCTCGTCGGCGACAACTCTGTTAGCCGGCGACAGCCCTGTTAGCCGCGACGCGCGCCCTCACATCCGGAGCCACCCTTGGAACAAGCCCCGACACTGATTGAACTGGTCTCGCACGCTGAGTCGAGATTCGCAAACGTCTTTGGTTCGGCGCCGACGTGGACGGTCGCCGCGCCGGGGCGCGTGAACCTGATCGGCGAGCACACCGACTACAACGACGGCTTCGTGCTGCCGATGGCGATCGAGCGGTACGTCGTGATCACCGCCGGCCGGCCGGCGGGGGCCGTCCCCGATGAGGTGATCGCCTACAGCGATACGCTCGACGACCGGCAGGCGTTCCGCGTCAACGGCGAGCCAGCGCCGGGGCTGTCGCCGTGGTGCGTCTACCCCCACGGTGTGCTCGACCTGCTACGCAAGCGGGGCGTTAACGTGGCTCCGCTCGCGATGGTCGTTCTGTCCACGGTGCCGCTCGGCGGCGGGCTCTCGAGCAGCGCGGCGCTCGAGGTCGCTACAGCGACCCTCGCCGAGGCGGTGGCCGGCCAAGCGATGGACGGCCGCGACAAGGCAAAGCTGTGCCAGCAGGCCGAGAACGAGTACGCCGGCGTCCCGTGCGGCATCATGGACCAGTTCAGCTCCGCCCTCTGTCAAGCCGGTGAGGCGATGCGGCTTGATTGCCGCTCTCTTGAAACGACGCCCGTGCCACTGACCGACCCCGGTGTGGTCGTGTTGATCATCAACAGCAACGTGAAGCACGACCTTGGTTCAAGCGAGTACCCCGACCGGCGTGCCGCGTGCGAGTCGGCCGCTGCCAAACTCGGCGTCGCGGCCCTACGCGACGTGACGATGGAGCAACTGGTCGCGCTCAAGGGCAAGCTCGCCGGCGCCGAGGTCCGCCGGGCAAGGCACGTCGTCGGTGAGAACGGGCGGACGCTCGCCTTCACAGCTGCCGCATCCGCCGGAGACTGGCGGCGCGCCGGGGAGTTGATGAACGCCAGCCACGCGTCGCTGCGAGACGATTATCAGGTGAGCTGCCCCGAGATTGACAAGCTTGTTGAGTTAGCCACGGAGCTCGGCTTGGCCGGGGGCGTCTACGGTTCGCGGATCACGGGCGGCGGGTTCGGCGGCTGCACCGTCACCCTAGCCAAGGCTGAGCACGCATCGGCGATCACCGCGGCGGTCCTGCCGGCTTACGAGGCGGCGACCGGCGTCACCGCGAGCGCCTTCACCACCCGGCCCGCCCGGGGCGCCCACATCGTCCGCGGCTGATGCCGCCGCGCCACCGCGGCTTTTGGCCAGAACGCCCGTTGCGGCTACAATCACGCGACGAGGTCGCGGCAGGCAGCAACCCAGGGGCGTCGATGGCCGAGCTGATTGCGGTAGGCAAAGGATCGCACCGACAGAGCCGCCACGAGATCCACGACGGCGACTGCGTGCTTGTCGGCCGGGCGCCACGCAACGGATGGGGCATCCCCTGGGACCGCTTGATCTCGCGCGAGCACGCCCGCGTCCGGCTCGACGCGGGGACGCTGGTCGTCCAGCAACTTGAAACGGCCCGCAACCCGGTCTTCTTCGACGGGAAGCCAGCCGGCGAGTTCTCGATCAACGCGGACGAGAGCTTCCGCATCGGCGAGACGACCTTCTACTTCCGGACTGATCCGACCCGGCGGCCGGGCGACTCGATCATCACGGAGCACCTGTTTGACGACGCCGTCGGCGTGCCGTTCGCCAACCCGGTCAGTTGCTTGCAGACGCTCTGCAAGATGCCGGGGATCATCGCCGACTCCGCCACAAACGAGGAGTTCGCCGAGCGGGTCGTCGACCTACTGCTGGAGTCGCTGCGGGGCTCGCTCGCCGCGGCGGTGATGCAATTCGACGGCGTTGGTGAGGACGCCGCGAGTGAGCCCCGCCTGCTCCGTTGGTCAAGCCGAACCGACCAGGTGCTGCGCTTCCGCCCCAGCAGGCGTTTAATCAGGCGGGCTTTCGAACGCGGGCGGAGCGTCGTCCACTTGTGGCTTGACGACCACGAGACCGACGAGGAATCGAACTTCACGATGAACGACGACCTCGACTGGGCCTTCTGCACGCCGATCACCGTCGCGGCTAACCAACGCTGGTGCCTGTACGTCTCGGGCAAGCGACGCTTCGCCGGGCTCCGCGAGGTCCGCTCGGCCGAGGACTTGATCGGCGAACTCCGCCTCGCGGAGTTGATGGCCGGCTTCGTCGGCGCCGTCCGACGTGTGCGGTCGCTCGAGCAGCAGCAGACCGAGATGCGGCAGTTCTTCTCGCCCGCGGTTGTCGAGACGCTCGTCGGCTCCGAGCCGGGTCCCGCTGGCGACGCGCTCGAGCCGCGGCTCGGGCCCGTCAGCGTGTTGTTCTGCGACGTCCGCGGGTTCTCGCGCAAGGTCGAAGAAGCCGGCGAGAATCTCCAGGGGTTGCTCGAACAGGTCAGCGAAGCGCTCACCGTCATGACGCGCAGCATCCTGAAGTACGAGGGGGTGATCGCCGACTTCCAGGGCGACGCGACACTCGGCTTCTGGGGCTGGCCCCGGCCCGCGCCCGACGCGGCCCTGCTGGCCTGCCGGGCCGCGTTGCGTATTCACCGCCTGTTCGAGGAAGCCAGCCGCGACCCGCGGAGCCCGCTGCACGGCTTCCGGATCGGCATCGGCGTGACCTTCGGCGAAGCGATCGCAGGTCGGATCGGTTCGCACGAGCAGATCAAGGTCGGCGTATTCGGCCCGGTGGTGAACCTCGCCTCGCGCCTGCAAGACCTTACTAAGCAACTCGGCGCGTCGATCCTGGTCGACGCCGGCGTCGTTGAAGAAGTAGGCGGGACGCTGTCGGCAAGCGAGGCGTGCTTCCGCCGGCTGGCCCGCCTCCGCCCGCCCGGCATGGAGAACTCAACCGATGTCTATTCGCTCGCCCCGACCGGCTCCGAGAGCCGCCTGCTGACGGTCACCCAGCTCGAAACCTACGACGCCGCGGTCGAGGCGGTCATCGCAGGCGACTGGCCGGCCGCCGAAGAGCGGCTCGAGCTGCTCCCTGCTTCTGACCCGCCGTCGGCGTTCCTGCGGTCGCTGCTCGCCAGCGCGAACCACCGCCCCCCGGAGGACTGGGACGGCGCCCTCTCCATGGCGGGAAAGGGAGAGCTGCGGCTTCGGTCCAACTAGAGCCTGCTGCCGTTCGTCGTAGCGGTTTGTGCGTAGGCGAGGCAACCTTGGCTAGGCGACCGGAGCAGGCGAAGTCATCGATTCGTCGATGCCGGTCAACGAAGCCAGGCGCCGGCTCGACAAGCCCAAGACGCTACAACGAACGGTAGTGCGCGCTAGCCCGGGGCCCGGCGCCCGCCGCGCCCATTGCACCACGGGGCAGGGCAGGGCGGCCAGGCTGGCAGCATCCTGCCTTGGCAGGGGTCCCGGGGGCTCTATCTGAGCCGAGACAAGCTCTTACTCGCCGGCCGCTGGGCTCCCTGCTGCGGACCAAGTTGTCGACAGCGATCGCGCTTGGTAGCCGCGTTCACTAAGCCTCTCTAGCAACCGCTCGAGCGTGACGAGCGTGTGGTCAAGCCGCTTGGCGTGGGCGTGGTCGCCGTCATGCAGCACGAGGATGGCGCCGGGGAAGACGCCGGCGATTAGCTGGTCGGCGTACGAATTGGGGGCGCCTACCGCGACGTCCCAGGGCAGGTAGCTCCCGAGCATGTACCGGTGTTCGTAGCCGAACTCGTCGAGGACGGGCCCCATCCGCTTGTCGACGAACCCACCGCCGGCCGGCCGGAACCACCTCGGCGACACGCCCAGCTGCCGGAGCCGAGCGTCGCTGCGGCGGAACTCCGTGGCGAACGTCTCGGCGTCAAGCGTCGCGCTGGGGACGTCGGCCGGCATGTGGTTCCCGACCTCGTGCCCTTCGGAGAGCATCCGCTCGACCAGCTCCTCGCCGCCCGCCGTTTCCTCAACGTGGTCGGTGTGGATGAAGAACGTCGCCGTGGCGCCGTGCCCGCGGAGAAGGTCGAGGATGTCGCCGCTGCGGCGGGACGGCCCGTCGTCGATGGTGAGCGCTACGGTCTTCTCCACGATCCCATGGACACGGAACACGCCGAGCGGGCTGAGCCGCTCCGCGACCGGCAGGGCCCGGCGTTGCAGCGCTGCGCAGCCGGACAGGCAGAGCGTTATCAGCGAGAGTGGCATCGTGGGCGTAGCCTTTCGCGGAAGCCTAGAGCGCCGCGAAGTGGCTGGCCAGCCACCGGGCGTTCCCGCAAGCTACTGGCGTTGAATCGACGGGGCAGGGGACCGCGCCTGCGAAGGGAAGGGCGCCGCGGCGGCGCCCTGCTGGCCGTAACCGGTGGGCGCCCCCCACGGCGAGGGTTGCGGGGCGGCGCCAAAGGGCTGGGCGCCGGGCGAGACCTGCTGGGGCCCCGGCCTCAGCAGCGTTGGTGGCGGCGTCGGTCGCTGTGGGAAGGCCGGTGCGCGTTGCAGCGGTGTGCCGGAGTAGCCAAAGCCCGCCGGCGGCGTTGGCGATACCACAGCGGACCCGTAAGCCGCTTGCCCGTAGCCGGGGACGCCGTAGCCCGGCGCCTGAGAATCTCCGCCGAGGCTCGGCGGCTGAGCCGCCCCGGGCTGGGCCGCCCCGGGCTGGGCCGCGAAGCGGTTGGACGGCCGGTAGGACTGGAGACGGTCGCTGTAGCCACGCAGCTTATCGGCGAGTTCCGGGTTGCGCGTCTCGATGTGGGAAAGAACCGTCGGCTCGGCGGCGATCGCCACGATCACGAGCGCTAGCTTGGCGTAGGTCGAGAAGTTGGCCGACGGGTTTTTGCCCCACAGCTTGACCGCCGTTCCAAACGACTTCTTGAACTTCGGGACAACGCCGCGGGTGTCGACGCTGTAGACCTCGTCAAGCACCAGGTGGCTCATCGCACCAAGCCCAACCGCCAGTGCCTTGAAGAAGCGGATGTTGAAGTCGTCCGGCGGGCCGGCGATCAAGAACGCTAGGCCGGCGAAGATCAGCACCGCCGGGATGCTGTGCCACATGCCGCGGTGCACCGACCACTTGCCGATCAGCCGAGCGGCAGCGAACCGCACGAAGAAGTAGATCAACGCCGCGGCGAGCACCATCTGGTCGTGGGCGAACTGCAACTGCTCGAAGCGGTCGACCAGCAGCATCGGGACGATCGCCGCGGCGAAGCCCATCGCCTCGCGGCGGGGGATGCCCGAGTCGCTGTCGACGTCGGGCAGCATGCCCGCGACGCCGCACAGCCCGCCCGCGACGAGCGCCGTCGACGGCGGCATCTCGGCGACCATGCCGGCCACGGAGTAGCCACAACCCAGCACGCTGCTCACGGTCACGTGGGTGTGGAAGTCGGCCATCGCGGTTGGTCGTTTTGTTCAGCGAATCGTCGGGAGCGGGCTTTCCGCCGCGGAGCGTAGGCGATTGGGGATCACGGCGGAAGGCAGAAGGCGGCCGGTGCTAGCGGCGCCGGCGGGGCAGTCGATCTTCGTGCAGAACCAGGCCGCGGCTATACTCGCCGCCCGACACCCGTCCGCCGCGACCTCGACCCCGATCGCCCGCCATGCAGCCGTACGACTTCGTGATGCTCTTCGTCCTCGGCGGGTTGACGATCTACGGATACGCCAAGGGGATGGCTTGGCAGGTGGCCTACCTGACGTCATTCATCGCCAGCTACTTCGTCGCCACACAGTTCAGCGGCCAACTGGCGCCGGTCTTCGGCGACACGGCGCCCTGGAACAAGTTCGTGGCGATGGCGGCCATCTACGCCGGCTTCTCGCTGATCACCTGGATGGTCTTCCGAGCCGTCAAGGGCGGCATCAACAAGGTGAAGCTGCAGAGCTTCGACCGCCAGATGGGAGCGTTCGTCGGCGCTGCCCGCGGAGCGCTGTGGTGCCTGGGCATCACGTTCTTCGCCGTGACACTGCTGCCAGACAATGTTAAGCAGAACATCATCGCGTCGCAGTCGGGCCGCTACATCGCCAAGTTCCTCGACAGGGCCAGCGCCGTCGTGCCGCCTGAGGTTCACGAGGTGATCGGCCCGCACCTGGCGCGACTTGAACAAGAGCTGAATCAGGGCCAGCCGAGCGCCGGCGGCTTCCAGCCGCAGCAGCCCTTTGGGGGCGCCTTCGGCGGCGGCCAGCCCGGCAACGCGCCCTCAGGCTGGCCGCAGCAGCCGAGCAACCCGGCCAGCGGCTGGCCGGCGAGTCCCCAACCCAGCGCCGCGCAGCCATCAGGCGGCTGGCCGACGACGGGCGCCTGGCCGGCGGCGTCGCAACCGCAGCCGACCAACGGCGGAACGCCCGCCCGGCCCGCCGCTTGGCCCAATCAGCCCCAGCCGACCAACCCCTGGGCGAACCGGTAGCGAAGCGGCCCGCGCGGTTTGCTCGCCCGCTCCCGCCGCGGGTACGATACCGCGATGGACGCCAACCCCTTTGAGTCGCCAACCGCGGACCCGCGTGGCCCCCGTGACGACGAGAGCGGCCTGCCAAAAACCGCGTGGCCGATCATCCTGGCGTGGGAGAAGCCGCGGCTGGTCTACCTGGCGTGGCTGTCTGCCGTGTCGCTGTCGGTTCTGGCGGGCATAGGCTTGGACGAGCTCCCGCTCGGCGAGCCCTGGTTCTGGGCAAACCTGGTCGCCGGCTTTGTTGGCGCCAACGTCTGTTTCACGGCGGGCCACGCGCTCGAACTCGTGCTCGCTTGGCTCGGCATGCCGCCGGGCCCGCGGCGATGGGTCCGTGGCTCGGTCTTCGGCCTAGGGACGCTGTTCTCGACGCTGCTGGCGATCCTGGCAATCGCCTTCCCGCTTACGCATTGACAAGAGGCAAGGGCGGACCCGAGCCCGTCGCCGGGGGCGTTAAAAATCGGCGGAAACCAGCCCGAAACGGACATAACGATGATTATCGGACGTTAGGGACGGCCGGCGGTTACCGCCTATCGCCTGGCGAGCTGTGGCAAGCGTCACGACGCTTCGCCGTCGAGGAACTGGCCGATGCGGCGGAACTTCTCGTAGCGCTCGGTGAGGAGTTCGTCGGTCGGCTTGTCGCACAGCTCGCGGAGGTTCTTGGCGAGGTACATCTTCAGCCGTGACGCCATTTGGTAGTGGTCGCGGTGGGCGCCGCCGATCGGTTCTTCGATGACGTCGTCAATAGCGCCGAGCTCTTTCAGCCGGCCGGAGGTTAGCTGCAGCGCCCGGGCGGCGTTGTCGGCGTAGTCGTGGCTCTTCCAGAGGATGCCGGCGCAGCCTTCGGGGCTGATGACCGAGTAGTAGGCGAACTCGAGCACCGCGACGCGGTCGCCAACGCCGATGCCCAGCGCCCCGCCCGAGCCGCCCTCGCCGATCACGACGCAGATGATGGGCGTCGGCAGGCGGGACATCTCGAGCATGCTCTCGGCGATCACCTGGGCCTGGCCGCGCTCCTCGGCGCCGATGCCCGGGTAGGCGCCCGGCGTGTCGATCAGGCAGACGATCGGCATGCCGTACTTGGCCGCCATCCGCATCTTGCCCATCGCCTTGCGGTAGCCCTCGGGGTGGGCGCAGCCGAAGTAGCACTCGGTCCGCTCCTTAAACGTCTTCCCCTTGTGGTGGCCCACGAGCATCACCTTCCGCCCGTCGATCTTGGCGAACCCGGTCCGCAGCGCCCGGTCGTCGCCGTAGAACTTATCGCCGTGCAGCTCGACGAACTCGTCGCAGACCAGGTCGACGTAGTCGGTGAACTTGGGTCGCTCCTGCACGCGGGCGACGCGGACCGTGTCCCAGGCGTCGAGCCCGCCGTACACCTCCTTCGTTGTTTCAATCAGCCTCCGTTTGAGAGCCCGCACCTCGTCTTGCTGCGCTTCGGTCTTCTCCGTGAGGAGCTCGATCTCACGGAGGCGGTCTTCGATCTCGTAGATCGGTTGTTCGAATTCGAGTTGGTTGGCGCCGGTCGACATCGTTGCTCGTTTGATTCGCGTTTTCGGGTGTTTAAGCGCTTGGCTTCCGCTTTCGGGGGCTTGCTAATCGTCACCATCCGGCGGCGCCGGCTTCTTCGGCGGCGTGTGGAAGATCTGCTCGGTTTTGAGTTTGAGCATCACCTCTTTCATCGTGTTGGGCCGCTCCGCACGCTCCTTCGCGAGTAGCCGTTGGACGTAGGCAGCGAAGTCGGGGCGGATATTCTTGTCGGCGACGGTCAGCGTCGGCGGCCGGCCCTTGAGGTGCCGCTGCAGGAGCTCGTTGGGGCTGTTCGCCGTGAACGGGACCTTGCCCGACAGCAGCTCGTGGACCATGCAGCCGAAGCTGTAGACGTCGTCGCGCGGGTCGATCCCCTGCCCGCGGATCTGCTCGGGCGACATGTAGCTGTAGGTCCCCTGGACCTTGGGCTTCGCGCCGAACAGCTTGCCGAGGGCGCCGGTCGTCTTCGACGCGATGGTGAAGTCGATCAGGCGGGCTTCGTTGTTGTCGTTGACCAGGTAGTTGTCGGGTTTGACGTCGCGGTGGACCCAACCCTTCTCGTGCATGTGCGACAGGCCCGCCGCCGCGTTGAGCAGGATGTCCCGCACCCGCCACTGCAGCTGCTCGCCTTCGCCCCGCTTGACGGACTCCAGGCTGCTGACGATCCGCTGCTTCAAGTTGGGCGTCTTGAAGAACTCCATCAGGACGTAGGCGCCCTCCTTGGCGTTGCCGAACTCGAAGGTCTCGATCACGCCGGGGTGCTTCAGGCCCTTGCCGACTTCGTACTCGTGCTTCAACTCCGCGACGGTCGAGCGGCCGTACTTCTTGCTGTTACGCGGCAGCCACTTCATGGCGTACGGCTTGTCGCGCGACACGGGCCGGACCGCCCAAATCTCGAACGTCGCGCCCTTCCTGATGAGGTGGAAGAGCCGATAGTCGCCGACAAGCTCGGTTCCGCTCGCCACGCTCAGGCCTCTGGTGCACGCCACGGGAACGCGGCGGCGGCGCCCGCCGCCGCAGAATTGTTACAGCCCATTCAGCTTATCGGGCCGGCCCGCCGTCCGAAAGCCGGATGCGTCGACGCTCCCACGGCCGAAGGCAGAGGCCGACCAGAAAAGGCGAACCGCGGTAAGCGCAGAGATGCGCGGCGCCTCAGTATTCAACGCTTTGCAGCACAAGCCCGCTCGCCGGGGCCGTCGGGCCCGCCGCGCTGCGGTCGCGCGAGGCGAGCACTTCCGCCACCCAGGCCGCCGGGCGGGCGCCGCGGCCGACTTCGACCAGCGTCCCGGCGATCGCCCGGACCATGTTGTAAAGGAACCCATCACCGGTCACTTCGATGTCGACCCGGTCGCCCGAGCGGGCGACGTTGAGCCGCGTGACAGTGCGGACGGTCGAGGACCGTTCCGAGCCGGCCGACTCGAAGCAGGCGAAGTCGTACCGGCCAACGAGCGCCGCCCCGCCCTGCCCCATCGCCGCGGCGTCCAGGTCGGCCGTCGGCACGTGCCAGACGTACCGCCGGTCGAACAGAGGCCGCTGCCGGCTGTTGTGGACCTGGTAGCGGTAGGTCTTGCGCAGCGCGTCGTGCGTGGCGTGGAAGCTGTCGGGCGCCGATTCGACCAGCCGGACAACGACATCGTCGGGCAGCTTCGCGTTGAGCGCCCGGCGGAGCTGCTCCGGCGCGATGCCCGTGCGTGTCGCCACACCGACCACCTGCCCCTCGGCGTGCACGCCGGCGTCCGTCCGCCCGCTCGCGGTCACGCCGACCGCCTCGCCGGTGATCGCGTGCCAGGCCGATTCGAGGACGCCCTGCACCGTCCGCTCGCTCGGCTGGTGCTGCCACCCGGCGAAGTCGGTCCCGTCGTAAGCGACGGTGAGCTTGAGCCGGTGCACGCGCTAGAGCCCGAGGCTGTCGATGAGGTCGTCGAGAGCGACCGTTTCGCCGTCGGCGCCGCTGCGCCGCAAAGCCTTGCCAACCTTGGCCAGTGGCAGGAAAGGGAAGCTGATACTACTTTCAGTAAACTTGTAATCGCCGGTGGCATGGTCGAGCGATAGAAAAACCAGTTCCCCCGCTTCGTTGACATGCCAGATCTCAGGCACACCGAGGGCGGCATAGATCGGGATTTTATTGACCGACCGTGATGTCAAATCAACTTCGATCACCAAGTCCGGCGGCGGGTGCTTTGTGAGGTCAAGGTTTTGTACGCCTCGGATCGCTCGTTCGTTTGCGATCCAGTAGCACCCGTCCGGTTCGAGACCCTTGACGAGGTCCTTACGCTTGTGGGTCGTCGAGCCGCCGGACTCCGCGGGGATTTTCGCCAGCCGCCTGATCAGTGCTACCAGTGAGCGAAGGAAGTCGGCGTCGCTTTCGTGCTTGCGGCTTGGGCTCATCTCGATCTCCATCAACCCGTTGTCGTAAGTCACACGCACGCGCCCATCGCCAATGCCCTGTAGTAGTCTTTCGTAGGTCTTCCAACTAACGCCCTCAAGCACGATGCCAACCCCAGATAGGCCGGACACTACGGGCGTCTCGTCAAGCATGGCCATGATCGTGTCTCCCGTGCTTCCTCACGCGGTTGCCGCTTGCGCGACCAGCAGTTCGGCGATCTGCACCGCGTTGGTCGCGGCGCCCTTGCGGAGGTTGTCGCTCACGCACCAGAACGCCAGGCCGTTCTCGCAGGAAAGGTCTTCGCGGATGCGGCCGATGAACGTGTCGTCCGAGCCGTCGCAGTCGCGGGGCATCGGGTACTCGCCCGCAGGGAGGTTGTCGACAACCTTGATGCCCGCCGTCGCGGCCAGCAGCTCGCGCGCCTGGTCGGCGGTGATCTTCTTCTCGGTCTCGACCAGGATGCTCTCGCTGTGGCAGTTGCTCACCGGCGCCCGGACGCAGGTCGGGCAGACCTTGATCGACTCGTCGCCGAAGATCTTCTGGGTCTCGTAGACCATCTTCATCTCTTCGGACGTGTAGCCCGCGTGCTTCTCCGAACCGATCTGCGGGATCAGGTTCATCGCGATCGGGTGGGCGAACGCCTCGTACTCGAAGGCCCGGTTGTCGAGCGCCGCCCGGGTCCCGTCGACCAGGTCTCGTTGGCCCGCGACGCCGGCGCCGCTGGTCGCCTGGTAGGTGCTGACCACCACCCGGCGGATGCGGCCCGCGTCGTGCAGCGGCTTCATCGCCAGCACCATTTGCGTCGTCGAACAGTTGGGGCTCGCGATGATGCCGCGGTGGTTGAGCGCCGCCTCGGGGTTCACCTCGGGCACCACCAGCGGCACGGTCGGGTCCATCCGCCAGTAGCCGCTCTCGTCGACCACGACGCAGCCCTGTTCAACGGCCCAAGGGCAGAACTCCGCCGCCACCGGGTCGGGCGTGCTGCCGATCGCCAGGTCGATGCCGGCGAACGCCTCGGGCGTCATCTCTTCGACCGTGTGCGTTTGCCCTTTGAACTCAATCGCCGAACCGGCCGACCGGGCCGAGGCGAGGAACTTAATCTGCTCGTGCGGGAAGTCACGCTCGGCCAGCAGCCGGCGGATGATCTGCCCAACGGCGCCCGTGGCGCCAACAATCGCGATGGTCTCGAACAACAGACTTCTAGCTCCGACGTGGATATCTTTTCGGGGGCCACCACTATAAATCGCGGCCAGGAGCGTGGCGAGTGGTGCGGCGGGGCCGCCCTGCCCTGCCCTCGCCCCGCGTGCCGATCCGACAGGCCGCTGGCCTCGGCGCCGCGGCGGCGGCCGCCGCGTCAAACGGCGGGCGTCTGCGATCCGTCGCCCACCAGCGCGAGCGTGATCCGGCGGGCGATCGGGTCGCACACGCGCTGCACCGACCCCGGCGCGAGGAACGCCAACAGGCCGAAGACCATCGCGAGCTGGAACTCGATCATCCCCATCGCCGCCCCGATGAAGAGGTGCATCCCCGCCGCCCCGAGCAGCACCCAAGGCCGGGCCCAGCGGTTCCACACGAGGCAGCAGAAGAAGAGTTCGAGGAAGACCGTCGTGTGCGTCAAGAAGTCGACCAGCGGCAGCCGCCACGCCAGCCAGGTCATGTCGATCGAACGGTACTCGGTGCTCGCGATCGCGAACCAGGTGGCCGACCCGTTCCACCAAAGCTCGCCCTGCAGCTTGCCGAGCCCCGCAAAGAGGTAGATGACGCACATGTGCGATTGGATCAGCCGGAGCGCGGTGTTCGCCGAGACACTGGGCGGCGTGTGCGGCGCAGCGCCGCGGCGGAGCGCGAACAAGCGGTCGAGCGAGTACCGCGCGCCGCAAGGCCCCAGCATCACGTACAGGATCAGCATGCAGTTGATCTTGTCGAGCCCAAAGAAGGCGCCCGGCGTTACGTGCGTGGCGTAGGAGATGGCCGAGAAGCAGGCGAGCACCGCCATCGTCCGGCTGAAGAGGCCGATCGTCAGGCAGAAGAACACCAGCAGGTTGACCCCGTGGACCAGCCACAACGCCCATCCGTCGGACAGGTAGTTGAAGTAGCTGAACGACCAGCGGGGGTTTTCGGGCGTGACGAACCGCATCTCGCGGGACGCGTCGACAACCGCCTGCGGAAGGAAGCCGTCCGGGCCGAAGAACGCCGCGAGGTCGATCGACCAGATCAGGTGTGTGTAGAGCAGCATCGCGCCAACGAGGACACGGATCAGGCAGAGCGCGGACGGGTCGGCCGGCGTGAACCAGAACGCGTCCCACGCGCGCCACAGCTCGCGGACGTAATCGTTGGTCGCGGCGACGAGTCCCTTCATCCGCCCGCCTCGAATCTGCTCCCGCCGAGCGGGATCTCCTCGACCGGCACGGCGATCCCCGGCGGCGGCGAGTCTTCCGCCGCCGGCACTAGTGGCCGGTCGAAGGCGACCGGCTCGCCCGCGCCGCTCGACGCCCCCTCGACGACGGTCATCAGCGACTCGTAGAACTGCGGGTCATTGGGGTCGGCCGGCGCGGCGGGCTGGTCCGGGTTGACGTCGCCCCGCACGTCGGCGGGGTGCAGCGACCGGTGGAAGACGTTCTCGACCCGCGCCTCGGCGCCGTCGTGCTGGCGGATCAGGTGTCGCGCGTACGCGCGGAGCATCAACTCGCGGTCCTGCTGCGGGTCGCCAAAGACGCCGATGCCCGCCATCTGGTCCGCCAGCATCATGTGCCGGTGGTACCACAGCCGCGGCCACTGCTGCTTGACGTTGGGGAACTCGCCTTGGGCGACCTCCCGCCCGTCCGCGGCGAAGACCCGGTAGCGGATCAACTGCCCGCCCAGCGGCGGATCGGGTCCGAAGAAGTGGTAGCCGTGATTCACATAAAGCGGGTCGGAGTACCAACGCACGTACTTCGACTGGGCCACCGTCCCCACCAGGGGCGAAGTCGCCGACACCGACATCGGCGAGATGAAAACAACAAACAAGTGCCAAGCGATCAGCACGCTTAGGCAAGCGCGTACCCAGAAGCTCCAGCCGGAATGCTGGGGCTTTGCCTGCCGGGTCGGCCCCGGCTCGTGCCGGGCGGGTTGGGGCTGCTTGCGCTTCTTAGCGGCCATGATCGTTGACGCGGAGTGGCTTGGGGACGCTCTGCGATCGGCGGCCCGGGGTGCGTAGCAAATGAAAATCCCCGGCGCCGGTCAATGCCGGCGCCGGGGACGACTGCTTAGCAAGTATTGGGAGAACGGCCAGCCGACAACGCATCAGTCGACCGATGCTAGCTTCGCAGACGGGAAGCTAAACACCATGGCCTGCGACTCGCCCCCGCGGAGCGTGATCCGGCGTTGCTGGACGACGGGCTCTCCGTCGACGGTCGCCTCGACCCGGACGATGTAGTCTTCCCACGTCGCCCCCGCTCGGAGACGCGTCGTGACAAACTCACGCTGGACGCCCGTCTGCTGGGTCGCCGCGCCGGCCAAGGTGACCTTCGCGTCGGCCGGGACGCGGAGCGTTAGCTTCGTAACCGCGGAAGAAGCGTCGGCCGACTGAGCCGGGCTAGCTTGTCCGTTCTCATCGGCGGCGTCGGCCTCGGCTACCGCGGCTTCTGCCGTGTCGGCCGTCGGCGCCGGGGCGGCCGGCGCCGCGAAGGCGAGCGTCTCGTCGGCGCCAGCAACCAGGCTGATCGACTTCGACTCGACAATCCTCTCGCCGTTACTCTCGAACTCAACCCGGACGCGGTACGTGTAGCTCTGGCCGGCCTTCAAGCCCTTGGAAACGTACTGCCGCTGGCTGCCGGTGCTGGCGGTCTTGCGGTCGTTGACGTAGACCACGGCGTCGGTCGGCACCGAGACCCGCAGCATGCCACTACCGGTCGAAACCGGCTTGGCGGCAACCACGCGCGGGGCCGTCAAGACAGGCGTGCTGGCCACGGCGTGCGACGAGGTCACTGCCGCCGACGAGTACCCGCCGTAGCTGCCGTGGGAACCCGTGCTGCCATGGGAGCCAGAGCTGCCGTGCGAACCGGAGCTGCCGGCGCTGCTGTGATAGTACGTCACCGAACCGCCGCTGCTGCCGTGCGAGGCGTAGCTGCCGCCGGAGGAGCTGCTACCGCCCGAGCTGCCGTGCGACCCGCTGCTGGCACGCGACGCCCGCTTGGCGTGGATGTGCATGGCGAGACGCTTGAACGGCCCCGGGCCGTGCGAGCCGTAGCTGCCGCTGCTGGCGGAGCTACCGCCGTAGCTCCCGTACGAACCGCTGCTGCCGTAACTGCCGCGCGAGCCGTAGCTACCGTACGAGCCTGAGCTGCCGTAGGAGCCCGAGCTGCCACGCGATCCGAAACTGCCGTAAGAGCCACTGCTGCCGTAGCTGCCATGGCTGGCCCAGAAGGCGTCGGCGCCGGTCGGCAAGGCGGCCGCTGATAAGACGGCGGCGGCAAATGCCAGGGAGGTGCGATTCCAAGCGTGCGAGATCATGTCCTTAATCCTTTTGGCTCCGAACACTAGCGGGTAAACGACGATCGACCGGCGACGCCTCACGCATGCCCCCTTGCGGGCGACTGCAACGCTGCCATGATCACTAGAATACCCACGACGATGGGCGGATCAAGCAACTTGGGCTAAATCCGGCGTTTTTGCCGCCTGGCGATTCGAGGCAGCTTTTCACCAGGCGAGGCGGCCGGATCGGCCCACACAGCGCTAGTCGCCTGCGGTGACAGAGACTTCATCGAGACCAAGCTCGCCGATCGCGCCTAGCAGACCGACCCGCACGATGGCTTCACGGGCCTTCAGCGGCACGGCGATCTCGCCGCGGTAGGGCGTCCAATCGAAGGTGCCTTCAAGGGGCCCGACCTGGCCCGAGCCGATCGCGGCGCGGCGGCTGTCGTAGAAGGTGACCACGACCCGCGGCCACTGGTCCCGCTGCTGCCCGAAGCGGATCTTCTCCCCCCTGGCCCGGAAGCGGACGTCGAGCGTCCGCACTTTTCGCCCGTCGACGGCGAAGCCCTGCAGCGCTCGGCCTGCGCGGCCCGGGTCGTCGTTGCGGAACCGCAGGTAGTTCTTACCCTCGGGCGTGGCGGGGTCGGTGACGACTTCCCCCTGGCGGAGGTAGTGCCAGCCCTCGGGCAGGCCATCATCGCCAAGGACCGATTCAAACCCGCCGTTGACGAGCGTCGGCCGGAGCGGGTCGGGCTGCGTCGCCCGCTTCGCCTCGGCGGCGCCGGTCATCGGGACGAACAGCGTGGCGCGCAGCACCTCGCGCTGGAGCTTCCCGTCCACCTTGGTAAAGCGGTACAGGTTCTGACGGTACCGTTCGCCAACCGGCACGACCATCTGGCCCCCTTCCCGGAGCTGGTCGATCAGCGGCTGAGGCACTTTGTCGGGCGAGCACGTGACGATGACCTTGTCGAACGGCGCCGCTTCGGGCCAGCCCCGGTAGCCGTCGCCGAGGCGCGTCTCGACGTTGGTGTACTTCAACCGCTTGAGCGTCCGCGCGGCCTTGCGCCCCAGCGGCCGAACGATCTCGATGGAGTAGACCTCGCGTACAAGCGGGCTGAGCACCGCCGCCTGGTAGCCTGAGCCGGTGCCGATCTCCAGCACCCTGTCCGACGGCTGTGGGTTGAGCTGCTCGGTCATGTACGCCACGACAAACGGCGGCGAGATCGTCTGCTGCTCGCCGATCGGCAGCGCCATATCGAGGTAGGCGTACTTGCGTTGGGGCAGCGGCACGAACTCGTGGCGTGGCGTATCGCGGAGGGCGCGGATGACGCGCTCGTCTTGGATGCCGGCGGCGACGATCTCCGCGTCGACCATCGCGTTGCGGAGCCGGCGCGCCTCGGCGGGCGACTGAGCGAAAGCCGGGGCCGGCGACGCCAGGGCGGCAGCGACGGCGAGGCAGAAAGCGGCAAAGCGGGGCATCGTTGGACCGGGGTGTGTTGAGGGCCGCGGCATAGGAGACCGGCTATCTCGGTCGGGGCCTGCGTCGATAGAATACGGCAGTCCAGCCCGCGGTCCTTTCTCATTATGCCATGCCCAGCCCGACCGCTCCCACGGCTTCCGGCCCGCCTGTCAAGCCTACGCCCGCTAAGGCAATGACGCCTGCGACGATGCGGGCGGAGATGCCGATTGCGCAGCGCGTGGCGTACTTCGACCACGCCGCGGTGGGTCCGATCAGCGGCCCCGCCGCACGCGCGATGCGGCACTGGCTAACCCAGGCGGCCGAGCTGGGCGACACCGTCTGGCTCGACTGGCAGGCCGCGGTCGAGCGGGCCCGGTCGTCCGCCGCACGGTTGATCAACGCCGCGGACGAGGAGATCGCCCTCGTCCCCAACACCACCAGCGGCATCAACTTTGTTGCCGAGGGGCTCGACTGGCGCGAGGGCGACAACGTTGTGATCCTGGCGGACGAGTACCCGTCGAATGTCTACGCCTGGATGCACCAGCAAGACCGCGGCGTCAAAACCCGCTTCGTCAAAACCGACTTCGGCCGGCTCGACCCCGACGAGCTCCGCCGGGCATGCGACACGCGGACGCGGGTCGTGTCGGTCAGCTGGGTCGGCTTCTCAACCGGCTGCCGACAGGACGTCGACCTTGTCGCCGAGATCGCCCACGCCGCCGGGGCGTTGTTCTTCCTCGACGCGATCCAGGGGCTCGGCGTCTTCCCGCTCGACGTGACCCAGACGCCGATCGACTTCCTCGCCGCGGACGGGCACAAGTGGATGCTCGGTCCTGAGGGCGCCGGCATGGCGTACATCCGCAGAGAGCACCTCGACCGGCTGCGCACCGTGGGCGTCGGCGCCACGAGCGTGGTCGGCCGATACGACTACTCGACGATCGACTACCGCCTGCGGAGCTCCGCCGCCCGCTACGAAGGGGGCTCGATGAACATGGCGGGCTTGATCGGCTGGGGCGCCAGCGTCGACCTGCTCGCCGCCTGGCCGCCGGGCGAGTTGGCCGCCGCGGTGCTCGCCATCACCGACCAGGCGTGCGACCGGCTGCGATCGATCGGCGCCGAGGTGCTCTCTCACCGCGTAGCCGCCGACCCAACGGCGGGGGGGCGCCGACCCGCGGTCGGGCATCGTCTCGTTCACGCTCCACGGCCGCGACCCGGCTGAAGCCCGCAACCGTTGCCTCGACGCCGGCGTTGCCCTTAGCTGCCGCGGCGGCCGGCTACGCATCAGCCCGCACGCCTATACCAACACCGAAGACATCGACCGCATGATCGACGCGCTCACCGCGTAAACGGCGCCAAACGGAGCAAGAACCCCACCGCGTACGCGCACCATTCGAACGTCATCACCCCTACCGCCCTCGTCCCTAATCCCCAGCCCCCGACCCCTTCCCTCATCGCCATGTCTCGCCGAGCCGTCTACACCGGGTCGTTCGACCCCATCACGCTGGGTCACCTGAACGTCATCCAGAGGAGCAGCACGCTGGTGGACGAGCTGGTCGTTGGCGTCGGCATCAACGCCGAGAAGCGGTCGCTGTTCACCGCCGACGAGCGGGTCGGCCTGATCGAGCGGGTAACGGCCGGCCTCGACAACGTGACGGTCATGCGGTTCACCGGGCTGGCGGTCCGGTTCGTCCGCGAGTGCCAGGCCCGCGTCATTATCCGCGGCGTCCGGTCGCTGTCGGACATGGAGACCGAGTTCACTATGACCCTGGCGAACCGCAAGCTCGACCCGGCGATCGAGACCGTCTTCTTGATGGCCGACGACGAGTTCTCGCACGTGTCGAGCTCGCTGATCAAGCAGATCACCCCGCTCGCCGCCGACGAGGAGCTGTCACGCTTTGTGCCGGCGTCGATCGTGCCCGACCTGCGTGAGAAGCTCGCCGAGTAGCGCCGCGCAAGAGCTGCTGGCACAATTTTATCTTCGCCGTGTGCCGGAAGCACGCGCCTCGCGTTTTTCGGCCCGAGAAACGGCTGCTACGCAGCGCACGACACCAACGCGCAACGACTTTCAGCGGCGAAGAACCGAAACGGCGCGCGGAGTAGAAAGCGGCGACCATAAGCCTATCCGCCGAATCACAAAATCTCGACAACCACTTTTGACCGGCCAGAAGTGGGCCACCCGCACGCCTGTTCGGCACGCCGCGGTCTGTTTCTTGTTTTGGGCGGCTTGTTGGCTTTTTTTGGTTGATTGAGAGGGTTTGCTTGGGTTCCCGCGTTGGTGGGTTTTGTCGGCGCAGCACGAGGGCGGGCGTCGCGTTGAGGA
>JBCCZD010000042.1:0-19967 GCA_039188275.1 Planctomycetota bacterium
CCCACCATGCCCGTCCCGCCCAAGCACTCGGCGCTGCTCTGCCTGACACTCGGCGTTGCGTTTCTCGTGCCGCCGGCAGGGGCACAGCCGTTCCCACCCACGAATGGCGGGAACCCAGGTGGCGCCGCGGGCCCAGCTCCAGCGGGGCGGCCCGGCCCCGGCGGCGGCGCCAATGCCGACTTCGATTCGCTGATCGACCTGATCATCTCGACCGTCGCCGCGGAGACGTGGGCCGAGAACGGCGGCGGCGAAGCCGAGATCCGGCCCTACGTCAACGGCGTCTACGCCGACAGCCGCGGCGTTCTCCGTCGGTACCAAGCTAAGACGACCGGGTCGTTGGCCACAGACCTCAAAGCGGCCGAGGCCCGGCTTGGCGACGTCCGCACAATCGCCGAGCAAAATCCTCGCTCAGGCGACACTAACCCGCGCGTCGCCGCGACCCTCCGCTGCGTGTCGATCGGTCGACTCGAACGCGAACTCCAACGGCGCCGTATCGCGAAAGAGCCCGTCGACCCGGCGATGCTGCCCCTCGCGGGGCTCAGGCGGGTCCGTTACGTCATCGTCCTCCCACCCGAAGCAGACAAGCCGGGCGATGTAGTCCTAGCCGGGCCCGCGGGCGATTGGCGCGTCTTAGGTGACGGGCGTATCGTCGCCTCAGACACCGGCGAGGCGGTTGTCCGCCTCGACGATCTGATCACCCTTGTGCGTCGCACGTGGGCCGCATCCGGCGGTGCTTTTGGTTGTTCGATCAACCCACGGCCCGAGGCGCTCGCGGCCGCCCAAACGTTTCTCAACGAGTGGCAAACGAAATCGGTCTCCGCCCGGCGACGCGACGCTTGGCTTGAGGAGCTGCGGGCCCATGTCGGCCAACAGGACATCGAAGTCTTCGGCATCGACCCAACCAGCCGGGCCGCCGGCGTCCTCGTCGAAGCGGATCACCACATGAAGCTGGTCGGCTTGGGATTGGCCGAAGCGACGCCGGGCATTGAGAACTACTTGGACGGCTTGGCTAATAGCCCGCAGTCACAGTCGGCGTCGACCGGGGTCCTCCGCTGGTGGTTTGCGATGAGCTACAAAGCGATCCACGCGGCTCCCGAGGGGGACGCCTTCGAACTCATCGGCCCCGGCGCGAAGGTGATGAGCGAGAAGGAAATGCTCACCGAGCGTGGAAAGAGGGTCGCCGCCGGCGGCGACCCGATCGCCGAAGGCTTCGCTTCGGCGTTCAGCCGGCACTTCGGCACGCTCTGCCGGAAGTACCCCGTGTACAGCGAGTTGCGGAACGTCTTTGACCTGTCGCTCGCCGTTGAACTGGCCCACGCCGCGGCCGGAAAGAACCCCGGCGCGTGGCGGCCCACGCTCTTGGTCGACGCCCGGCGGCTGCCGATGCCCGCTTACGAACCGGCTAAAACCGTCGAGACGGTCGTCAACCACCGCACCGTGAACCGGCGGAAGTTTGTCGCCGGCGTAAGCGGCGGCGTCTGGGGTGACGCGCGGCAACTCCTCGTCACGAAGCGGGAAGCGGCCCAGCCCGACAGCTACGGCCCACTCGGCCAACGTCCGATTGCCCCGCCGGACGACCTGAGCGCTCGCCAGTGGTGGTGGGACGCGGCCGAATAGAATTGCCGCGGGCGGCAACGCCTAAGCCTGCTGCTTGGCCGCCGCCGCGTTGGCGTCGGGCATTGTGGTCCGAGCCGTTTGTCCGTTGATGCCCCCGTCACCCGTTGCGTCGGGCTTGGCGCCGGCGCGGTCACTTGCCGAACCGTCGGCGGCGGAACCGTCGTTGGCCACAGCAGCGGCGTCCGACGCGCCCGACTTGTGGTCAACGCGTGGCGGTTCGGCGTTCGCCTCGGCGGCCTCTTCCTCTTCGACTTCGTCGGCCAGGTGTTCGAGCGCGGCGTGCATCCGCTTTTGCAGCCTGCCGTACAGCAGGAAACCAACCAGGGCGACGCCAGCAACCACGACCAGCGTCGCCGCGAGTTCCGCCATCCGGACCCACTTGGCGATCTGCTCGCCATAGTAGTAGCCCAGGCCGAAGACGACGCTCACGACAATCGTCGCGGCGAACAAGTCCCACAGCAAGAACCGCCAGTACGGCACCCGAGCGGCGCCCGCCGCGAAGTAAACCGGCCCGCGCAGGCCCACCAGGAAACGCGTCACGAGCACCAGCTTGAACCCGTGCCGGGTGACGATATGCTCGAACTTCTCTTCCCGCTCGGGGTCCACAAACCGTGCGAAGTGGGGGTGCTTCATCAGGTACCCATGCCCCAGCCGGCGACCGATAAAGTACATGACCGAGTCGCCGAGCAGCGCCCCCAGCAAACAAGCCCCGAACGCCCATGTAGGGTGCTCTAGCGAGCCGTTGCTCGACAGCACCCCGGCGAGCACCAAGGGCGCTTCTTCCGGCACCGGCAGCCCCAGGCCGCACAACGCCAGGAAGGCGATGAATCCGAGGTAGCTCGCCTTCTCGACGATCAGCTCAAGCACAGGCAGAGTATCTCTTGGTCAGCCCGAGGAGAGCCCGGGGCGGCGGGGACGGCAGCAGTGGCGAGGGGCTCTAGGAAACTTGTGCCGTTTTCAGTAACCCCGATGGTCGGCATTGTAGCTGTTGGTATCGGCAAACAGTAGCGCAGCATGCCAAGGTGAGGGGGCGAGCGTCTCCGGCTAGCGGCGGGACGACCGCCCTGCGGACCGGCAACGAGGCGTCGCCCAGTCCAGCGTGGGTCGCCCGAAGCACCGGCGCCGGCCGCACAAACGGTCAACTTGGTTGACAATAGTGTGAAGCGAGGCGCCAGCACTCGTGGTCCAGGTTTTCCCCGCGGACCGCTACCCGGTTCGCGCCGGCGGCGGGCAGCACGAACAACGCCTGTACCTCGGGGCGATTGCGGCAGTAAGCGGCCGCCTGCTCGTGCCCCATCACATAGAAGGCGGTCGAGAGGGCGTCGGCTTCGGCGCCGGTGGGGGCGATGACAGACACGCTGTGCAGCCCCTCTACCGGTTGGCCGGTACGCGGGTCAATCAGGTGTCCGTAGCGGCGCCCCGCGTGCACGAAGCACTGCGTCGCCGACCCCGACGTGCTGAAAGCCGCGTTTCGCAGCCGGCACTCGGCGATCCGCTCACTCGGCCTCAGCGGGTGCCGGACGCCAACGCCCCAGCCGCCTGATTCGTTGCGCTGCTCGCTGGGCTCGCCTGGCGCGACGCCGGCGGCTAGCAGCGTGCTGCGGCCGCCGTGCAGCAAGTAGCTGCCTACCCCGTGCCGGTTTAGGACGTCTCCCGCCGCGTCGAGCGCGAAGCCCTTCCCGATGCTGTTGAAGTTGATTCGCAATTCCGGCGTGGCGAACCGAACCGTCTGGGCGGAGGGGTCCAGGGCAACGCCGCCCCAGCCAACGCGCGCCAACGCCCCGGCTATCTCGTGGGGCGTCGGCACGCGGCCCGCTCGCCGCGAAAAGCCCCAGGTGTCGGACAGCGGTCCGCTGGTGATGTCAAACGCGCCGCCGGTGTCGGCGTGCAACCGCTCCGCGAGCGCGAGCAACTCGAACACGTCGGGCTCGACCCAGGCCGGCCCGTCCGCCGCTTCCCGGTTGAGCGTCTGGACCTCGCTCTCCGAGCGATAAACGGTCAGGCGGTCTTCGATTGTCTCGACCGCGTCGAGGGCTGCGAGCGCAGCCTCGGTATCGTTCTCGGCGGGCGAAGCGGGCAAGCGTACCTGGAACTCGCACGCCATGGCCCTCCGCGTCAGCGTAAGTGTTGCCGGGGCGGAAGCCGCGGGCGGCGTGTGACAGTCCGCCTGATCCACGGCGCCGGCCAACGCCTCGGCGGCCGATCGCCCGTGCAAGAATTCTCGGCGAGACGTGGGGCGTTCCGTCATGCGAGTGGGTTGCGGAGGCCGTGTCGAGAAGGCGCCGGGGCATGAGGCGGTCAAGCGACGGGCGGTCAAGCGGTCTCACCTATCGTAGGAGCTTTGTTCGACGCGTTCCACTACTTGCACTAACGATCGCTGCGCCGCTAATGAACCGAGGGCGACCAACGGGAGCCCGGGCTACGTAGGGGAAAGCACGATCTCAGGGGTTCATTAGCCGCGCAATCATCAATAAGCTACGAGGCCGTCGTTCGTTCCGCCGCCCGTTGAGCCGCTCGCCCCAGATTTATGTCTCTAATCATCAGCGTTTCTGGCCTCCGCGGCGTCGTTGGCGAGTCGCTCACGCCGGATGTCGCGGCGCGGTACGTCGCGGCGTTCACGGGCGCGTTGCCGCCCGGATTGGTCGTTGTCGCCCGCGACGGGCGCGACACCGGATCGATGCTCGCGTCGGCGGTACGCTCGGCGGTACGCTCGACGGGGCACGACGTGGTGTACGCCGGCATCGCCGCGACGCCAACAGTGGGCGTGATCGCTAGCGACTTGAAGTGCGTGGGGGGCGTGCAGATCTCCGCCAGCCACAACCCGGCAGAATACAACGGGCTGAAGCTGTTCGGCCCCGAAGGTCGAGTGCTGCCTGCCGAAGCTGGCCAGGCGGTCGCCGACCGCTTCGGCGCCGGCGAGATCGCGTGGGCCCCGCACGACAAGATGGGCGTCCACCTGCAGCTGACCGACGCCACGACCAGGCACATAGAACTCGTCAAGTCGTTGGTCGACGTCGACAAGATCCGGTCCAAGGCGTTCCGCGTCCTGCTCGACGCGAACCACGGCGCCGGCGCCGTGGTCGGGGCGCCGCTGCTCGAGGTGCTCGGCTGCGACGTCACCGTCCTGGGCGACGAGCCCGACGGCCTGTTCGACCATCCGCCGGAACCAGCCGCGGCAAACCTGAAGTCAGTCGCTCAGCAGGTAGCCGATGGCGGTTTTGCGGTCGGCTTCTGCCAGGACCCGGACGCCGACCGTCTGGCGTTGATCGACGGTGGTGGGCGCTACGTTGGTGAAGAGTACACGCCGGCCCTTTGCGTGAAGCACGTCTTGGCTCAAACCCCCGGGCCGGTGGTGACCAACTGCTCCACGAGCCGCATGACGCAGGACATCGCCGAGGAGTTCGGCGTCCCCTTCCACCAAGCGGCCGTCGGCGAGGCGAACGTCGTCGACAAGATGGTTGAGGTCGGCGCCGTGCTCGGCGGCGAGGGCAACGGCGGCGTGATTCACCCCCGCGTCGGCCTGGTCCGCGACAGCATGGTTGGCATGGCGTTGGTGCTCGACGCGATGGCCACGCGAAACCTGCCGCTCAGCGCCCTGGTCGACGAGCTGCCACGCTACGCGATCCACAAGGCGAAGGTTGCGGTCGACCGAGATAAGATCCCCGCGGCGCTCGACGCCCTCGAAGCCCACTTCAAGGACGCCGAGTCAAGCCGCCTCGACGGCCTGCGGCTCGACTGGCCGGAAGAGAAGAAGTGGCTGCTGGTGCGGGGGAGTAATACGGAGCCGATTGTGCGGGTGTTTTGCGAGGCGCCGACCAAAAACCAGGCGACGGCTGCCGCATCGGCGGCGTTGCGGGTGATCGCGTGATAGCGCCGCCGTCGTAAAGCTTGGCCGCCTGGTCTTCGCTGAGCGTCATCAAGGCGGTTGCGACGTCATACTCGGCCGGTGGGTAGAAGCGGTTCGCCTGTTGGCTACTGAGCCGGCGCAAGCAAATGGTCGGCGGCGAGCGACGCTTCTAGCCTTTCGCCGCCGCTCGCAGCGCCACCAGATACGGCACCGGCTCCGAGCCCAGGGCGTTGAGCACCGTCCCGCCGGCGGTGAAGCAGTGGGTGACCCAATCGGGCTCGCCGTACTTGTCGAGGGCCTTGCCACCCTCGCCGCCGCCGACGTACACCTCGACTCCGGCGTCCTTCATGCGCCTTAGCTCGGGGATCCAGGCCTTGGTGCCCGCCTCGAACTTCGGGTCTTCGAAGACGCCGAACACGCCGTTGTGAAAGGCGACTGCCTTCCCACCGGTCCGTTCGATGAAGGCCCCGACCGCCTCGCTGAACGCCGTGATCGACTTCGGGCCGATGTCGAGCTGCTGGTCGCTTGGCTCCAGTTCATCTTTGAAGCCGCCGTCTTCGATCACCGAGTCGCACGGGACGGTGAAAGTGATGCCCTTCTCCCGGCCGTCGGCGACGATCGCCTTGGCCTGGGCGATGCGGTCTTCCGGGATGAACCAGGGCTGGCCACTGTTGGCGGGGTCTTCCGCGGCGCCGAGGCAGACGGGGGCGTCGTCCAGCTGGCCGATCGCCTTGCGGATGGCCATCGCCAGCGAGCCCGACGCGAAGATCTGCTTGATCGTGCCGCGGGCGATCATCGCCTCCATGTCGTCGAGCTTGTCGATCTTGATGCCGGAGAAGACGGCCAGGTCCGCCTTGAGGCACTGCTGCATCGGCCCGTCGAACTCGCCCGCCGCGTACTTGCCGAGCGCCACGCGGTCCATCGACGCCGGCACGGCTACGCTCGACGCGTCAAGCGAACCGGCGCTAAAGGCTTCGTTCACGTAGACGGTCGAAACCTTCGTGGCGATTTCGTTCGCGAACTTGGCCAGCTGCGGCGCGATGCCGACGAGGTCGCCAACCTTCGCCTTCCACAGCACGCGCTCGACGCTGTACTTGCGGGTGTTCTGCAGCACGATCACGGCGCCCGGCGGCGCCGACTCGATCGCTTCGGCCACGGCGGGGGTGACGGTCGTCGTCGACTCGTCGAGCCAGTCTTCGATCAGCGGGACCTCGCACTCGAGCAGCTCGCCGATCCGTTTGGCCACCTTCTCGAGTGAACCCTCCGGCTTGCGTCCGATGTGGCCGAAGAGGACTTGCTTCCAGCCCTTCTCGCGGCCGTGCTTGAGCGTTTCGACCATCGAACGAAGGCGGATGTCCCCGTCGCCGACCGCGGCGCCCGGCTTGGCGTCAACGTCGGCGCGGACCAGCACGGGCGTGCCACCCGGCACGTCGGCCAAAGAGTCCAGCCGTGGTACGTCGGCCAGGTAGTCGTTGAGCGTGAGGTCGGGCGCCGCCTCGCGGCCTTTGACGATGGTCTCGCACCACGCCAGCATCTGTTCGTCGGTGACGGTCGCCATGGTTGGTCCTCGCTCGCGTTTCGTTGGGGAGTCGGCCGCGGGGTCGCCGCCGCGGCTACTGATCGGATGCAGCGGGCTTGCTCGCCGGTGACTGGTCGGCTTGGAACGACTCGACCAGTGCGACGCCGGCGCCCGGTTCGAGCTGGAACGCCTTGACGCTGATCGGCGTGTTGAAAGTGGCGTCCTTGAAGTCGATCCAGAGGTCGAGTCGCATCAAGGCGTTCTTGGGGTCGAGTTGCCGGCGGACCTCGTCAGTCGGCATCTCCAAACGCCGCAGCAGGTGGGTCTGCTGGTCGATCCATGCGATGTACTTGCCCGCCGGGCGGTCGATCCGCACGCGGTGGCAAGCGGCGCCTTGGAGGTCATCGCTTGGCAGCAGCGACGCATCGGCCGACAGTAGCAACTTCGGCGGGCTCTTGTCGGTGGAGAGGAGCAGCTCCAACTGAGGGTACAAGTTCTCCAGCGGTACGGGCAACAGCGTGCCGGCCGCTTCGCCGAGGCTCAGGATGTCGCCGCGTTGCAAAGCCTCGGGCGCCGGCCGATCGATGCACTCGGCCGGGTGGTCGCTCGACCGAAGCCGGACACGGTTGCCGTCGCAGGCGAGGGTGACTCGCAGCCCTTTGCCCCCCGGCGCGGGCGCCTGCCGGGTGACCCGCAGCCGCCGCGGCCGCTGCCAGGCGACGGAAACCTGGTGAGGCTCGGACCGACGAGGCACGCCATCGCCGCGCTGCACGAAGCGCTCGTGGTACTCGGCGTTGTCGAAATAGGTATCCGCTGCCCGGTAGGCGGCGACCATATCGTCTAGGACCTGCTCCGCCGTCGGCCGGCCTTCGCCCGTCACGGGCTGTCCCGCTGCAATCGCAGCACCAACAACGCAAAACGCCAGAGCCGACGCCGCGACCGAGCCAAGGCGACGGAAGAACGGGTAGGGAGCCTTTTTTAGGGCGGGGTGCGTCATTCCGCCTCGACGGTATCACAAGCCCGCGGAGTCGACCAGTCACGTCTTCCGCGGCGGTTGACCACGCCGAAACGCGAGCGATACCATTCACTGCTACTGATCGCTGTGTCGCTAGTGAACCATAGCCGATCAACGGGAGAACTCGGACCGCGTAATGGAACGTCCGATTGCGGGCGTGCACTAGCCGCGCCATCATTAAGAGCTCCGCGAAATCCGTCGGGCAAGCACGATGCCAACCACACTCCACGTCGGCGCAGGTCGACGGCTTCAAATCGAAACCGAAGCCGAGATCGGCTCGCCGGGCGCCAGTGGCGTCGCGGACGTCCCGGCTGCCGAATGCGCCGCCGCGGCCGCTCGCCAGCCGCTTGGCTACCCGCCGCTCTCCGCTTGCTTGGTTCCCGACGACCGCGTCGCTATCGCCCTCGGCGAGGGCGTGCCGTGCTTCGAGGAGATGCTCGCCGGGCTGGTGACGGCTCTTGAGGACGCGGGCGTCGACCCCGGCGCCGTGACCATCGTCGCCGCCGACCGCCGTGACGCCGAGCACTTGATGACTTCTCCCCTCGGCAACCGTTGCGAAGTCGTTTCGCACGACGCGAGTGACGACGAGCAGCTCTGCTTCGCGGGCGTAACGCACAGCGAGCAACAGGTGCTACTAAACCGCCGGCTGGTAGACGCCGACGTCGTCATCCCCTTGACATGCGCTCGCGGCCCGAGCGATGGATCAGCTGGGGGTGGCGGCGTCTTTGCTGATCTTTACCCCGCCTTTGCCGACGCCACCGCGTGGCAGACGCCACCCACAACGCGCGCCAGTTGCGACGGTCACCGGTTCACTTCGCTATCCGACGAGGTCGGCTGGCTGCTTGGTTGCACCCTTGTCGCTCAAGCCGTGCCGAGCCGTACGGGTGGGGTTGCCGCGGTGTTTGTCGGGCCGCCCGAGGCGGTGCAGACGGCGGCGCAAGACCTCACCGCCCGGCTCTGGCGCCAGGCGGTCAACCGGCGGGCGAACCTCGTCATCGCCACGCTCAGCGGGGACTGCCGTGAGCAGACTTGGGAGAACGTTGGCCGCGCCGTTGAGCTCGCCGAGCGATTGACTAGCGACGGCGGTGCGCTCGCGCTCTGCACGGAGCTCGACGAGCCGCTGGATGACTCTCTCGCCGCGGTCCTGGCGTGTGGCGACCCCGATCAGGCTTACCGCGTGCTCGCTTCGAGCGACGCTCCCGGCGCCTCGGCGGCGGCAAAGCTGTTGTCGGCGCAGGAGCGGGGGCCGGTCTACTTCATGAGCCACTTGCCGCCCGATTGGGTTGAGGAGGTGGGCCTGGCGCCAGTTGCCGACGAGGCCGAGCTCTCGCGGCTGGCAAGCCGCCGAACGACCTGCATCATCGTCGAGGGGGCCCAGCACGCCACGGTTGACTTGGTCGAAGACCCCGGTGACTTAGCGGAGGAACCCGGGCCGAACGGCAAGCCGTTGGCGGCGCCCAAAGCCGCCCAGCTGCCCGGGGAGCGGTGATGGGCGGTTCATCTAGCCAGACCGGCGAGCCCGTGCCGACCGATTGGTCCGTGGTTCGCGTGCATGGCGCCGACGCCGTTTCGTTTCTCCACAACCTGTGCACCAACGACGTCAAGCGGCTAGCTGGCGGGGAGTCGTGCGAGGCGCTCTTTTGCAACGTCAAAGGCAAGGTGCTAGCCCACACGGTGCTGTGCCGCGACGCCGAAGGCGTTGACATCGTCGTGACGTCGCCGCTGGCGCCTTCCCTGGCGGAGCATCTCGACCGCTACCACATCCGCGAGGCGCTAACCCTCGATACGCCGGCCGCCGGCGTGGCCTTGGCCTTAAGCCACTCGGACGGTCAAGGATTCCCGCTTGCCGCGTTTGGCCACGGCGCGCGGCTGGTCATCGAAGAACCTGGCGCCCCTGCGGCGAAGGCCCCCGACGACGACGGACCGGCTGCCGAGACCCGGATTGCCAGCCGGTTCCCGCTCGACGCGATTGACGTCGACGCTCGCAACCTGCCGCAAGAGCTAAACCGCGACGCGGACCTGATCAGCTTCACGAAGGGCTGCTACCTAGGGCAGGAAACGGTCGCCAGGATCGACGCGCTGGGGCGCGTCAACCAATTGCTCGTGCGGTTGCGGGCGGAACCAGGCGCATTGACCACCGGTGACGAACTCACCGCGGAGGGGGAATCGGCAGGCCGAGTGACGAGCGTCGCCAGCGCCGCCGGGACCGCGTTGGCGTACGTCCGGCGGACGCACGCCGACGCCGGGGCAGCGCTCACCACCACCGCCGGCGCCGCGGCTACGGTTGAGCGTTAGCGTCGGTGTTGTCCGCCTGCGTAGCGCCCACGGGTTCCACCGCTGGGGCTTTGTTTGGTGCGGGTTGAGAATCGGACGGTTCCTGCGTCGCGTCCCACTCGCGGACGTCCAGCGCCTGTGGAGCGCGCTCGGTCGCCGTGATCCGCCGCACCTCGTCGCGGACGGTGAAGTAGCCGCTGATGACGTCGGGGTCCCACTGCCGGCCGGCCCCCGCCTGGAGGATGCTGTCGAGCTTCTCGGCGGGCATGCCCTTCCGGTAAGGCCGGTCGCTGCCCATGGCGTCGATCGAGTCGGCAACGGCGACGATCCGCGCTAGCCGCGGGCACTCTTCGGCCGCGAGGCCCGTCGGGTAGCCGCTGCCGTCCCAGGCCTCGTGGTGGTGGAGGACCACCGGCAACACCTTGTGGAGCTGCTTGACCCCTTCGAGGATCTTGTAGCCGAGTTCCGGGTGGGCCTTGATATGCTCGTACTCTTCTTTAGTCAGCTTCCCGGGCTTGCGGAGCACGTTGTCGTCGATGCCGATCTTGCCGATGTCGTGGAGCAGGCCGGAGAGGTAGATCGTGTTGAGTTCCTCGGCGTTGCACCCGATCTGCCGAGCCAGGCAGACCGCGATCCGCGCGACGCGGTCGCTGTGGCCGCATGTGTACGGGTCTTTGGCGTCGATCGAGGAGCTCAGCGCCCGGATCACGCTCTCGAAGAACTCGCTCTGCTCCCGGTACAAGTCGATGTTGCCGCAGTGGACGCCCAGGATCGCCGCGACGCTGGAAAGCAGGCTGGCCTCGATCGTGCCGAACTCGGTGTCGACGCCGGCGCCGGGGACGTAGTTGAGGGCGAACAGCCAACCGAGCACGCGCTCACCGGCGCGGATCGGGACGCTGATCAGTTCCTTGATGTCCGGGTAGCACCAGGTGGGCGAGCTCGTCTTGTCCCGGTTGAGCACCAGCGCGCGCCGCGCCGCCTCGGGCCCGAGCCGCTCGATAAAGGACGGGAACTCAGACTCTTCGAGCCGGCGGTTGCCCGAAGAGAGCACCTCGGTTGTCGGCCCCGACTCAGTGGTGCGCGTCGTTTGAGGCGTGTTAATCATCACCACCAGATTTTCGGCGGGGACGATATCCGACAGCCAGTGCAGCGCCAGCTCGCACAGCTCGGACTCGCTGCTGCTCAGCGACAATCGCTCCGTTAAGCGGTGCAGCATGCTGAGCTCCTCGAAGGTGCTCAGCAGGTGCGACGAGACGTCGGTCAGCTGCGCCTTAAGCTGCTCGTTCTTCTGCCGATGGGCCTCGGCGTTGTGCCAGCTCCGGCCTACCGACAGCAGCGCGGCTGGCGGCCAGGCGGTGCGGCCTTCGGCCCAACGCAGGGCGTGGTCTTCCGCGACGCCCAGGGCGGCGGCGGCGGGCGCGATCTCGCCGGCTGCCGAGACCGGCTGCGTGAGGAAGGTCGACACGGCGAGCAGGTCGGTCGACTCGGCGTCGGCGGTGAGCGGGATCGCGAGCACCAGCAGCGGGGCGCAGTCTTCAAGAACCTCAACTCGGCCGCGCCGGGCGACCTCTTCGCAGAGCGCTGCGCGGGAGAAAATGTCGCCGCCGAGCCAATCCGCCGACACGCTTTCGAGCCTGCCGGAGGCGAGGTCCATGACCGCAAACGACTGGCCGAACGCTTCCTCCAAGCCCTGCAAAGCCTCTCCCAGGCCGGCTGACACGACGCGGTCGCCGGCGGCCCAAGTCACCGAAGGGTGACCGGCGTCCGCCGATGGCAGGTCGGGCAGCGTCGAGGTCTTCGTTGGGAGCACGTGGCGTGGGCCATCGGGATGGGGGGCGTGGCGACGCGCAGTCGCCGGCGCAGAACGCTCTTCGCAAACATACCGCCGGAAAGACAGGGGCCCACGCCGCGGGCATCGGCGGCGGCGACTTGCGGGGCGGCGAAGTCCGACCAAGCCGCGTGTAACGATTATTCCAGCGGCGGCTGCCGCGGACCTCGCCTATCAACCCCGGGCGTCCACGTCGCCGCGACTCCGGCTGCGGTAACGCCGACTCGCACGCTGCAGGATAGCACGGTCTTCTGAGGAGAGTTGTTCGAAGGTCGTCTCGTGAAGGCGGGCCAGGATGTCGTCCACCCGTTTGTCTTCGGAAGCCTCGTCGGCCTCTCGTTTTCTTTGACGCTTGTCCCGGCGGGACTCAACCCCTTGTTCAACGAGCACCATGTCGTCGTCCTCGTCGAGCCACTCGGTGTCGTAAAAGTCTTGCCCCCGTGGCTTGCGCGGATAAAGCCGCTCCGCGTCGGGCGTGGTCTCGAAGGCGCCGGCCAGCGACAGGTCGCGCTGGGCGCTGAAGAATAAGAACACCGCGAGGGTCACCAGCGGCGCCCAGAGCGGCATGACCGCCTCGGGCTCGTTCTTCTCGACCGCCACGGCCAGCACGCAAAGCAGGGCGGACAACGCCTGCGCAGTGTAAGCGGTTGCCACCGCCGCGGTCCGCCGGCCGACAAGCGGCCACAACGCGGCGCGTAGTGCCGGCCCGCCATCGAACGGGTAGGCCGGCAGCAGGTTGAGAAGGAACAAGGCCCAATTGATCCAGAGCGCCTCTTTCAGGGCGACCATTCCGAGTTCACCTTCGAGCACGCCGGAGGGGCCCACCGGATTGAACAACGGGAGCACTTCGCTCGGGGGCGCCTCGACGCTAAGCAACGCAAGCGTCACCGCGGCCACCACGGCGAGGTTGGTCAGCGGCCCAACAAGGGCGACAAAGAGCTGGGGCTCGGGTTCGTCGGGTACCTTTGGTGCGTGCAGGCCGCCTATCGGGCTCAGGACGACCGCCTCGACTCGTCCTCCCAGGCGCAGCGCCACCAAGCAGTGGGCCGCTTCGTGGAGCACGACGCTCGCCAGCAGCACCGCGGCGGTCATCAGGCCATTGGACCAACTCCCGTCCAGCGTCACGCCTACCGCCAAGGCGGCGAACAGCAGCATCAGCAAGTGGAGGCGGACGGGAATGCCCCACCACTCACCAAAGGCAATCGACCAACGACGACCGTTGTGCGATGTCATCTGGAAATTCTGCCGCAGGCTGAGGGATTGGTCTGCCGTGGTACAGCGGTTCCGCCGCCGGTACGCGGTGGTGCGTAGCCACCGACCGTATGGTATCAGTGCCCCACGGGAGCGGCAAACTTGTCGATGCGGCGGACGCCGCGCGCCTGCGTACCATGGTTTTTTGGAGGAGGAGCAGACTTGGCGCCCCGAGAGCTGCTGCGGACCGACCGCTTTGTCGTCGTCGAGCATGAGCTGGCAACCGGCTCCAGACACCCCGTGCCGAAGCAGACCATCCAGCACCCCGGCGCCGCGGTGATCCTGCCTATTTTGACCCCGCGCGAAGGGCCCCGGCAGGTTGTATTGATCCGCAACTACCGCGTCGCCGTGGGAAAGACGCTGCTAGAGCTACCGGCCGGAACGCTCGAACCCCCCCGAGCCACCGGTCGAGACAGCCCGACGAGAACTTCGAGAAGAAACGGGCTACACGGCCAGCCGCTGGGCAGAACTGCCCGGCTTCTACATGTCGCCCGGTATCTTGAACGAACGCATGCACTGCTTCCTCGCCGAGGGCCTAACGCCCGGCGCGGCGGCCCGCGAGGCGGGGGAAGAGATCGAGAACCTGGTCGTCCCGATTGACGAAGCCGTGGCGATGATCCGCCGTGGCCAGGTCGAGGACGCCAAGACCGTGGCCGTTCTGCTGTACTGGCACGCGTTCGCCGCGTGACGGGGCGCCGCCTTAGAACGGATCACTCCACCGTGACACTCTTCGCTAGGTTGCGTGGTTTGTCGACGTCGCAGCCACGGAGGACGGCGATGTGGTACGCCAGCAGTTGCAGCGGCACGGCCGTGACGATCGGCTGGGCGAAGTCGGCGACCACTGGCACGCGGATGACGTCGTCGGCGATGTCGGCCGCGCGGTCGTCGGCGTCGTCAACAATCGCGATCACCGGCCCGCCGCGTGCCTTGATCTCTTCCATGTTCGAGATCACCTTCTCGTAGACCGGGCCCTGCGGCACGATGAACACGCTGGGCGTCTTGTCGTCGACCAGGGCGATCGGCCCGTGCTTCATCTCCGCGGCGGGGTAGCCCTCGGCGTGGATGTAGCTGATCTCCTTGAGCTTGAGAGCCCCCTCTAGGGCAGTTGGGAAGTTGTACTGCCGACCGAGATACAGGAAGTTGTCGCAACCGGCGTACTTGGCGGCGATGCGGCGGCAGGCGTTGTTCGCCTCGAGGGCTTGCTCGACCTGCTCGGGGAGCGCCTCGAGTTCGTCGATGATCCGCTGCCCCGCCTCGAAGCTGAGGTGGCGGATACGGCCGAGGTACAAGGCCAGCAGCGCCAGCACCACGCACTGCGACGTAAACGCCTTGGTCGAGGCGACGCCGATCTCGGGCCCGGCGTACAGGTAGATTCCCCCGTCCGCCTCGCGGGCGATCGTGCTGCCCACGACGTTGCAGACGGCTAGCGTCGGGTGGCCCTTGCGTTTGATCTCACGCATCGCCGCGAGGGTGTCGATCGTTTCGCCGCTCTGCGTGATGGCGAAGAGAAGCGTCTGGGGCGAGAGCGGCGGGTTGCGGTACCGCAGCTCGCTGGCGTACTCGACCTCCACCGGGATGCGGGCGAAGGTCTCGATCATGTACTCCGCCACGAGGGCCGAGTGCCAGCTCGTGCCGCAGGCGGTCAGCACCAGCCGATCAACCGCCCGCAGCTGCTGCGCGGACAGGTTCAACCCGCCGAAGACGGCGGTCGCCTCGTCCTTGTCGAGCCGGCCACGCACGGCGTTTCGGATCGACTCGGGCTGCTCGAAAATCTCCTTGAGCATGTAGTGGGGGTAGCCGCCCAGCTCGACCTGGCTGGAGTCGATCTCCAGCCGTTCGACGTCGTGGGCGATCGGCCCCTCGTCGCGGCTGAGCACGCGGATCGAGTCGCTGGTGACCACCGCCAACTCGTGGTCGGCGAGGTAGACGATCTTGTCGGTGTGCCCCACCAGCGGCGACCCGTCGCTAGCAATGAAGTGCTCGCCTTGTCCGATGCCCAAGACGAGCGGGCTGCCGAGCCTCGCGGCGAGGATCACCTCCGGCCACTCGCGGAAGACAACCGCCAGGCCGTAAGTGCCGCGGAGCTGGCTTGTAGCCGCCTGCACGGCAGCAATGAGCACCGCGTAAGGGTCGTCCGAGTGTGGACCGTCGAGTTCGGCGTCCCCCCCTTGGATTTCCCGCAACTCGCTAGCGATAAGGTGCGCAACGACCTCACTATCCGTGGCGGTGTCGAATTGGAAGCCCAGCTGCTCGAGCGACTCCTTCAGCTCGCGGTAGTTCTCGATGACGCCGTTGTGGACCAGCGCTAGATCGTGGTCGCCGCCGACGTGGGGGTGGGCGTTCTCGTCGGTCGCCGGGCCGTGGGTCGCCCACCGCGTGTGCCCGATACCGAGCGACCCGGTGTGCGGCGTCTGCTGCAGGGCCTTGGCAAGGTCGTCGATCCGGCCGGCGGTCTTCGTAATCGCCAGGCCGCCGGGGCCCTCGGTCGTGACGATTCCGGAGCTGTCGTAACCGCGGTACTCTAGCCGGCGGAGCCCCTCAAGCAAAAAGTCGGCGGCGTGGTTGGGTCCGATGTAGCCGACAATGCCGCACATAGTGGGATCGCTTGCGTGGGAGTCGTCTTTCTTGGAAAGGCTCGTGATGGAATTGTACGGTGGTGGGGCCGAACCACAAACGCCAGCCGCCTCTCGCTGCAAGCACCGGCCGGGAACTGCTATCCCGCGGGGCGGTGTGATTGTTTAGTGTCCCCCCGATCAAACGCCCCCCGATAACGCCCTCGCCCTGCCGGGCGCCCGCCACCACTCCCCCAGTGTTTGAAGCATGAGAAGCTGCGTCGTCATCCCCGCTCGCCTGGCGTCGACACGGTTGCCCAAGAAGATGCTGCTCGCCGAGACGGGCAAGCCCCTCGTGCAGCACACCTACGAGACCGCGTGCCGGGCAGGCAGGCCATCGAGCGTTGTCGTGGCGACCGACCACGAGGCGATCCGTGCAGCCATCCAGTCGTTCGGCGGTGAGGCGGTGATGACCTCGCCAGAGTGCGCGAGCGGGACAGACCGCGTCGCCGAGGTCGCCCGGTCTCGGCCCGACGTCGACGTCTTCGTAAACCTGCAGGGCGACGAGCCCGAGCTCGACCCGGCGGCGATCGACCGGGTGATTGCGATGCTCGAATCCGATCCGTCGGCCGCCATGGCGACGCTCGCGACGCCGATCGACCAACCGGCCCGCGTCGCCGACCGGTCGAACGTGAAGGTGGTGTTCGACGGCGCCGGCCGGGCGCTCTACTTCAGCCGCAGCCCGATCCCCTTCGTGCGTGATCCGCTCGCGACGCCGCAGCAGCGATTCCAGCACGTCGGGCTGTACGCCTACCGGCGGGACTTCCTGCTCCGCCTGGCGGAGACGCCGCCGTCGCCGCTAGAGCAGGCCGAGCAGCTTGAACAGCTGCGCGTGCTCGAAGCGGGCGAAACAATCCGCGTCGGGCAGATCGCCGACGCGGCGCCGGGCATCGACACGCCCGACGACTACGCGGCGTTTGTTCAACGCGCGAATGTGCGCCGAGCGGCGTGACGCCGTGTGTTCTGGAGTCAGCCAGAGGCTAACTCACCCGGCGCGCCGGCGATGTCCCCGCTGGACGGCGCCTCGTAGGGGACGAGCCGCTTGGGCTGCTCGTCGGCGTGCAGCACCCAGACGCGGCGGTCGTGGAAGTAGTCGCGCAACGCCTCGTCCGCGGATCCACCAAGCTCTCGCGCCCAGACGACCGGCGCGGCGTCGATGTCCGCGCGATTGTAGACCCACTCGTCATGGACGTTATGATTGGGCGCGTAATGGACGAACACCAAGTCTTGGCCGGGCATTTTGACTAGCTCGGCGGTCAGCGCCTGTCGCGTGTAGGCCCAGCCCTCGCGCGGCGCCTTTGCGCGGTCGTAGGCGGCGAATGCAAAGATCAGCGTTTGCAGCATCACCAACGACGGCGTGATCCAGCGCCGCCGGGATGGCAAGCGGCGTTCGAGCGTGCGGAAAGAACGCAGCCCGGCGACGACGGCAAGCAGAAGCAGCGGGGCGATCGGCGCCAGGTAGTGCGGGAACATCCAGACAGCTCCCAACGACGCGCCCCAAACGCCGATGCCGAGCAGCAGCCACGGCCAAAGCCGGCGGCGACGCGACCAGCCGATCGCCAGCGTGGCCAGCGCGATGGGCGCCGGCAGAAAGAACTCCAGCGAGCACCGCGTCAACCACGCCTTGAGCGTCACGAAGCCGTCGAAGGTCTGCTGCTGGTGGTGCCACCACATCGACGCCGCTAGGTGGTACCGCCGCAGCGGGTCGTGGCGATACTCGTGGTCGGCGGTGGGCGCTTGCCACACGAAGAGGGGCGTCGCGCCGTAGTCTTGCTCGTGCACCTGGTACGGCATCCGCAGCGGGTCGCCCGTCACGGTGGCGTTGTAACCCAGCAGCCCCGCTCCTCCAGCGGCGCCCAGAAACGCCGCCGGCGCCACGACGCGCGTCACGGCCCGGCGCCGGGGCATTTGATCGGCTCGGAGCCACCCCCACGCGACGATCACCGCCGAGCCGACAACCAGCAGGCACCCCTCGAACGGGCGCGTTACCGCGAGGGTCAGCGCGCCCATCGCGTAGGCGATCGCCGAGGTGAGCAGAGGGCCATTTGGTCGGGCGAGCCGCGCGGCGCCGCCGACGACCGCGGCGCCGGCGGCCATGGCGAGGGCCCCGCCCCAGTAGCTCATCCCCCACTGGAGCTGGATTCCGGCGTGGAACGCGACGAGCAGGCCACCAACCACCGCCCACCGCATCGGCATCCACACCCGCAGCATCCACACGCACGCGGCGGCCGCCAGCCCGGTCGCGAAGCAGACGCCCGCCATCGACCAACCGGTGAGCGCCTTCCCCGCCGCCAGCAGCAGCCCCTGCCCGGGCGGGTATTTCGATGCGTAGCTCGGCTGATGAATGACGTGCATGGTCTCGAAGTGAGGCCAGTGCGCGTGCGTTGGGTTGGTGAGCCGGCCTTCGAGGAACGTGTCGGCCGACAGCAGGTAACTGAACTCGTCATGCACGCGCGGCGCCGGAGGATTTAGCGCGACAAGCCACGCATTGACGCCGCCGGCGAGCACGCCAACCACGAGCAACACCACCCAAGCGGGCAGCGCTCGGCAGAGGCGTCGGTAGGCGTTCATTGCTTCCGCCCAAGGAAGCAGAGCTTGCCCCAGCGTGCCGTCTCGCGCTCGACATGGAACCGGGCGCGGAACAACGCCAGGATCTCCTCCGGCCGGCCACGCCAGTTGTCGTAGGTGTCGCGCTCGTGCTCGTAGAGCTGCTGGAAGGCGTCGAGCTTGCCCCACGACCGCCGGGCGGCCGGCAGCGCGGTCACCGCGTGGACGAACTGCAGGTACGGCGTGTTCCAGGGCTCGACCGCCAGGAACCGCCCGCCCCGCTTGAGCACCCGGTGCGCTTCGGCGAGCGTCTGCTCCAGGTCGCCCGGCAGGTCCGGCAGGTGGTGAAGCCCGCCCTGCACGACCAGCACGTCGCGCGAGCTGTCTTCGAACGGTAGCCTGCGGCAGTCGGCGACGTAGCACTTGGCGGGGCCGGTGTACTCGGCCAGCAACGGCTCGGAGAGGTCGGCGCCCTCCAGGTTTGTGAAGCCCAACTGCCGCCAAGCGACCAGCCCGTTGCCGCGGCCGCAGAATAGTTCGACGATCGACAGGGCGCGGTCCCACCGGTCGGCGCCGAACCACCGCAGCCGCCGCCGGAACTTGGCGACCTCTTCCTCCGGCGACTCGAACCGCTGGTAAGCGGCTTCCCAGGTGTCATCGCAACACGCCTGCGATGCGTCGACGTGGACGATCGTGCTGGGCTGAGTGGAGTCTTCGGTGGTCATGGTCGTCCTCGGGGTTAAGTCTCGCCCGAATGACGAGTCTTCACGCGGCGCGCCTGAAACTACTTCCTCGCCATGCGGAGGATGCTGAGGAAGAACCCGGAAAACATCGTCTGGAAGCCGAGCGTCGCGAGCGTTACGCCGGGGATCACCCACCGCATCGTCGTGGCGTAGTCGAGTTCGCCGAAGCCGGCGTCTCGCCATTGCAACGCTGCGCCGGCGAGCAGCAAGGTCGATGCCGCTACCACGCCACTGCCGACCAGCAAACTCCGTTCGAGCGTCACGGCGCCGCGGAACCACCGCATCGTGTCACTCTCTGGCAGCAGGCCTTCGCTAACCGCAAACGTCTTGGCAAAGACGCCGAACTGAATCGCTTGGTAGCCGAGCAGGACCGCCAGGCTGGCGACCAGCAGCGTGTGGGCGTCGAGCGTGGCGCCAGCGATCGTGGCGCCGGGCATCGCCAGGCAATAGCCCAACAGGCCGAGCAGGCAGAGCACCACGCCGGGCACGAGGAACGTCCACTTCGGGCTGTACATCAAGAAGAACCGCAGCGTCCGCCAGCCGTCGCGAAACGTCCGCAAGTGCGGCGCGTGGGCCTTGCGTCCGTCCGGGTGCAGCGTGGTGGGCACCTCGGCGATGTCGACCCCGAACAGGCTGCTCTTGATGATCATCTCGGTGGCGAACTCCATGCCCGTACACCGCTGGTCGAGCGAGTCGTAGAGATCGCGGGTGAAG